>NZ_CP025198.1:2496634-2808713 GCF_003325455.1 Acidipropionibacterium virtanenii
GGCTGCGGCTGCCCGTATCCGGTCTGGTAGTAGCCGCCCTGGGTCGCGTACTGCTGGCCGTAGGCCTGTTGGGCGGGTTGAGGCTGGAAGGCGCCAGCCCTTGCGAAGACGGGATTACCCATCATGAACCTCCTGGTTGTCGCCGTGCTCCCACTGTACAAGCCGTCACCGTACGAACTGTCCCATGCATCCTGTCCTGTGTAGACCGTCCGAGGACCGTTCGGGTCGCACTGGGGTGATCATCTCCCGGTGGGACGCACGGACCGTTGCTCCGGTTCCCCCGCGTCCCGGCGACAGCACAGAGACATCGACCACCGATGAATAACTGTGCGGTATTGTGCATACTCATTCGTTCGCCGGAGGTCACCCATGGACTCACCCATTGCCCAGCAGCTGTTCAGGCGCAGGCTGCCCGCCGGCGTCGTCCACGAGCAGTGTCCCGACTCGATCACCCAGACCGCCGCGCCGAGCGATGACCGTCCGGAGCTCAGGCGGTCCATGACGACCCTCCAACTCACCATGATCGGGGTGGGCGGGACGGTGGGCACCGGAATCTTCTTCATCCTCTCCCAGGCGGTGCCCGAGGCCGGCCCCGCGGTCCTGGTGTCCTTCGTGCTGGCGGCCGTGGTCGCCGGGCTGACGGTGGTCTGCTACGCCGAGCTGGCGTCCACGATGCCGTCGTCGGGCTCCTCCTACTCCTTCACCTACGCCACCATGGGCGAACTGATGGCCTTCATCGTGGGGGCATGCCTCATCCTCGAGTACGGCGTCTCCGGGGCCGCGGTGGCCGTCGGCTGGTCGGAGTACCTCAACCTGCTGCTCCACAACACCCTCGGATTCAGCTTCCCCGCCGCCCTGTCGGCCGCCCCCGATGCCGGCGGCCTCATAAATCTGCCCGCCGTCATCCTGGTCGGCCTGTGCCTGCTGCTCCTGCTGCGCGGCGCCTCCGAATCGGCCCGGGCCAACGCCGTCATGGTGATGGTCAAGCTCGCCGTGCTGGTGGTCTTCGCAGCCATCGCCTTCACCGGATTCCACGCCGACCACTTCGCCGACTTCGCCCCGGCCGGGGTACGCGGCATCTCGATGGCCACCGGGTCGCTGTTCTTCTCCTACATCGGTCTGGACGCCATCGCCACCACCGGCGGCGAGGTCCGCAACCCGCGCAAGGCCATCCCCCGCGCCCTCATCGCCGCGCTGGCCATCGTCACCGTCATCTACCTGCTGGTCGCGGTGGCCGCGCTGGGCGCGCAGCGGGCCGACCGGTTCGACGACCAGACCGCCAGCCTGGCCAACATCGTCCAGAGCGTCGTGGGCTCCACCTGGCCCGGCACCCTGCTGGCGGTAGGGGCGGTGATCTCGATCTTCTCGGTGACCCTCATCTGCCTCTACGGCCAGACCCGCATCCTCTACTCGATGAGCCGCGACGGACTGGTGCCGTCGGCGCTGTCCAGGGTCGATCGCAGAACCCACGTGCCGGCCCTCAACACCTGGGTCGTCTGCCTCGCGGTGGCCGTGCTGGCGGGCCTGCTGCCACTGGGCATCCTCGCCGACCTCACCAGCATCGGCACCCTCACCGCCTTCGGACTGGTCTCCCTCGGCGTGATCGTGCTGCGCCGGACCGCACCCGACCTGCCGCGGGGGTTCAAGGTGCCCGGATACCCGGTGACCCCCGTGCTGTCGATCGCTGCCTGCATCTACGTCATCACCGGCCTGCACGTGGTGACCCTGATCGCCTTCGTCATCTGGATCTCGGTGGCGCTGTCCTTCTACTTCTCCTGGGGTCGCCGGCACTCCCAGCTGGCGGAACTCTCCCGGCTCGACCGCGGGATCGACGATCTCCCCTAGCCTTGGCATGCATCCGAAACCGCACCGTCAGAAAGGGATGACGCTCCATGTCCAGGATCGCTCTCGTCCGTAAGCCCGGCCCCCGCCTCGACGAGGGCATCGTCGACCACATTGAGCGCGTGCCCGTCGACGTCCCCCTCGCACTGCGCCAGTGGCGGGGCTATGTCGATGCGCTGGAGGCGGCGGGCTGGCGGACCCGCGAGGTGACCCCGGCCGATGACTGCCCCGACGCCGTCTTCGTCGAGGACTCCGTGGTGATGTTCCGCAATGTCGCGGTCTCCACCCGCCCCGGCGCGCTCGCCCGCCGCGACGAGGTCTCCGGGACCAGGGAGGTCGTCGAGGAGCTGGGCTGCTCGCTCAACGGCATCAAGGATCCGGGCACCCTCGACGGCGGCGACGTCCTCAAGGTGGGCGACACCGTCTACGTCGGCCAGGGCGGACGCACCAACCCCCGGGGCATCGCGCAGCTGCGCGCCATCCTCACCCCGCTGGGCGCCACGGTGGTGGCCGTGCCGGTCACCAAGGTGCTGCACCTCAAGACGGCGGTCACCGCGCTGCCCGACGGCACCGTCATCGGCTACCCGGACTTCGTCGACGACCCGGCCATCTTCGAACGCTTCCTGCCGGTTCCCGAGGAGCACGGCACGGCGGTGGTCCGCCTGTCCGACTCGCACCTGCTGATGTCGGCGTCGGCGCCGCGGACCACCGCCCTGCTGGAGGGGCTCGGCTACAGCGTCACGACGGTGGAGATCACCGAGTTCGAGAAGCTGGAGGGCTGCGTCACCTGCCTGTCGGTGCGGCTGCGCCAGCTCGCCGACTGAACGCCCGCCCTCCCCACCGCCGACGGGACGGCTCTGGAGTTGCCATCCCGTCAGCGGTGGCGCTAGTGTTCATACCCGCTGGTCGGCGGCGAGATCCGGACGATCAGGCGGACGTGGCTCAGTTGGTAGAGCATCACCTTGCCAAGGTGAGGGTCGCGGGTTCGAGTCCCGTCGTCCGCTCGAAGCCTGGGGCGGTTGGCGCAGCGGTAGCGCGCTTCCCTGACACGGAAGAGGTCGCCAGTTCGATCCTGGCATCGCCCACCAGGAGTGTGATGACGTCGTCAGACGTCGTGATGCTCTCCAGGCCCCGTAGCGCAGTTGGTTAGCGCGCCGCCCTGTCACGGCGGAGGTCGTGGGTTCGAGTCCCATCGGGGTCGCAACAGCGACGCACGACGGCCGGGTCCTTGAGGACCCGGCCGTCGTCATGTCCGGCCAGTCCCGATCCTGCGCATGGGGCCGGCCGGATCGTGCCCGGGAATAGGCTGGCCCCATGGCACAACCCGTCCCCCAGACCATCGTCGCTCCGCTGACGCCGGCGGCCGTCTTCCTGACCCTGACGGTCGCACCCGGCCGCGAGGCCGAGGCCCGCCTCGGACTGGCCGAGGTGTCCGGGCTCGTCCGCAGCGTGGGGTTCCGGGCCCAGGAGGGCGGGCTGACCTGCGTCACCGGGATCGGCGCCGAGTTCTGGGACCGGGCATTCGCCTCCGCCCGCCCGTCAGGCCTCCACCCGTTCATCGCCCTGGACGGCGGAACCCATCGGGCGCCGTCGACCGGCGGGGACCTCTTCTTCCACATCCGCGCCGTCAGTATGGACATCTGCTTCGAACTGGCCCACCGGCTGGGCCTGGCCTTCATGGGCATCGCCCGGATCATCGACGAGGTGCACGGCTTCCGGTACTGGGACACCCGCGACCTGCTGGGATTCGTCGACGGCACCGAGAACCCCGCCGGGCCGCTCGCCGAGGAGGTGGCGATCACCGGACCCGACTCCGATTTTCCCGCCTCCAGCTATCTGATCGTGCAGAAGTACACCCATGACATGGACGGCTGGGACAGGCTGAGCGTGGAGCAGCAGGAGAATGCCATGGGCCGCACGAAGTTGTCCGACATCGAGTATCCCGACGACGCCAAACCGGCCAACGCCCACATCACGCTCAACGTCGTCGAGGACGCCGAGGGGAACGAGCGCCAGATCCTGCGCGACAACATGCCCTTCGGCAATGTCGCCGAGGGTGTCTACGGCACCTTCTTCATCGGCTACTCCGCCGACGTGACCACCACCGAGACGATGCTGGAGAGGATGTTCATCGGTGACCCGCCCGGCAACACCGACCGGATCCTCGACTTCTCGACGGCCCGGACCGGTTCACTGTTCTTCGTGCCGAGCCAGGACGCCCTCGACGACCCGGACCTGCTCGACGCCGCGGTCGACCGGCCGCGAACCACCACCCCGACAGACCCGAGTCTGGGGGTCGGCGGCCTGCGCGGAACCCCTCAACTCGGAGCGATCCCGAACACCGGAAGGACCCTGAAATGAACAATCTGCATCGCGAACTGGCCCCGATCTCGCAGGAGGCCTGGACCCAGATCGACGCCGAGGCCCGTGACACCTTCTCGCTGCGCGCCGCCGGGAGGCGGGTCGTCGACGTCCCCGATGCCGACGGGCCGACCCTGGGGTCCATCAGCCTGGGCCATCTCGGGCCCACCTCCGAGACCGACGGGGTGCAGTCGCGGCTCCATCGGGTCCAGCCGCTCGTGCGGGTCAGGGTGCCCTTCACCGTCTCGCGCGCCGACATCGACGACGCCGAGCGGGGAGCGCTCGACCTCACCTGGGACGAGGTCGATGACGCCGTCACCAAGCTCGTCGACACCGAGGACACCGCGATCCTGCACGGTTGGGACGAGGCCGGGATCACCGGACTCACCGAGGCGTCGGTGCATCAGCCGGTTCAGATGCCGGCCGAGCTGGAGCAGATCGACGACGCGGTCGCGGGCGCCTGCAATGTGCTGCGGCTGGCCGATGTCGAAGGCCCCTACGACCTTGTGCTGCCGCAGCAGCTGTACACCCAGGTCGCCGAGACCACCGATCACGGCGTCCCGGTCATCGACCATCTCACCCAGCTGCTGTCGGGCGGCGAAGTGCTCTGGGCGCCGGCCGCCCGGTGCGCCCTCGTGGTCTCCCAGCGGGGCGGCGACGCCTGCCTGTATCTGGGCCGCGACGTCTCGATCGGCTACCTCGACCACGACGCGCAGACCGTCACCCTGTACCTGGAGGAGTCCTTCACCTTCCGGGTGCACCAGGCCGACGCCGCGGTGGCGCTGGTCTGAGGCGGCGTCACCGGGGCGGGGGCCCGGACGGCTCCCCGAAGCCCTCGGCGTCCAGACGCGCCACGGCCTCGCGCCGCGAACCCACGCCCAGCTTCCGGTACAGCGATCTCACCTGCGTCTTCACGGTGTTCGCGGAGACTGCGAGCTCATCGGCGATCCGCCTTCTCGACAGGCCGAGAACCAGCAGACGCGCCACCTCGCGCTCACGGTCGCTCAGCCTGTCGTCGGGGAGCCGTTCCCCGAGGACGCCCAGCATCGCGTCCGACGGGACGATGGCATCGAGCACGCGCCGGACCAGATCGGGTTCGAGTCTGGTGACCCGGCGTGCGATCACGGTCAGCGCGGGGATCGGCACCCCGATCTCGGGGACGAAGCCGCCCAGACCCTCCAGGATCCGGAGGCACTCCACGAACGCCCTGTCCGCCTCATGAGGCCTGCCGACCGCCTCGAAGGCCGCGGCCCGGCGCACCAGCACGGCGGCCAGGGCCAGACGCGAGTGGCCCTCGGCGTCGTCGACGCACTCCTGGGTGCAGGCGAGGGCCGATCGGGGCCGTCCCAGCTGAAGGTGCGCGCCGGCGCGGACCTTCGGGAAGCACACCGCGTGCCCGCTGGAGGACGTCATGCCGTCAAGGAGTTCCAGGGCCTCCCCGGGACTGCCCAGCTGGATGAGGGCCGAGCCCTGACGGTCGGCCATGTACTGGGAGATCAGCGGTGGGCAGCCGGGAAGGATCACCGAGCCCCGGACTTTCTGCGCAAGCGCTGCCGCCGTGCCGAAATCCTTGTCGAGGGTGCTGCGAAGCACGCCGACCAGTGGGATCATCCATCTCAACCCGGTACCGGAACCTCTACTGGCCAGTTCGGTCGCGAGCATGTCGAGTCCGGCCCGATCCCTGCCGCGGAACACCACGAAGGCCTCGGCCAGGACCAGACTCCAGACATCCAGATGGGTGAGTGCACGACCCGAGTCCGTGCGAAGGTCCGCACCCGACAGGAGATGACGGGCAGCCCGGCACCGGGCATCCGCCTCGGCGGTCCGCCCGTCGATCACCAGAGCGGCGGCGAGCAACCCGAGGGCATGGATCGTCTCGCGTCGGGCGCCCGCCTGCCACGCCCGCCTCGCGGCTGTGCGAGCGTGCGGCAGCGCATCACCTGGACGACCGTCACGGAGGAATGCCTCGGCGCACACCAGAGAGACCGCCTGACGTGCGATGCGGGACAGATCGGGGCCGAGGCCGTCGTCGAGATCCGACCGTAGGCGCTGCGCGACGGCCGACGCCTCACCGCACTCCCCGACGTTGATCAGTGCCCAGATCCTGGCGACCGCGCGGGCCGGCCAGCCCACCGGATCCTCCGATCGGTGCTCCGAGCCCCGCGCGAGGACGACGCCCATCGCCACCACGGAGGGCAGTGGTTCACCGGGACGCAGGCTGGCGCAGACCTCGGTGATCGCGGCACGCCGCGTCGGAGGGGGGTGGCCGGTCAAGAGCCGCTCGCATTCCCCGGGGCCACGGCGGAGGGACCGGAGTCGGGTCGGTGCCCGAGCCTCCTCAGTGTCTCGATGGCCTGGGCCCGCGACCTCACGCCCAGCTTCCGGTAGATGGCCCGCACCTGGGTCTTCACGGTGTTGCGCGACACGGTCATGAGATCGGCGATCTGGGTGAGCGTCGCCCCCGTGACCAGGTGGCCCGCCACCTCGAGTTCACGCTCGCTCAGCACCGACAGATCGAAGACCGGCCCCACGGCGGCCGCCACCTCGGTCGGCGCCCGCGGATCCGACACGAGCCGCCCGTAGAAGTCGGGCTCGCTGCGACGAAGCCGGAGGAACAGGTCGGTCATGTCCTCCGCCCGGATCCCCATGATCGGAAGCACCGCGATCTCGTGGATCAGGTGCCACGCCAGGGAGAATTCGCGCGAGGCGGCCGCGGGACGGTCGAGGCGTTCCAACGCCACCGCACGCCGGAGCCGGATCGGTCCCAGCTGGTACAGCGCGTGTCGCGTCCCCGCACGCGGGCACTCCTCGGTCCGCTCCAACGTCAGCTCCGGTCGGCCCCTCGCCAGATGGGCCGTCGCCCGGTCGGTCGCGAAGCAGACCGCGTCGCCCAGATGGTCCGGCAGGTCGTTCTCGATCTCCAGGGCCCGGCCGGGACGGCCCAGGTGCACCAGCGACCGCGCCTCCCGGTTCAGTGCCATCCCCGACAGGAGCGGGGGACAGGGCGGCCGCCGGTCCGACGTCCGGAACGTGCGGGATGATGCCAGGAGCGCCTGGGGATCCTTCGCCAGGTCCGCACGGAGGATGGCGATGAAACCGCCGATCCAGGCCAGAATCCACCCGAGGTCGGGGCGCAGCCGCTCCGAGGCCGCCGCCCGGCGCCGCAGATCGGCGAGGCCGGCGTCATCGCCGTCGGTGAAGCGCAGAAACGCCTCTGCCAGGAGCAGACTCCACAACCCGCCGCGGGTGCTCACGGCCTCGGCCGGATCGATCTCCTCACGCGCGTAGCGGAGCCACCACCGCGCATCCTCGCGCTCCCCGTTGATGGCGGTGGCGACGGCCCTTAGACCTGCCGCCTGGGCGGCGACCACCGGGTCTCCGGTCTGCTGGCCCGCGAGGAGGGCGAGCCGACTCATCGGCATGCTGTCGCGCAGGCTTCCTGCCAGCAGATGGGCCTCGGCCAGTGCCAACGCGGCACCCGCCGCCGTCGACAGGTCAGGACCTGTCGCCAGCTTCTGCGGGGTGAGGGACGGTTCGATCCGGTGCGCCGCAGCGGCAGCCGCGCCGGCGTCGCCCGACGCCAGCCGCTCGCGGAGCCATCTCACCGAGGATGAGCACAGTCCCGATGCAAGATCGGGAGTCGCGACGCCGGGCGCCTTCGAGTCGCCGGGCTCGAGCCGTTCCGCAGAGACCATCATTCACGATCTCATACCGGGCCGGGGTACTTCCCGGCGGCCTCGTCCCGGTCGGCATCGCAGGGCACGCACAGGACTCACCGCTGAGAACACTCGAGGCGGCGTCTCGTACTACAGGAACAATGTGTCCGCCGGTGATGGGATCAGGCGTCCTCACCCGGCCCTTCTGACACCGAGCGGCAGGAGCAGCAGGATCATGGCGACCGTGCCCGCACGATTCCTGAGAAGGTCCTCCATCCAGGACTGCGCAGGAAATCCATAGCCGAGGACGAGGATGAGAAGAAGGAATGCAGTCATGCCCCACGCTGCGACGGGGACCGTGCGCCTGTGCAGCATGCCGAGACCGCAGGCAAGTTCATAGAGGCCGAGCACGACGGTCAGCCATCCGATGTTCGGCATCACGAACGAACGCCACAGGGTCTGCAGCCAGGGAAAGGCCGCCGTGCTGGCGAAGGCGGCATATGTATCGGGCCGTGAGCGTCCGAACACGAAATGGACGATCCCACCAGCGATGAACACGATCGCGAACAACGTTCTGACGACCACCCTGAATGCCCGGCCCATCTGACGACACCCCTGATCCTCGAAGAACCCTTCCACCGCCACTCTCGCATCAATCGCGTCCCACCGCCTCACCTGAGCGGCGAACGCGGACAAGGCCCGGGCCCGGCCCAATGATCCATCGGGTCAAGGTCCACGGAGCCTTGTGCGTCAGGTTGTGCCCCCGGCGGGATTCGAACCCGCACTTCGGCGGGTTTAAGCCGCCTGCCTCTGCCGTTGGGCTACGAGGGCCATGAGAACCGATCAGCCGTCCAACATCTGGGCGGCGATGCCGTCCAGGATGTCGCTCTCGGAGATGATGATCTCATCCGCGCCCATCCGGGCGGCGATCTCCTCGACGATGAGCGCGCCGGCGCAGATCACCTCGGCGCGACGCCGCTTCAACGGCCCCATCGCCTCGACCTGGTCGACGGTCGAGGCCAGCAGCACCTCCGCCACGCCGCGGATCTCATCGGTGGTCAGCCTCGAGGCGTGCACCTTCTCCCGGTCGTAGACCTTGAGGCCCTGGTGGATCGCCGACAGGCTGGTCAATGTCCCCGCCACCCCGATCACGGTGGCGGCCTGCGACGGGTCGACGGCGCTGCCGTCGAGCATCTCGCGCACGAGCGCCCGGGCGCCCCGGATCTGCTCGGCCGTGGGCGGATCGTCGTGCAGGAACCGCTCCCGAAGCCGTACCGATCCCACGTCGAGGCTGTCTGAGGACTCGATGACCGGTCCGCCGCTCCCCTGGCGTCCGAGCACCAGTTCAGTGGATCCGCCTCCGCA
Source organism: Acidipropionibacterium virtanenii (assembly GCF_003325455.1). Taxonomy (NCBI): domain Bacteria; kingdom Bacillati; phylum Actinomycetota; class Actinomycetes; order Propionibacteriales; family Propionibacteriaceae; genus Acidipropionibacterium; species Acidipropionibacterium virtanenii. Next base: position 2,505,859 of record NZ_CP025198.1, read on the forward strand.
GTCGATCACCATGGCCGGTTCGGCGGACACCTGAACGCCCGACATCGCGCCTGAGAAGGACAGCGAGGCCTCCTCGGTGCCGGGGATCACCTCCGGATCGGCTCCCAGGCGGGCACGCACCCCGGCGGTGAACTCGTCGCGGTTCAAGACATCGCGGGCGGCCGACGTCGCGACGAACCGGACGCGCTCGGCCCCCAGATCCCGGATCACCGCGGCGTACTGGTCGCAGGCGGCGAAGGTGCGCTCCAGGGCGGCCGGGCTGAACCGGCCGGTGGCGTCGACCCCCTCCCCCAGCCTCACCAGCTCGAGCCTGCGGTCATGATCGACGAGCGACCCGTCGGCCGCACGGGAGGCGATCAGCAGACGGATGGAGTTGGTGCCGCAGTCGATCGCGGCGACCTTCGTCGGTACAGCCATCACTTCTCCTCCCCCCTCGTCCCGGTCCCACCCGTCCCGCCGGACCACGACAGGCCCAGCTTCTCGACCACCTCGTCACCGAACGGATTGACTCCCGGCCCCACGGCCAGGGAATGGGCCGCCAGGGCGTGAAGACACTTCACCCGGGTCGGCATGCCACCGGCCGAGACCCCGTCGATCTCGGTGACCGGTTCCAGGCCGGCCTGCGCGCCGTAGCGTGCGCGGTCGTCCAGATAGGACTCGTGCGCTACCCGGTAGCGCGCCGCCAGCTCCGCATCCTCGGCGAGCCTGGCCGTCATCGCCGCCATCTCCCCCGATGCCTCCAGGGTGCCGATGCGTGAGGCCACCACCGGGCAGGTGAGGTAGTAGGTGGTCGGGAAGGGGGAGCCTCCCGGCAGCCGCGGCAGCGTCACGATCACTCCCGGGTCGCCGCAGGGACAGCGCCACGCGACGCCCACCACCCCGCGGGGTTCGCGCTCCAGCTGGGCGGCGACGGCCTCCCGGTCGGCGTCGGTGAAGGGTTGCAGGGTGATCACCCGGTCATCATGTCGCCCCGGGACTCTGCTGACAACCCGAGGTGCTGACAACCCGAGGTGCTGACAACCCGGGTGGCTGACGGACCGGGTGGCTGACGGACCGGGCGGCTCAACGGGGTGTCTGGGAGGGCACCACGCGCTGCGGCGAGTCCGCGGTCTTGATGCTCCCGATCATCTTGCGCCACCAGGAGTCCTGCTGGCCGGCGGTCGCGGCGTCCTGGGAGGACTCCAGAGACACCCCGCCCCCCAGCACTCTCCCGTCCTTGCCGATCACCCGGTAGCCGGTCTCCCCGGGCACCACCCAGCCCAGCTGGGAGCGCGCCTGGGCCCGGACGTAGTTCGGATCATTCCAGCGTTCCAGCTCGTCCTGGAGGCCTGCAATGGATTTCTTCTGCTGGGCCTCCTGGTCGGTCAGCCGCGACAGCTCGGCCTTCTGGTTGAAGTAGACGCCGAGGCTCGGGGTGATCATCACGAAGACCACGGCCACCGCCGCGGCGAGGATGAGTGCGCGGCTGGTGAGCCCGAACCTGTTCTGGCGGGAGAACGGCCACCCGGTGCGACGGGCCGACGGCCTGCGACCCGCGGTCGCCTTCCTCGGCGCCTCCTTGCCCCGCACCGAGGAGGTCCGGGTGGTCCGGCCGGCCCTCGGGCGCGTGGGACCGCGGCGGCCGCCGTCGCGAGGTCTGCGCGAGGTGCGTTCTGACGGGCTTCTCGGTGAGCTGGGCATCGGAATCCATCATGACTCACGCTGCGCCGGAACCGGAGAAATGACACGGCCCCGGATCCGTGAGGATCCGGGGCCGTGCAGATCTGAATCGTTCAGATCAGACCGGTGATCAGGCCTTGAAGCGGGGGAAGGCCGACGCGCCGGCGTACACGGCCTCGTCGTCGAGCTCCTCCTCGATCCTCAGCAGCTGGTTGTACTTGGCGATCCGCTCACCACGGGCCGGGGCCCCCGACTTGATCTGGCCGGTGCCGAGTGCCACGGCCAGATCGGCGATGGTGGTGTCCTCGGTCTCACCGGAACGGTGCGACATCATGCAGCGGAAGCCGTTGCGGTGGGCCAGCTCGACGGCGTCGATGGTCTCCGACAGGGAGCCGATCTGGTTCACCTTGACCAGCAGGGCGTTGGCGGCCTTGAGGTCGATGCCCTTCTGGAGGCGCTTCGGGTTGGTGACGAAGAGGTCATCGCCGACGATCTGGATCTTGTCGCCCAGACGCTCGGTGAAGGCCTGCCAGCCGTCCCAGTCCTCCTCGTCGAGGGGATCCTCGATGGAGACCAGCGGGTAGTTGGCGACGAGCTTCTCGTAGTACTCGATCATCTCGGCCGAGGACTTCAGCTCGCCCTCGAACTTGTACTTGCCGTCCTCGTAGAACTCGGAGGAGGCGACGTCCAGAGCCAGGGCGACGTCCTTCCCGGGCTCGTAGCCGGCGGCCTTGATGGCGTCCTCGATGAGGTCGAGGGCGGCAGCATTGCTCGGCAGGTCGGGGGCGAAGCCGCCCTCGTCACCCAGCCCGGTGTTGAGACCCTTGTCCTTGAGGACCTTCTTGAGGGCGTGGTAGACGGCGGCGCCCATCTCGTAGGCCTCGGAGAAGGAGCCCGCGCCGATCGGGGCGATCATGAACTCCTGGATGTCGACGTCGGAATCGGCGTGGGCTCCGCCGTTGAGGATGTTCATCATCGGCACCGGCAGGACGTGGGCGTTGGGGCCGCCCAGGTACTGGTAGAGCGGCAGATCGGCGGATGCTGCGGCAGCGCGGGCGGCGGCCAGGGAGACGCCGAGGATGGCGTTGGCGCCCAGCTTGCCCTTGTTGTCGGTCCCATCCAGCTCGAGCATGGCCGAGTCGATGGCCCGCTGCTCGGAGGCGTCGAAGCCGAGAACCTCCTCGGCGAGCTTCTCCTTGACGTTCTCAACTGCCTTGAGGACGCCCTTGCCGCCATACTGCTTCTCATCGCCGTCACGCAGCTCCACGGCCTCGAAGGCGCCGGTGGAGGCGCCGGAGGGAACAGCGGCACGCGCCTCGGTGCCGTCGTCGAGCACAACCTCGACCTCGACGGTCGGGTTGCCGCGGGAGTCGAGAATCTGGCGAGCGTCGATGAATTCGATGGTTGCCATGGGCCAACCTTTCACAATGGATGGACTTTCCACCTGCCAGCCTAACCGAGGGCCCTGAGACACGCCCGCGCGATGGGCACAACAGATCCCCTGATCAGGCGTCGCGGCCCTCGGCCGCGCATCCGTCCACATCCTCGCCGCCCAGCTCGGCGGTCCGCACTCGGCTCTCAAGCCTCCGGACGGCACGGCGGGTCTCCTGGTCGGCGTCGATCCCGTGGGCATGCGCCCGCGCCACCAGCGCCAGGATCTGATCGCCGACCTCCTCGGCTCCGATCGGCTCATCGGGCAGTCCGACCGGCACCTCGTGCTTTCGGGCCCGGGCCACCACCTTCACGGCCCTGGCCACCGATGACAGGGATTCGGCGATGCCCTCCAGAGACGACGTGCGGCCCTTCTCGGCGGCCTTGCGGGCCTCCCAGGTGCGATCCATGTCGTCAGGGACGGCGGCGTCGGCGAAGACATGGGGGTGACGCCGTCGCAGCTTGTCGACGATCCCGCCGGCGACGTCATGGATGTCGAATCGCCCCTGCTGCTCGGCGATCCGGGCGTGGAAGACCACCTGGAGGAGCAGATCGCCCAGCTCCTCCACCTGGTCGTCGTCGGTGCCGGCCTCCACGGCGTCGACCACCTCGCCGGTCTCCTCGACGAGGTAGGTGAGGAGGCTGAGTTGAGTCTGGCGGGCGTCCCAGGGGCAGCGATCGCGCAGCACCTCCATGAGCTCGACCAGATCGTCGAGCTCGGCACGAGGCCGATCAGCAGAGGGCCGCTGGAGGGTCACGACCTGGTGCCCGCCCAGAGGCTCGACAAGGAGCCGGAGCCGGCCACCGCGAGCTGATCGGGGTACCAGTGACCCAGCCTCGGGTTCACCTGGACGCCGAGTTTCTTGACGTCTGCGACCAGCGTCCGGGCGTCGGGGGTGTTGCCGGCGACCGCGTAGAGGGAGGCGAGCCGGCGTCCCATGTCACGGCACACCGGGTGGGTGGCCAGGGCACTCAGCTGGTTCTGAGCCATGATCACGTCGCGCTGGGCATCGGTCAGCGTCTTCCCGGAGCGGGCCAGCAGCTCCTCGCCGATGGCGGCCTGGACCTCCGTGCTGGCGATCACCTGGCGCGGCGTCATGGTCTGCGAGCTGGCCAGGTCCGAGCAGTTCGACACGTCCTTCTCGAACGTCGTCATCGACACCGTCTGCTCGCCCGCCCGCACGGCGGTGCTGCCCGACGGGGCGCAGCCCGCCGTGGCCAGCGCCGCCACGGCGGCCGCCGCTGCGGCCAGCCGCAGACCGCGCCGGCGTCCTGTCGAGTTTCGCTGGGGTGACGACGTCGTCATGCCTGTCTCTCCTTGTCGGTGCGCATCGGGGTGGCCGCGGCCAGAACGCCTGCGATCCTACGCCTGGGCCGGCTGGGGGTCGGCCTCGCGGGCTGGCGCAGCGACGGTGAGGACATCGGCGACGACCCCGCTGGCCCACTCCAGCAGTTCGGCCCCGCCCAGCGGACGACCGCCGATCCGGGCGGTTCTCGGCCTGGGCACCATCACCAGTCCGGCATTGTCCTTGACCACCGAGCCCGGATACAGGCGCTTGAGCCGCATCACCCGCGACTCGGGCAGGTGGGCCGGGGAGAAGCGGATGGAATTGCCGGCGGGCGCCACGTCCCGGATCCCGCGGGAGCGGCACAGCAGCCTGAATCGCGCCACTCCCAGCAGCGCCTCGACGGTCTCGGGCAAGGGTCCGTAGCGGTCCAGCAGCTCCTCCCGGATGGCGTCGACATCCTCCTCGGAGCGCACCTCCGCCAGCCTGCGGTACATCTCCAGGCGCAGCCGCTCGGACTCGACGTAGTCGGTGGGCAGGCTGGCGTCGACGGGCAGCTCGATGCGCATCCCGGGCTCCTCCTCGGCGTCCTCGCCGCGGAAGCTGGCGACGGCGTCGCCCACCAGCCGGATGTACAGGTCGAAGCCGACGTCGGCGATGTGGCCGGACTGCTCCCCACCGAGCATGTTGCCGGCCCCACGGATCTCCAGATCCTTCATGGCGATCGACATGCCGGCCCCCAGGTCGGTGTGCTGGGCCATGGTGGCCAGCCGGTCGTGGGCGGTCTCGGTCAGCGGCTTGTCGGCCGGGTAGAGGAAGTAGGCGTAGCCGCGCTCGCGGGAGCGTCCCACCCGGCCGCGCAGCTGGTGCAGCTGAGACAGGCCCATCCGGTCGGCGCGGTCGACGATCAGCGTGTTGGCGGTGGAGATGTCCAGGCCGGACTCGACGATGGTGGTGCACACCAGCACGTCGGCGCGCCGCTCCCAGAAGTCCACCATGATCTGTTCGAGCTGCTTCTCATTCATCTGGCCGTGGGCGGTGACCACGCGGGCCTCGGGCACCAGCTCGCGGATCCGGGCGGCGGTCTTCTCGATGTCCTGCACCCTGTTGTGGATGAAGAAGACCTGCCCCTCGCGGGCGAGCTCGCGGCGGATCGCCGCGACCACCTGGCCCTGGTCGTAGGGTCCGGCGAAGGTGAGCACGGGGTGACGCTCCTCGGGCGGGGTGGCGATGGTGCTCATCTCCCGGATGCCGGTGACGGCCATCTCGAGGGTGCGCGGGATGGGGGTGGCGCTCATCGACAGCACGTCGACGTTGACCCGCAGTTTCTTGAGGGACTCCTTGTGCGCGACCCCGAAGCGCTGCTCCTCGTCGATGACCACCAGGCCGAGATCCTTGAAGTGGATCTGGTCGGAGAGCAGCCGATGGGTGCCGACGACGACGTCGATGGTGCCGCGCTCGATGCCCTCCTTGACCTTCCGCGCCTCGGCGTCGGTCTGGAAGCGCGACAGGGATGCGACGTTGACGGGGAATCCGGCGTAGCGCTCGGCGAAGGTCTGGGTGTGCTGCTGCACCAGCAGCGTGGTGGGCACCAGCACGGCGACCTGTTTGCCGTCCTGGACGGCCTTGAAGGCGGCGCGCACCGCGATCTCGGTCTTGCCGTAGCCGACGTCGCCGCACACCAGGCGGTCCATCGGCACCACCTGTTCCATGTCTCGCTTGACGTCGGCGATGGTGGTGAGCTGGTCGGGGGTCTCGACGTAGGCGAAGGCGTCCTCGAGTTCGTGCTGCCAGGTGGTGTCGGGGCCGAAGGCGTGACCCTTGGTGGCCTGCCGGGCGGCGTAGAGCTTGATGAGGCCGGCGGCGATCTGCTTGACGGCCTTCCGCGCCCGTGCCTTGCGCTTCTTCCAGTCGGCCCCGCCCATCTTGTCCAGGGCGGGGGCGTCTCCACCGACGTAGCGGGTCACCTCGTCCAGGGAGTCCATCGGGACGAAGAGCCGGTCACCGGGCTGGCCCTTCCTGGCGGGCGCGTACTCGATGACGAGATATTCACGGGTGGCCCCGGCGACGGTGCGCTGGATCATCTCGACATAACGGCCGACGCCGTGCTGCTCGTGAACCACCAGGTCCCCGGCCTTGAGGTCCATGGGCTGGATCTGGTTGCGGCGCCGGGCGGGCATCTTCTTGGCGGCGCGGTCGGCGCCGGGGGCCTCGCCGGTGAGATCGGCCGAGCCGTGCACCACGAGTTTGAGGCGTTCGCTGGAGAAGCCCTGACGCTGGTGGGCCCGCACGATATGGACCACCGGATCGGTGGCCCCGGCGTCGATGTCGGGCTCCAGGCGGGCCGCGACGCCGTGCTCGCTCAATACCTCGACCATCCGGCGACCAAGGCCCTCACCCTCGACGGTGAGGATGACTGTCCAGCCCTCCTCCAGACGCGTCCTCATGGAGGCGACCGCGGACTCCACGTCGCCGTGCCAGGGCTCGACGGCATCGAGGTGCAGGTTGAGGGTCTCCGGTGCGCTGCCGAGATCCTCGTCGGTGGCCTGGGAGGCGCCGATGGGGGCGTCCAGGGAGAACGAGGACATGGACCACCACGACATGCCGCGGTCCAGGCAGCGCGAACGCACCTCGGCGAGGGTGCGGTAGCCCGAGGCCGCCAGATCGATCGGGGCCTGCCCTCCTCCGGCTGCGGCTGCCCAGCCGGCATGGAGGAACTCCTCGGAGGTCTGCACGAGTTCCGCGGCGCGCGAGCGGATCAGCTCGGGATCCGAGAGCATCACCAGGGAGTTGGGGGGAAGCACGTCCGAGAGCAGTTCGATCCGGTCGACCAGAGCCGGGATGAGGGCCTCCATGCCCTCGACGGCCTGCCCCTGGCCGATCTTCTCCAGCATGTCGGCCAGCTCGGGGTGGTCGGGCAGCAGGGCACGGGCGCGGGCGCGCACCTCGGGGGTGAGGATGAGTTCGCGGCAGGGGGCGGCGACGACGTCGTCATGGGTGTCTTCGGTGGAGCGCTGGTCGGCCACCGCGAAGGATCGGATCTCCTCCACCTCGTCGCCGAAGAAATCGATGCGCACCGGGTGATCGAGCACCGGGGGGAAGACGTCGAGGATGCCGCCGCGCACCGCGAACTCGCCGCGTCGGGTCACCATGTCGACGCGCACGTAGGCGGCGCGGACGAGCTCGGAGGCCAGTTCTGTGAGGTCGTACTCCTGACCGACCGCGATGCGCACCGGGGAGATCGCCCCGAGATCGGCGACCTGGGGCTGAAGGGCGGCGCGAATGGGGGCGACGACGACGGCCGGCGGGGTGAGCCCGTCGGTGCCCATCAGCCGGCGCAGCACGGAGAGGCGTCGCCCGACCGTGTCGGAGCGGGGGCTCAGGCGCTCGTGCGGAAGGGTCTCCCAGGAGGGGTAGTAGCAGACCTCATCGGTTCCCAGCCAGGACTCCAGATGGGCGGTGACCTCCTCGGCCTCCCGGAAGGTCGAGGTGATCAGCAGCATCGGCAGTCCGCGCCCGGAACCCTCCAGTCCGCGAACGATCGCGGCGGCGACGGCCGGCCGGGAGGGCTGGGCGGCACCCAGGTCGAGGGTGGGTGTACGGCCGGTCAGACCGTCACGGATCACTCGGGTGAGAACGGGCTCACGGGACAGAAGGGACACCAGACCGCCAAGACTCACCGGGACAGCCTACGTTGCCCCTGCCCCGCTCACCACGGGCCTCACCCAGCGCGAACGCGTAATCCTGATCCGTGACCGGCCTTACCCCAGCCATTCAACCCGAAACAGTGGCGATCGAATGGTCTTCGGTTACTCTCCAACATCCACATGGACACACATAGACAGCGCCAGCACCGACACTTGACCGATTGCAGGATCTTGATCGAGTCTGAGTTCTGGCACACGGACCGGGGACGACAGTACGACCGAGCCGGACTTTCCTCCGATCCCCTCCGTCCACACGCATTGTGAACGCCTGTCGACCATCCCTTCCAGTGCAGGCTCACCTACGTTCGAATCAGGCCGCGACGCGCGACGACTGACTGCCCAGTTGCCCCACTCATGAGCTCGCGTGCCGTCGCCGACTGAGAGATACTCATCATGAGTGAACGACATGAGGGCGCTCAGACCGTGGGGCGAGGAGACGAAGTGGCGGAGTTGCGGACTGCTGCAGGGCGCATAGGCCATGCTTTCCTCGGCGAGTTATTTCGAGACCCTCCGCGGCACCCTCGAGGCGCATCGGTAGGCATACGGACGGGTGACACTGAGGTCGTGGCCTGATGTGGATTACCGGCGACGTTGAGCTACCCGACGAGATTCTCGACGCCCACGAGCGCGGCGAACTCGTATTCTTCGTCGGTGCAGGGGCTTCGGTGGGTGAGCCTTCGAACCTTCCCCTATTTGACGACCTCGCCAAGAAGCTGGCGTTACTAGCGTCGCCCCCGTTCTCAACGAGCGGCGGACTGGACTTCTTCATTGGGCAACTGGAGTCATTGCCACAGGGATTCGATGCGCATCACCATGTCCACACGCTGATTTCCAATCCGAAGTCGAGATTCAATCCGCTTCACAAGGCGATTGTTGACCTCGCGGGAATTGGAGGAGCGTTCCGCGTAGTGACGACCAACTACGACGACCACCTTGCTTCTGCTGCCCGCAGCGGCTCGATAAACGTCCCAGACAGCTGGTACGCCCCGGCGTTGCCACTCGGGCGTGACTTCACAGGGCTCGTCCACCTGCACGGATCGGTACGGCGCCCGAAGGAGGAGATGATCCTCACTGACCGTGACTTCGGCCACGCGTACATCACTGATGCGTGGGCAGCACGGTTCCTCCTCTCCATGTTCGAGCGATTCACCGTGGTGTTCATCGGCTATAGCCACGACGACGTGATCATGCGCTACCTCGCGCTTGGGCTACCGTCGAGCGGCAACGCCACGGCCTCTAAACGATTCGCGTTCACGGACGATCCGTCGAACAGCAAGTGGGGCTACCTAGGGATCCAGCCGATCGCCTACCCGGTATTCGAACGCGATCATCAAGCGCTCTTGGCGGCTCTCACCGCATGGGCTGACCGCGCCAAGATGGGGCAGACCGACCACCAGTCACGCGTGCAGGCGATCGTCGCCGGCGGTACCGCGCTACCACTGCCGGACCGCGACTACCTCCTTGCTCGTCTCCGGACTACAAACGGCGCCCGCGACTTTGCGATTGCGACCGACTCACTGCCCGACGAACTCAAACTCGAGTGGCTGACGTGGCTGGAGGACTTCCCTGAGTTCAAGACCCTGTTCTCACCTTCGGATGTGTCGGATACGACGGCGATCCTGGGCAACTGGTTCGCAAGAACCTTCATTGAGTCGACGACACTGAACGGTGCAGGACTCCAGACCGTACAACGCCTTGGGCAGTCGATGACCAGCTCATTGTATCGAACTGCCACCTTGATCACTAACCTCCTGAGCAAGCAGGATACAGTTGCTGGAAAGCGATATCAGGCACTCCTCGCCACCTCGATCTATGGACAGTCGGCGCCACTCGGAGACGACTTCCTCATGCCGTTCCTACTCGATTCAACGGCGCCCAGCATGGCGGTACTGCGGGCTGCGCTGCGGCCCTTCCTCGAGCTGAAACGGCGCTTGTTTGTCGACAAGTCCACGGAACGCACGATCCATCCCGATGCGAAGGTCACCTGGAACTCAAAGGAGTGCGTCCTGACTCAGTACGTCCTGCGCGTGGTGCAGGCATCCGATCCCGGCGATCGCTCCCTCGGCGGTGTCCTAGAGGACGCCATCGTCTCGGCGTACGACCTGCTCGACGCGTATCACGACGAGCGAGGCTGGGACCCGCTCGCGTATCACCGATCCGCGATTGAGCCGCACACTCAGGACGAATTCCGGGAGCCACTTGATGCCGTCATAGACGGGATCCGGGACTACGGGATAAAGGCGCTGCCCGTCTGGCCGGACCTACCGGACCGGTGGTGGAACCTCGGCCGAGCACTCATGCGACGGCTTGCTCTGCATCTGGTATCCAGCGACCCGGCACGAAGCGCGGACGACAAGCTATCGTGGCTCCTCGATCGCACTGGACTCTATACAGACAACCTGAAGCACGAGACCTACCGGGTGCTCGCCGCCGCAGTCGTGCCTGCATCACCGTCGCTCAAAAAGCGGGTCCTGGACGCTGTCACTGTCGGACCCGACTATCCCGAAGAGATTCCCGATCGTGACCGCCACTTCGCGTACGCGAAGTACAACTTGCTCGCGTGGCTAACGCAGGCCGACCCTGGCTGGGCGGAGGTGCAAACCACGTTCGATGCGGCCCAAGCCGAGAATCCCGGCTTCGCGGTGCGGAAGCACCCTGACTTCGACAGCTGGATGACAAGCGGAACTTGGGGTGGGAAGCCGCCGATGGACATCGAGGAGTTCATTCAGGCACTGGCCCGGAACGTGAGCGCTGCACTCGATGACCTGCTGTCCCACGACTACTCCGACCGTCACTTCGACCAGCCCGACTGGCGAGATGCACTCGGGCTCGTGCAGCAGGCCGCTGAGCGACGCCCGGACCTTGGTGTGCAGCTTTGGGACACCATCCTTGGTCGCGACCACCTTGGCGGCAAGCAGGTCGACCTATGGCGCGCGATCGCTGAAGGATGGGGAAAAGCCGTCCTGGGAGCTTCGGGTCTCGGAGCCATCCAGCGCCTCAACGCACTGTTGCCGGACAAGGACTCCGCCTACGCGGTCGGGCGTTTCCTGCTCGATCAGATTCGACAGCAGATCGACGCAGATGAATCGCCAGTGTTCGCATCCATGCGCGCGCTGGCGGGATCACTCTGGCGCGAGCAAGGCACAGGATTCACGCACCGAGAAGATTCGGCCTCCCTGTCGTTCGCGCCGCTATACCTGAACTCGTGGCCGGGGTTCCTGGCGCAGTATTGGGGCAGTGAGGTCGATCGTCACTGGCGACACTCGCGTGAGGACTGGACTGGACTCTGCAGCGAGGAGTCGGAAGCGCTCATCGCGCTGCTGAACGGCAACAAGGATGTACTGGACGCTACTCAGCCCGCGCTTGCCGGAGAGCTGTTCTTCTACTTCGCCGCAGACGCTGACTTTGCAGCGACACACCTGCTTCCGCTCTTCAACGACCCGCTGCGCCACGATTTTGCCTGGGACCCATTCCTGCACCACCCCAGGTGGAATGACCGGATCCTCGCAGCTGGCCTGTTCGACAGCATGGTCGCCGAGCTCAGCCGTCTCGACACATTGCCAGGCCAAACCCTGCATCACATCTTCCTAGAGTTCATGGCCTCGGTGGTGTCATTCGCGGGCATCACGAGTACCGACCGTAGGCGCCTGCTTGATCAGACAGTGCTCGCGTCAGACGGTTTGCATGCCGCCGATTTCGCTGCGGCGGTCGTCCGACTCCTTCTTGAAGACGGCGTCGACGGGGCTGAAGTGTGGCGCCGCTGGCTCGGCAAGCATCTAGAACGCCGCCTCGACGGTCAGCCCCGGGTCGCATCTACCGAAGAGCTTGAACAATGGGCAGACGTCGTTCCTGTCGTCGGTGAATTCGCCCCTGCCGCAGCGACGCTTTTTGGCGGGCACAGCATCGGTCTCGGCGAGCGGTTCTTCAATCGGGAATTTCCGGATGGAATCCTCGCCGCCTATAGTCATGAGCTAGTTGCTTTCTTTGCCGAGCGGGTCCGGAATACGGCCGGCTCGGACTACATGGTGAGTTCCCGTGTGCGGGAACTAGTCGAGACGATACGAGGAGCAGTTGGAGATACCGTCGCCAAACCACTGGTCGACGCGGCGAGGGAGAGGGATTTCCTGATTATGTCAAATGGAGATGGTCTTAAACAGTAGAGCCTAAGTGAGTATTCGGAGGTTTGGGGGCCGGGTGTTATTGGGTTTGGGGGCCAGGGGTATTGCCGTTGGGGGCCAGTGACCTCCAGGGGTGGGGGCCACTGGCCCTCAACGGCAGGCTCAGCTACCTGGGGTCAGCCCGGCGGCTCAGCTCACGGGCGTGGGCGTGGGTGCGGTGTGCTCGCGCATATTGTGATTGCCGGTGTCGAACCAGATGGTGTTGTGCACGATGCGGTCCATGATCGCGTCGGCGTGGACTCCTGATCCGAGCCGGTGGTGCCAGTCCTTTTTCGCGTACTGGGTGCAGAAGACCGTGGATCCCGCGTCGTAGCGTCGTTCGAGCAGTTCCAGCAGCATCGAGCGCATGGCCTCATCAGGTTCGTCCAGCAGCCATTCGTCCAGGACGAGGAGGCTGTAGGAGGTGTACTTGCGCAGGAACTTCGCGACCCCTTGGGGCTTGTCCTGCGCCAGGACCCAGGCCTCGGCGAGGTCGGGCATGCGGATGTAGTGGGCTCTGAGCCGATGTTGGCAGGCCTGCTTCGCCAGCGCGCACCCGAGGTAGGACTTCCCGGACCCGGTGAAGCCTTGGAACACGACGTTCTGGTTCCGGGTGATGAAGGAGCACGTGGCGAACTGGTTGATGACCGTCTGGTCCAGTCCCCGCTCGGTGACGAGGTCGAGCCGACGTAGGTCCGCATTCGGGTAGCGCAGCCCGGCACGCCGGATCAGGCCCTCGACCTTGGAATTGGCGAAGGAGGAATGGGCCTCATCCACGAGGATCTGGAGGCGGTCTTCGAAGGGTAGGTGCATGGCCAGGGCGTCGTCTTGTGCTTCGATGGCCTCCAGGAGCGCTGCTGCTCCCATCTCCCGTAGCTTCCGTTTCGTTTCGATGTTGAGGGTGCTCATCGTGTACCCCCGGTGTAGTAGTCCCCGCCGCGGACGAACCCACCGGACTCAGTCGGCGGTGTTGGCGGCGGGCTAGCAGGGATCTTGTCCTGCCCGGTGGCCAGGATCGGATGAACGTGGGCGTAGCGGGGTGAACGAATCCTGCCCTTCAACGCCAGCGCGCAGGCTGCTTCCACCCGGTCCCCGGAGTAGCGGCGGGACAGGCGTAGCACGGCCAAGGCTGGATCCAAACCCTGCTCCGCGACGGGCACGGATTCGAAGATCCGTTGCATGACGATCACCGCGGCCGGCCCGATCCGCTCAGCCCAGGCCAGCACCCGTTCGGCGTCCCAGGGCTGGTAGCCGCCGTGGGGCTGATCCGAGGCCCGGGTGACGTAGGTGTTCTTCGTACCGACCGGGGCCAGTAGGTGGCTGCTGACCCGCTGGCTGCCCTGGTAGGCCTCCAACATCGTTGCCGTGATCCTCAGGTCGAGCTTGGACCCGATCAGGGCGTATGGCACGGAGTAGAAGTTCCCTTCGAAGGTGACGTGCCCGTTGCGGGCCACACTGCGGGCATACACCCAGGATGCGATCTCATAGGCCACGGCTGGCAACGGCGTCAGTAGCGCCTTCTCCTCGGCGGCGAACACGCTGGCCCTGGAGCCGTCGCGTTTCTGGAAGGGCTGGGCGTTGTAGGCGTCCATCTGCTCGGCGATGGCGTCCTTGAGCTCGGGTAGGGACGTGAACACGCTCTCCCGCAGCGAGGCGATCACCCACGTGGCCACGTGCCCGACCGTGTTCTCGACACTGGCCTTGTCCTTCGGTTTCCGCACTCTGCCTGGCAGTACTGCTGCCGAGTAGTGGGCTGCCATCTCCCGGTAGGCGTCATTGAGGACGATCTCTCCTTCGCGGGGGTGTTTGATCACGCCGGTCTTGAGGTTATCCGGCACGATCCTGGGTACCGAGCCGCCGAAGAACTCAAACATGGCCACGTGCGCGCCCAGCCAGGACACCTGAGCCATGTCCAGGCTCGGGTAGCAGAACGCATACCTTGAAAACGGCAGGCACCCGACGAACAGGTACACCGTGGACACCGCCCCGGTCACCGGGTCGATCAGCTCCATCGTCGGGCCCGACCAGTCGACTTCCACGCTCTGCCCGGCCTTGTGGCCCACCCTCGAGGCGGCTCCAGTGACAAGGACGTGGCGCTGATACGTCTTGCAGAACCGGTCATAGCCCATCGCCGGGTCCCCAGCCGTGGCACACGCGTCGAGGTACTCCTGATGCAGGAGCTTCAACGTCACCCCGACGCGGGTCAACTCCTTGTGCACCCAAGTCCAGTCGGGTTGGGCGAACACAGACTCGTGTTCGCCCCGGCCTGGGAACAACCGGGCATACACCACCGCGTCGCCGAGCTCGGCGACGTCCTCGAACCCGAGCCCGAGTCCGTTGGCGGCATCCAACACCGCGGTCACGCTCTTGCGTGACATGCCCTGCGAGGAAGCAATCGCCCGACCGGACAACCCCTCCCTGTGCAAGCGAAGCACCAGCTTCGCCTTGATCTTGCGTACCATTCTGGTCACTCCTTCCGCCAACGTGCCCTATACACGTCAGCGGAAGGAGCCTACGAACCCGTGGCCCCCAACCACGCCACCCGTGGCCCCCAACCACGTCATTCAGCCCGAACCCTACCGGCCCCCAAACCCTCTACCTACGGACCCCAGCAAAGCGAATATTCACCTAAGGGCGTTATTCGCAGTAGATTGTTTTGGCGCCATGGTCGTGTTGATCGAAAAAACCTCGGCTCCTTCAAATATAGTGAGGCTACCAAGCCGAAACACCATATTTGAAGGCGATCGATCCATTACCTAAACTAGGACTGTCTCGACCCCGATGGCATGACTGAGCCGAACTCGTCGCCAGAACCCCCGACCTCGTCGCGAACCGGGGCATCGACCCGGCCGGCTACTGGCTGGGGCTGGACCGCCAGGCCGAATTCGCCCAGGTACTCTGGCGCCGCATCCTCCCCGCACTCGTCAACTCTACAGAACCGGTTGGCAACCACCCATGGATAAAACCCTCAACTGTTGAACCGGTTCTGCGCAGCGCCGAGACCCTGTGTCATGAGGCATTCCACGGCGTCGGCGGCCAGGCTCACCTGAAGATCGGCCTCGGCCCGCTCACCGGCGGTGAACCGCTTGAGCACGTAGTCGGCGGGGTCCTGATGGCCCGGCGGACGTCCCACCCCCACGCGGACGCGGGTGAAGTCGCCGGAGCGCAGATGGGAGCGCATCGATCGCAGCCCGTTGTGGCCGTTGTCGCCACCGCCGGCCTTGATCCGGATCCGCCCCAGGTCCAGATCGATCTCGTCGTGGATGACGATGATGCGTCCGACCGGGATCCGGTCGAAGTCCGCGACCTTGCGGACCGCCACGCCGGAGTCGTTCATATAGGTGCGCGAGCGCATCAGCACCACGGGAAGGGCATCGGCCGAGGGGAGTCCCAGGCCGGCACCCGAGATGCGGGTGCGCGCCGTCTCGGCGCGCAGGCCGCGGGCCGACGAGAGTGTCTCGCCGGCCCGGCGGCACAGCTCCGCGACCACCATCGCGCCCACATTGTGGCGTGTGGCGGCATAGGTCGGGCCGGGATTGCCCAGCCCGACCACCAGCCAGGGCCGATTCACTCAGCCTCGTCCTCGGCGTCGGCCTCGTCGGCATCCGCCTCGGTCTCCTCGGAGGGCTCGGGCTCGGCGGCGGGCACCACGATGGACACCGCGATGTCCTCGGGATCGCCGGTGAGCTCAACGCCCTCGGGCAGCGAGATCTCGCCCAGGGCGATGCTGTGGCCGGCAGGCAGGTCGGTGACGTCGACGACCAGCTGCTCGGGGATGTTCAGCGGATCGGCCAGGACCTCGATCTCGTTGGAGTCGACGGTGGCGACGGTGCCGGGCTCGGGCTCGCCCTCCAGATGCAGGGCGACGGAGACGGTGACCTTCTCGCCGCGGCGCACGGTGACCAGGTCGACGTGCCGCACGAAGCCGCGGATGACGTCGCGCTGGACCTCGCGGGGCAGCGCGAGCTGGGCGTCCTCGCCCTCGATCTCGATCGACAGCAGCGGGTTCTCCGACCGCAGCGCCAGCAGGGTCGCGTGGCCCGGCAGGGTCACGTGGATGGGATCAATGCCGTGGCCGTACATGACGGCGGGAACCTTGTCCTCGCGACGGATGCGGCGGGCCGCGCCCTTGCCGAACTCGGTGCGCCTCTCGGCCTTGATGCTGATGATGTCAGCCATGGTCTTTCCTCCAACTCGGAACCGGACAGGCTCGACGAGTGGGGACGCCCGGGGCTCCGGGCAGCCAGTCGATCACGGACCCGCAGGTCCCTCGCCAAGCGTTCCGGAGTATACAGCTCAGCGGAACAGCTGCGCCACCGAGCCGTCCTCGAAGACCTGCTGGATGGCCTTGGCGATGAGCGGGGCGATGGACAGCACCGTCATCTTCGGGATCTCGACCCCGTCGGGCACCTGAAGGGTGTTGGTGACGATGAGCTCCTGGATCGGGGAGGCGTTGATCCGGTCGGCCGCCGGGCCCGAGAGCACCGGGTGGGTCGCCGCGGCGATCACCTTCGTGGCGCCGTGATCCTCCAGGGCCTTGGCAGCCTGGCAGATGGTGCCGGCGGTGTCGATCATGTCGTCGACCAGGATGCAGGTCTTGCCCCCGACCTTGCCGACCACCTCGTGGGTGGTGGCCTCGTTGGCCTTGTTGGGGTCGCGGCGCTTGTGGATGATGGCCAGCTGACAGCCCAGCTTGTCGGTCCACTGATCGGCCAGCCGCACGCGTCCGGCGTCCGGGGAGACGACCACGATGTCCTCCTGGCCGTACTTGTCCTTGACGTAGTCCGACAGCACCGGCAGTGCCCACAGGTGATCCACAGGGCCGTCGAAGAAGCCCTGGATCTGGGCGGCGTGCAGGTCCACGGCCATGATCCGATCGGCCCCGGCGGCGGTGAACAGATCGGCCATCAGGCGGGCGGAGATGGGCTCGCGACCCAGGTGCTTCTTGTCCTGGCGGGCGTAGGGGTAGAAGGGGGCCACGACGGTGATCCGCTTGGCGGAGGCCCGCTTCAGGGCGTCGATCATGATGAGCTGCTCCATCATGGCCTCGTTGACGGGGGCGCAGTGGGACTGGACGACGAAGGCGTCGCAGCCGCGCACCGACTCCTCGAACTGCACGTAGATCTCGGAATTGGCGTAGGTCACCTGGCGCGACGGCACCAGCTCGACCCCCAGTTCCTGGCCGATCTCCTCGGCCAGTTCGGGGTATGCCCGCCCCGAACACAGCATCAGGTGTTTGTAGTTGGGTCGCGTGGCACCGCTCACAGATGTTCCTCCGGGCTGGATGTGGTTCCTGGTGTTCCGGACCTGTGGCCCGAGCTCTGTGAGGGAGCCTCATGCTCCTGATGCCGGGCCACCCAGCCCGGGCTGATGTGGCCGCGCTCCCTCGCGATGGCCAGTGCTCCTGCGGGGACGTCCTGCGTGATGGTCGATCCGGCCGCCAGGAAGGACCCCTCGGCGATGTCGACGGGCGCCACGATCACGACATTCGACCCGACGAAGGCCCCGTCACCCACCGTCGTGGTGCTGGTGGTGCTCCCGTCGGTGTTGGCGAACATGGCCCCCGCGCCGATGGTGACGTCTCGTCCCACGGTGACGTCGCCGGCGTAGACGAGCCGGGGCACCGCGGTGCCCGAGCCCAGGTGCGCATTCTTGGTCTCGACGAAGGCGCCGATCCGCACCCCGGCGTCGAGCACCGTTCCCGGCCTCAGGTTGGCCCACGGGCCCACCCGCACTCCCTCGCCCACCACGGCCAGGGTGGCCTCGGTGCGGCTGACGACGGCCCCGGCCCCGACCTCGCAGTCGGTCAGGGTGGTGTCAGGCCCGATCGTGGCCCCTTCGCCGACGCTGGTGGCGCCGTTGAGCAGAGTGCCGGGAAGGATCGTCACGTCGGTGCCCAGATCGACATCGGGCTGGATCCAGGTGGTGTCCGGGTCGGCGACGGTGACGCCGGCTCGCATCCAGCCCTCGAGAATCCGCCGATTGACCTCAGCGTTGATCCGGGCCAGCTGCACCCGGTCGTTGACCCCTTCGGTCTGCCACAGGTCGTCGGTGCGATGGGCACCCACTCCGCCCCGGGACCTGTCGGCTCCCGACAGCCGCCCCGAGGCGGCCATCGTCACCACATCGGTGAGGTAGTACTCGCCCTGGGCATTGTCATTGGACAGGGCGGCGACGCCCTGCTGGAGTGCCTCGGCGTCGAATACGTAGATCCCCGAGTTGATCTCGGAGATGAGTCGCTGGGTGGGGCTGGCGTCCTTGTGCTCGATGATCCCGGTGACCCTCTCCCCCTGCCGCAGGATCCTCCCGTAGCCGGTGGGATCGGGCACGTCCGCGGTGAGCACGGTGGCCAGATATCCGCCGTCGCGGTGGGCCCGGACCAGATCGGCCAGCGTCTGGGAGGTGAGCATCGGGACATCGCCGTAGGTCACCACGACCTCGCCGCCCAGATCGCCGAGGCCCTCCAGGCCCCGGGCCACCGCATGGCCCGTGCCCTTCTGCTCGGCCTGCACGGCGGTCGCCACATCGGGGGCGTCCTCGGCCAGATGGGCCTCGACCTGATCGCGCAGGTGACCCACCACGACGACGAGATGGTCGGGGTGCAGCCCTCTGGCCGCAGCCACCGCCCAGGACAGCATGGGCCGGCCGGCCACCTCGTGGAGCAGCTTGGACCTCTGCGATTTCATCCGGGTGCCCCCGCCGGCCGCCAGCACGATGACTGCTGACACCCCACTGATCTCGGGCTGGTCGCTCGTCGTGGTCAACGTCTCACTCCCCTGTCCTGTCGCACAGTCCGCCTGTCCCCAGTCTGTCGCACCTCGGGCGGGATGGCCACCCGCTCCCCGGGCAGGAGTCGAACCTGCGTCGCTGATCCTGATTCAAAGTCAGGCGGGCCCTGCCGACAGACCAACCGGGGACTGCAGCACCGACGCGGCCGATCGCAGTTCCAACAAGCGGCCCCCACGATACGGCACCCACCCTCGCCCCGGCCATCGGGAGCGCTCCGGGTATCTTCAGGTCCATGACAGATCCCGCTCCCGGGGACGCCCGTGAGGCCGTCGTCCGCCGGCACACGAGGGTGCGGATGACCAGCGCCCAGCGCCGCGACCAGCTCATCAGGGTGGCCCGCGGCCTGTTCGCCGCCAACGGCGTCGACGGCACCTCGGTCGAGGAGATCGCCTCCACGGCCCGGGTCTCGAAGCCGGTGATCTACGAGCACTTCGGCTCCAAGGACGGCCTCTACGCGGTGGTGGTCGACCGCGAGGTCCAGCTTCTGCAGAGCAACCTCCTCAAGGCGCTCACCCGCCCCCATCAGAGCCCCCGCAGCATCCTGGAGTCCGGCGTCTTCGCCCTGCTCGACTACATCGACACCCACCCCGACGGTTTCCGGATCATCTCCCGGGACTCCTCGGTGGGCACCTCCACCGGCTCCTACGCGTCGATCCTGTCCGACGTCGCGGGCTGGGTCGAGGGCCTGCTCACCGAGGACTTCAGCCGGCACGGGTACGAGCCGAGCTTCGCCGGGATCTACGCCCAGGCGCTCACCGGGATGGTCGGCATGGCCGGCCAGTCCTGGCTCGACGACCGGCAGCCGTCCAAGGAGGTGATGGCGGCCCACCTGGTCGATCTGGCCTTCAACGGCCTGGCCCGCCTCTCGCCCTCCCCGCACCTCACCCGTGCGACGGCCCGCCTCCGCGGGGACTGACGCGATTCTCCTGATGGCCCAGCACCGCCCGCAGCCCGCCGCCCAGCCGTTCGACGTCGCCGCGATCCAGGTCGTCCAGGAGCCGACCCTCTGAGGCCAGCAGATCCGACAGCGCCCCGTCCACCCGGTCGCGGCCCTCATCGGTGAGCTCCACCAGGGCGCTGCGCCCGTCGGAGGGGTGACGCCGGCGTCGCACCAGGCCGCGCTCCGACAGTCTGGAGATCCGGTTGGTCATGGTGCCCGACGCCACCTCGAGCTCGGCCAGCAGCTGGCCGGGGCTCATCCGGTAGGGCTCGCCGCTGCGCCGCAGGGCCGCCAGCACGTCGAACTCCCAGGTCTCCAGGTCGTGGTGGGCGAAGGACCGGGAGCGCTCCCTGTCCAGCAGCCGGGACAGCCGGGTGACCCGCGACCAGACCTCCATCAGCCCGACCGGAAGGTCCGGGCGCTCCCTGGTCCACGCCGCGATGATGCGATCGACCGAATCCATCGCCTCAGCCCCCCGCCTCGAGCGTGCCGGCCATCAGCTGGGCCCCCTGGGCGGGACCCCTGGCCAGCTTCACCGCACTCACCCGTGGCAGGCCGCGCAGGCTCTTGGCCACTGAGCGTCCGATGGCCTCCCCGCCGACCAGGAAGGCCACCGTCGGCCCCGATCCCGAGATCAGGCCGGCCATCGCCCCGGCCTCGATCCCCGCTTCCAGCACCCCGGCGAGCTCGGGGCGCAGGTCCAGGGCGGCGTCCTGCAGGTCGTTGCCCAGGCCTCCGGCGACGGCGTCGATGTCCCCCCTGGTGAGCGCCGCGATGAGGGCCGTGGGGACGAGGTCTCCCGCGCCTCCTCCGAGCTCGTCGAACCGCCGGTAGACGCCCGGCGTCGACAGCCCCTCCTCCGCGGTCGCGAAGACCCAGTGGTGGGTGCCGCGGAAGATCACCGGCACCAGCCGGTCCCCGCGTCCGCGGCCCAGCGCCACCCCGCCGATCAGGGCGAAGGGGACGTCGGAGCCCAGTTCGGCGGCCAGATCGTGCAGGTCTCCGGGGCCGGTGTCGATGTCCCACAGCACTGAGCACGCGAGCAGCGCCCCGGCGGCGTCGGCGGAGCCACCGGCCATGCCGCCGGCCACCGGGATGGACTTCACGATGTGGATGTCGGCCCCTAGGTGGGGACCGGCCCATCTGCTGCGCATCAGCTCGGCGGCCCGGCAGGCGAGGTTCGTCTCATCGGTCGGCACCAGATCGGCCTGCGCGCCCTCCACAGTCACGGTGATCGCGCCGTCGTCGCGCGGCCCCGCGGTGATGACGTCGTGGATCCCGACGGCCTCGAAGACGGTGGCCAGCGGATGGAAGCCGTCCTCGGACCGCGGGCCCACCCCCAGCGCCAGATTCACCTTGGCCGAGGCCCTCACCGTCACCGGCGGGGTTCTGGGCGTCGTGCGTGGTGTGCTGGCCATGGTCACACCGTATCCGCACGGCGGGGTCCGACGATCCGTTCGGCGATCCGGGAGAATTCCTCGATTCCCAGTGCCTCCCCGCGCAGGGTCGGATCGATGCCGGCGGCGGCGATCAGCTCGGAGGCCCTCGACGATCCGCCGCACAGACCCGCGCATGCCGAGCGCAGCATCTTGCGACGGTTGGCGAATGCGGCGTCGATCACCGCGAAGACCTCCTCGCGGGTGGCCGAGGTCTCCGGCGGCTCGCGCCGGGTGATGCGCACCAGGCCGGACTCGACGTTGGGCACCGGCCAGAAGACCGAGGCCGGCACGGTGCCCGTCCGGGAGGCCTCGGCGTACCAGGCCAGTTTGGCGCTGGGGACGCCGTAGACCTTCGAGCCGGGTGGGACCACCAGCCGGTCGGCGACCTCCAGCTGCACCATCACCAGGCCCCTGCTCCACTCCGGCGAGATCTCCAGCAGATGCAGCAGCACCGGCACCGAGACGTTGTAGGGCAGGTTGGCGACCAGTGCGGTGGGCGCCTCGGGCAGCGCCGGAACCTTGAGAGCGTCGCCGGTGACCAGTGTCAGTCTCCCGGCGGCCTCCGGCATCCGTGCGGCGACGGTGAGCGGAAGCTGGGCGGCCAGCACCTCGTCGAGTTCGATCGCCATCACCTGCGCGCCGGTCTCCAGCAGCCCCAGGGTCAGCGATCCGAGTCCCGGCCCCACCTCCACCACCCGGTCGTCGGCCCCCACCCCGGCGGCGGTGACGATCCGGCGCACCGTGTTGGCATCGTGGACGAAGTTCTGACCGCGGGTCTTGGTGGGCCGCAGCCCGATCCGCTCCGCCAGCTCACGGATCTCCCGGGGGCCCAGCAGTCCGCTCATCGCCCCTCGCCCCCGGCCGACCACCCGCCGCCGTAGGCGGCCGAGGCGTTGACGTCCAGCATCCGGCAGCAGGTCATCTCGTCGAGGCCCAGCCGGTCGGCGACGAAGCGGGCGGTGTGGGCCACCAGGTAGGGGCCGTTGAGCTTGCCGCGCCGCGGCGCCGGGGTGAGGAAGGGCGCGTCGGTCTCCACCAGGATCCTTTCGTGCGGGGCCAGCGCGAGGGCCTCGCGCTGGGGTCCGGCGGAGTTGAAGGTCACCACGCCGGCGAAGGACAGCCAGGCGCCGTGATCCAGGCAGCGGCGGGCCAGCTCGGCTCCGCCGGAGAAGCAGTGCATGATGACGCGGTCGGGCCAGCCCTCGGCGTCGAGGACGTCGAGGACGTCGTCGTGCCCGTCGCGGTCGTGGATGGCCAGGGTGAGGCCGTGGGCCTTCGCGATCGCGATATGGGCGGCGAAGGCTTCGCGCTGGACGCGTCGGCCCTGGTCGTCGCGGGTGCGGTAGAGGTCGATGCCGGTCTCCCCGACGGCCCGCACGTGCGGCCCGGCACCTGCCAGCCTGTCGATCTCGGCGATCGCCTCCGTCAGGGCGGCGGGCGAGTCGGCCGCCAGCCGCGCCGCGTCATTGGGATGGATCGCCACCGCGGCGACGACGCCGTCGTGGCGGCGCGCCAGCTCCTCGGCGAAACGGGAGCCGGCGACGTCGCAGCCCACCTGCACGATCCTGGCGACTCCGACCCTGGTGGCGGCCTCCAGGGACTCCTCGGGGGTCAGCCCCGCCATCTCGGCGACCGTGTCCAGGTGGGTGTGGGAATCGGCGATCGGGGCGGCAAGGGGTTCGGGCAGCAGGGGCAGACCCAGAGCCCCGAGCCGCTCGGCGAGGGCGGCGCTCATCGTCCCTCCATCTGGTGCTGAGCGGCCAGCACGGCGTCGTAGAGGCTGCGACGATCCACCCCGCCGCTGCGCGCCACCTCGCCCACCACGGCCGACATCTTCTCCCCCGCCTCGACCCGCCGGCCGACCTCCTCGGCGGCCTGCGCCAGGCTCAGCCGCGGTCCGCGGGCCCCGTCGATGACGACGGTGATCTCGCCGCGGGCGTTCTCGCGCGCCCAGCCGGCCAACTCGGCGAGAGTGCCGCGGCGCACCTCCTCATGGGTCTTGGTGAGTTCGCGGCAGACGGCGGCCTGACGGTCGGCGCCGAGTTCATCGGCGGCGGCGCTCAGCAGGTCGGCCAGTCGGTGCGGGGCCTCGTAGACCACCATGGTGCGCGGCTCGGCGGCCAGTTCTGCCAGCGCGTGGCGGCGCTCGCCGGCCTTGCGGGGCAGGAACCCTTCGAAGCAGAACCGGTCGGTCGGCAGTCCCGAGACCGCCAGGGCGGTGGTGACGGCGGTGGGTCCGGGCACCGAGGTGACCGCGATCCCCTCCTCGACGGCGGCGCGCACGAGCCGGAACCCCGGATCCGAGACCGAGGGCATCCCGGCGTCGGTCACCACCACGACGTCATGGCCGGCTCTCAGCTCGTCGAGCAGCTGGGGCAGGCGCCGGGACTCATTGCCCTCGAAGAAGCTCACCACCTTCGCCGACGTCGTCACCTCCAGGCGGCGCAGCAGATCGTGGAATCTGCGGGTGTCCTCGGCCGCGATGACGTCGGCGGTCCCCAGGATGTCCAGAAGTGCCTGCGATGCGGTGCGCCGGTCGCCGATCGGCGTACCCGCCAGCACCACCCGCCCGGCTGTCGTCTCCTCGCTCACCGGGCCATCCTCCCACGCCCTCTACGATGGGCCGGGTGAGTGCCACGACCCGTCCCCCTGCCAGTACCGTCGACCGGCTTGATGACGGACGGATGAGTGACAGGTTCTCCAGCTGGGTGGTCACGCTCGTCATCACCTTCCTCGCGCTCGTCCTGCGGCTCCACGACGTGGGCACCCCGAACCGGCTGGTCTTCGACGAGACGTACTACCCCAAGGACGCCTGGACCCTGCTCAAGCAGGGCTACGAGGGGTCCTGGCCCGACGCGAAGACCGCCAACGCCGACATCGTCAACGGCATCACCACCATCTGGACCCCCGACGCCGAGTTCGTGGTCCATCCTCCGCTCGGCAAGTGGCTGATCGCCGCCGGCGAGCAGATCTTCGGGATGACCCCTTTCGGCTGGCGTTTCGCCTCGGTGGTCTTCGGCTCCCTGATGGTGCTGATGGTCATCAGGCTGGCCCGCAGGCTGTCGCGCTCGACCCTGGTCGGCGCCATCGCCGGGGTGCTCATCAGCCTGGACGGGTTGTCCTTCGTGATGAGCCGCACCGGCCTGCTGGACATCTTCCAGGCCTTCTTCCTGGTCGCCGGGGTGGCCGCCGTGGCCGCCGACCGGGACTGGTTCAGACACCGGCTGGCCGATCATCTGCGCGACGCCGGGAGGCTCAACCTGGGCGGCGCCTACGGGCCGCTGCTGCTGGTGCGCCCCTGGCGCCTGGCCGCCGGGCTCATGTTCGGCTGCGCCACCGCGGTGAAGTGGAACTCCATGTTCGTGCTGGCCGCGATGGGCATCGTGTCGGTCTGCTGGGACTGGTCGGCCAGACGCCTGGCCGGGGCCGGGCGGAGGTCCTGGTGGTCGCTGCTGCGCGACGGCGTGCCGGCCTTCATCCAGCTCATCGTTCTCGCCTCGGGGGTCTACCTGGTCAGCTGGGCCCGCTGGCTCCAGGCCTACCCGCGGATGAAGTTCGGCTCAGGCTGGGCCGGGCCGTCCCCCGATCCCGCCCTGGCGAAGGTGATCGGTCGCCCGCTGGCCGCCCTGTGGGACTACCACAAGCAGATCTACGCCTTCCACACCGGCGACTACATGAAGAGCCAGACGCACGTCTACTCGGCCAACCCGTCGGGGTGGCTCATCAACCAGCGCCCGATCGGCATCGACGCCGTCAACGACATCAGGCCCGGCACGGACGGCTGCCAGGCCGTCAACGACACCTGCCTGAGAGTGATCTCGGCCACCGGGACCCCGGTGCTGTGGTGGATGGCGGCGATCGCCCTGGCCGCCGGCGTCGTGTGGTGGCTCGCCGGTCGGGACTGGCGGTTCACCCTGCCGATCGTGGCGATGGCCTCCACCTGGCTGCCCTGGTTCCGCTACGACGACCGGCCGCTGTTCTTCTTCTACGCGATCTGCATCATCCCGTTCACCGTGACGATCCTGGCCATCTGGCTCGGCCGGATTCTGGGGCCGGCCGAGGACTCGGCCAGACGCCGGATCGGTGCCGCGATCGTCGGGGTGGCGGTCGCCCTGGTGGCGATCGACTTCACCTTCATCTACCCGATCCTCACCGATCAGCTCATGACCCGGAAGGCCTGGCTGGCCCGGATGTGGTTTAGGAGCTGGATCTAGTTCGTCTGTACGCTTTCGGTCCGGAAAGGGGACAGGCATGATCTGGAAACTCCATAACGGAGGCCGACTCGAACCGGGCGAGGTGGTCGCCCCCGATGAGCGCCTCGGGTGGGGACGGACCGCCGGGCTGGGCGCGCAGCACGTGGTGGCGATGTTCGGGGCGACCTTCGTCTTCCCGGTGCTGATGGGCCTCAACCCGCAGCTCGCGGTGATGATGTCGGGCGTGGCGACCCTCATCTTCATCTTCGTCACCAAGCACGAGGTACCGAGCTATCTGGGGTCCTCGGCGGCTTTCCCCGGCGTGGCGACCGCCATCTACGCCTCGGGCGGCAGGCCGAGTGACGTCTCGGGGGCCCTCTTCGTCGTGGGTCTCACACTGTTCATCTGCGGCGTCATCATCCACATGGCGGGAGCCCGGGTGATCCACCGGGTACTGCCGCCCACGGTCACCGGCGCCGTCGTCATGCTCATCGGCTTCAACCTGGCCCCCGTGGTCGCCAACACCTACTGGCCGGTCGACCAGTGGACCGCGCTGATCACCATGATCGTGGTGGTCGTGCTGTCGGTGGGCCCGCGCGGGTTCCTCTCCCGCATCGCGATCTTCCTGTCCCTGGTCTTCGGATATCTGCTCAGCTGGCTGGAGGACCTTGTGCTGGGCCCGCTGACCCGCACCGTCGACGGGGTGACCACCACCGCCAACCGCGTCGACTGGAGCGGGGTGCGCAGCGCGGACTGGTTCGGGCTGCCGCCGGTCACCGACCTGGCGAACTGGAAGTTCACCATGGGTTCCAACGGTTCGGCCAACTTCGCGGCCAGCAATGTGGTGGGCTTCCACCTGCCCTCCTTCCACCTGGCCTTCATCCTGCTGGCACTGCCCGTGGTGATCGCGCTGATCGCCGAGAACACCGGCCATGTGAAGGCCGTCTCCGAGATGACCGGCAAGAACCTGGATCACCAGGTGGGCCGGGCCGTCGCCGCCGACGGCGCCACCTCCATGCTGGCCACCCTGCTGGGAGCGGGCCCCACCACCACCTACTCCGAGAACATCGGCGTGATGGCCGCCACCCGCGTCTACTCGACGGCCGCGTATGTGATCGCCGCCGTCGTGGCGATCCTGTTCGGCTTCTCCCCCAAGTTCGGGGCCGTCATCTCCGCCACTCCCGGCGGCGTGCTCGGCGGCATCTGCGTGGTGCTGTACGGCATGATCGGCCTGCTGGGAGCCAAGATCTGGCATGAGAACCGGGTCGACTTCGGCAATCCGGTGAACCTGGTGCCGGTTGCCGCCGGGATCATCATCGGGGTCGGCGACGTCTCCCTGAGGTTCACCGACGAGTTCACCCTGGGCGGCATCGCCCTGGGCACCATCGTCACGGTCGGCGTCTACCACCTGGCCCGCTGGCTGGCCCCCAAGGCGCTGTCGGACGCCGCCGGCGGGACGAACATCATCCTGGACACACCGGGCATGTACAAGGACAGCACGCGGGCCCACAACGTCAGATCCGAACGCGACGCCTAGCCTCAGAGCAGCAGCAGGATGACGATCACGATGAGCGCCACCCCGGCCGTGATTCCCGCGCCGAGGACGATGTCCTTGGCGGTGGTTCCCGAGGAGGCCCTCGCCCGCGGCATGTTCACCGAGGCCGGGCTCTGCGGCACCGGGCTCTGCGGCCCGGGGCTCCGCGGCACTGGACCGGAGGGCCGGGGCCCGCTGCCCGGAGCCGGACTCCAGGTCTGAGGACGAGGCCCCTGGTTCGGGGGCGTTCCGCCTCCGGGCGGGCCGCCGTAGCCGCCGTTGCGCGGCCGGGCCCCGCCGTAGGGGACGCCCTGCGGGGCGCTGGCCTGCCCGGCCGGCACCCGGTTGGGCGCCGCCGGCATCCGCTGCGAGGGGATCGAGGGCCCGCTCAGCGGGGAGGGGGACGCGGTGATCCGGGGCCCGCGGTTGGCGGGCCTGACCCCCGGCAGCGGCTTCGTGGAGCTGTCCGGCCCGTCGGGTCCCCAACCGGGAGGCAGTGCCGGGGTGCGGTCGGGGATGGCGATCCGGGCCAGGCCGAGGCCGCTGCGCACCCGCGCCAGCTCCTGGCGAGCCTCCGCGGCGCCCGGGAAGCGCCCGGTGACGTCGGACAGGCAGGCGACGATGAACCGGCCCAGGGGTGTGACGCGCTGCTCGGCGGCCAGCACCGGGGGTTCCTCCCCGACCGGCCGACCCGCGGTGAGCAGTTGGGCCATCACCACCCCGAGCGAGTAGATGTCCTGGGCGGGTTCGGGATCGGCTCCCATCCGCGCCTCGGGGGACATGAAGCCCGGGGTGCCGACGACCTCGGCCACCCGCGTCATCCGGGGTTCGCCGACCTTCGCCGCGATGCCGAAATCGGCCAGGCGGGCGTCGGGCAGGCCGGACGGGTTCGGCTCCATGAGGATATTGGCCGGCTTGATGTCGCGGTGCACCAGGCCGGCCTCATGGATGATCTCCAGGGCATCGAGCATCTGGTCGGCGATCCCGGCGACATAGCCGGGAGGCAACGGGCCGCGTTCGGTGAGCAGGGCGGAGACGGCGCCGCCGTGGACCAACGGCATGGAGAACATGATGCGGTCGTCCTCGCCGACCCATCCCAGGGGGGCGACGATGTGCGGATGGTCGAAACGCCAGCCGGTCTCCCGGACGAACCTCAGCAGCGAGGCAGAGTCCGACTGCTGAAGGACCTTCCCGGCGAGGTACCTGGAATCCCGGTGATCCCAGACGCGCCAGACATCTCCTGACCCGCCCCGTCCGAGCGGATCCACCAGCTCGTATCGCCCGCTGAAGATCTCACCCATCGGGTCCAAGTCTGCCAGTTGACGGGCCCACACTCCCAACTCCGGGCTATATGTGGACGTCGAACCCGAGTATCGCGCCCGGGGGCAGCTGCGCCAGCACGTCCAGATCCGACGGCTCCACGACCGCGATCACCGGATATCCCCCGGTCACCGGATGGTCGCGCATGAAGATCACCGGCAGGCCCCCGGTCGGCACCTGGACCGCCCCGGCCACGGTCGGCTCGCTGGCCAGCTCCCCCTGGTGCCGGCGTCGCAACGGCTCCCCCTCCAGGCGCAGCCCGATCCGGTTGGACTCACCGCTGACCACCCATCGCTGGGACGTCAACGAGGCCAGCGCATCGGCGTCGAACCAGTCGTCGCGCGGGCCCGGGCGCAGCCGGGCCACGACGTGTCCCTCGGGGATCGGCGTCGCGTCCATCTCCTGACGGCCGAATCCGTTCCACACCGGCCTCCCGACGGCCAGCAGGTCATCGGCGCGCAGCGGGCTCGGGCCCAGACCCGACATGACGTCGGTGGCCGCCGATCCCAGCACTCGCGGCACCTCGAGCCCGCCCTTGACGGCCAGGTAGTTGCGCAGCCCACGAGTGGGCGCACCCACTGTCAGGATGTCGCCGTCATCCAGCAGGACCGGGGCGTTGTGATCCGGATTCCAGGGCCGGCGCCGGGAACCGGCAGGATCCACTCGCAGCGGGCTGCGGGCACCGGTGACCGCGACCGTCCGTGCCCCGACGGCGCGCACCACCAGGCCCCCGGCGAGGCTCTCGATGACTGCCGCGGCGGGCGGGTTGCCGACGACGGCATTGGCCAGCCTGGCCGATCCGCGATCCATCGCCCCCGACTCGGCGGCGCCCATGTCGGCGTACCCGGGCCGGCCCAGGTCGGTGACGAGACTCTGCATCCCCGTCGCCACCACGGCCAGTCCCGCCGGCCCGGGACCTGCGGTGGCGGCCGTGACCGGGGCAGGGTCCACGACAGTCGCCGCCTCGCGCACCGCCTGGTACCGCACCCGATTCCCCGGGACGACGAGGGCCGGTGAGGCCCGGGAGACATCCCACAGCGGGGCCGCGGTGCGCCCGATCAGCTGCCATCCGCCCGGGGTGGTGCGCGGATAGGCGGCCGAGAACTGCCCGGCCAGCCCGACGGCGCCGGCCGGTACCGCGGTGCGGGGAGACGGTCTGCGGGGCACGTCCAGCCGGTGATTCTCGCCGACGCAGTAGGTGAATCCGGGAGCGAAACCGCCGAAGGCCGCCGTCCAGAGCTGACCGGTGTGGGCCTCGATGACGCCGTCGCGGCTCATCCCCAGCTGCTCGGCGACGGCGTCCAGATCCTCACCGTCGTAGCAGACCTCGAGGGTGACCAGGGCGTCGTCCCGGTCGACGGCCCGGTCCAGATCCAGCCCACGGACATGGCCGGCCAGAGCGCGTGCCGAGGCCGGGGTGTCGGCCCGCACCAGCACCGTGGTGGCGGCCGCCAGGACCTCCAGCTGCCCCGGTCCCGGGCGCGCCGTCAACTCGTCGTGAAGGGCCAGGACCCGCTGCAGGTCTCCCAGATCCACCAGGAGGGCGCGAGCCCCGACAGGCCGGATGTCCAGATCACTCATGCGAACCGTGTCACCTCGATCCCGGCATCGGTCAGCGCGCTGCGCACCGCCGCCGCGATGCCCACCGCACCGGGGGTGTCGCCGTGGACGCACACGCTGTCGGCGTCCAGATCCAGCACGCTGCCGTCGGCGGCGACGACCTGGTGATCGGCGGCCATCCGCACCACCCGCCGGCCGATCTCCGCGGGATCGTGGAGCACCGCCCCGGGCTCGCGACGGGAGACCAGGGTGCCGTCGGGGTTGTAGGCGCGGTCGGCGAAGGCCTCGTGGACCACGCGCAGGCCTTTCCGCCCGGCGATCCGGGCGATCTCTGAGCCGGGCAGGCACAGCACCGCCAGCGACTCGTCGACCTCCTTGATCGCATCGGCGACCGCGGTGGCCTGTGCGGTGTGGTGGACGATGGTGTTGTAGAGGGCGCCGTGCGGCTTGACGTAGGTCACCGGGGTGCCGACCACCCGTGCCATGGCCTGCAGGGCGCCGATCTGGTAGACCACCTCGTCGGTGAGTTCGGCCGGCGCCACGTCGACGAAGACCCGCCCGAAGTGGTGGAGGTCGCGGTAGGAGACGTGGGCGCCGACGGCCACGTCGTGGGCCGCGGCGGCGGTGATCGTCGAACGCATCACGCCGGGATCGCCGGCGTGGAACCCGCACGCGATGTTGGCGCTGGTGACGATCCGCATCATCGCCTCGTCGTCGCCCATGCGCCAGCTGGAGAATGACTCTCCCGAGTCCGAGTTCAGATCAATCATCGGTACTCCTCCTGCTGCGGAATTCTACGTGTCGATTGTGAGTCGGCGCCTTCGCGACGAGGATGGTCTCCCGTGCGAGACGTCAACGATCTGGAAGGCCTGCTGCGCGCGATCGACGGGCGCGGGTACGGCGGCTACAAGAGACTGTCGGGGGAGTTCGCGCTGCCGGGCTGGCGGATCGGCGTCGATCACGTCCAGGCCGATCCCTACGCCCCGCCGTCGCTGGTGCGGGTGATGGTCGACGCGGAGACGGCCGGCCTTCCCGACGATCTGGTCGACGACCGGGCCGGTCGCATCGCCACGGCCGACTTCCTCACCCGACGACTGATAGAGACCCTGCACGACCACCGGGAGATCTCCGCCGGACGGGTGGGCCAGGAGGTGCTGGAACGCACCCACGTGGCGATCCTGCCCGACCGCGTGGAGGCCCGCCTGGAGGTGCAGCTGCCCGCCGCGGGGCGCCGCGTCAAGGGCCGGCAGGCCTTCCGGATCCTGTCGCAGGAGCTGCCCGACGCCGCCGGGCGGGCCCTGCTGCACCGCAGTCTGGACGCCGGGGCGCTGCGCTCCCATGTCCGTCTGTTCCGGGACCAGGCGTGGCTGAGATCGCGGCTGCCCGAGCTGGGTCTGGTGGCCTTCGTCGGCGACGGGTCGGTGCTGCCGCGCCGTTCGGGGGACTCCGATCTGCCCCTGTCCGATCTGCCAGGGTCCGGCGCCGTGCCGTTCACCGCGCCCGAGTCGTTGCGGGTCGAGGTGAGCCTGCCGGGCGGCCGCAGGCTGGCCGGGATGGGCGTCCCGGAGGGGGTGACGGTGATCGTGGGCGGCGGCTACCACGGCAAGTCGACCCTGCTGCGGGCCCTGGAGCGCGGCGTCTACCCCCATGTCGGCGGGGACGGCCGCGAATGGGTCGTCACCCGGCGCGACGCCGTGGCGGTGCGCGCCGAGGACGGCCGGTCGGTGACCGGCACCGACATCTCGGCGTTCATCTCGCAGCTGCCCTCGGGCACCCGCACCGAGCGGTTCTCCACCACCAACGCGTCGGGTTCCACCTCGCAGGCGGCGGGGCTGGCCGAGGCCGTGGACGCCGGAGCCTCGGCGCTGCTCATCGACGAGGACACCTCGGCCACGAACTTCATGATCCGCGACGAGCGGATGCGCCGGCTGATCCCGGCCGACCGTGAGCCCATCACGCCCTTCGTGGACCGGGTGCGCCCGCTGAGACGCGAGCGCGGCGTCTCCACCGTGCTGGTGGCCGGCGGCTCGGGGGCCTTCTTCGACGTCGCCGACCACGTCATCGCGATGGAGCGCTACCGGCCCCGCGACGTCACCGCCCGCGCCCGCGGGATCGCCGGCATCGAGTCCCCTGCGGAGACCGCCACCTCGGTCTTCGGGCCGGCCGCCGAGCGCATCCCCGTCGACGGCTGCCTGCCACCGGTCGGCCGGCGCCGCCCGGTCAGGGCGCGCGGGCTGGGGGTCATCCAGGTGGACCACGAGACGATCGACCTGTCGGCACTGTCTCAGCTCGTCGACCCGGCCCAGACCTCGGCTGTCGCGCGTGCCCTCGACCGGATCTCCGAGCTGCTGGACGGCCACCTCGGCATCGATGACGCCGTGGCCCGGATCGACGCCATGATCGAGGCGGAGGGGCTGGACCGCCTGTCCGGGTTCCGCGGGCATCCGGGATTCCTGGCCCGGCCGAGGATCTTCGAGATCCGGGCGGCCCTGGACCGCTACCGGGGGCTGAGGCTGCGCCGCTGACCCCGCCCGTGGGCGATTCGGCCGGACATTCCCGGATGTCCTTGCCCGCGGCTGCGGACCGTGCAAGTGTGAAGAACACCAGCAGAACCACAGTATCGACACAGGAGGATCGTATGAGCGACGACCAGAGCCCCATCGACAAGATCTCCGGGAAGGCCAAGCAGGCCGCCGGGAAGGTGAGCGGCGACAGGGATCTCGAGGCCGAGGGCAAGGTGCAGGAGACCGAGGGCAAGCTGCGCGACGCCGCCGAGAACGCGAAGTCCACCCTCGGGGCGGTCGCCGACCGCGTCAAGGGCTCCGTCAACGAGAAGAAGAACGACTGACCGCGGCACCGGTGATGCCCCGGCCCCCCGGCCGGGGCATCACAGCCGCAGGCGCTTGACCAGCTCGTGGCCCATCTCACGGCGCTGGGTGAGGATCTGCACGATCAGAGCGAGGCCGCTCACCCCGATGCAGATGGCCGAGGCGATCGGGTTCGTCACCCATCCGAAGACCAGGAAGAGGATCGGCACCAGCCCCAGAAGCACCGTCAGGCCGGTGTAGACGGTGTAGTCGCCCACCTCCATGCGCATCATTCGCACCGCGATGAGCAGGGCGATGATCGCGAAGCCGCAGACGATCGGCACGACGTAGGTCAGCGACCAACGGTGCCATCCGGTGAGATAGTCCCAGTACGCGCACACCAGGCCCGCCAGCACCACCAGGTAGACGGTCCCCTTCGCGATATTGCGGCGCTTGCGCACCGCCATCACCACCACGAGCCACATCGCGGCGACCCCCAGCCAGATGGATCGCAGCACGCCGACGTCGGCCCCTCGCCGGAAGATCAGCTGGAGGCCGAAGGAGGCCAGGATCACCACCAGCGAGGTGAGGAAGAGCACTCGCAGCAGGCGGCGCCGGGAGAATCTCAGGGAGACCGTCGGGAGCGGGCTGTCGGCCGAGGCCCCCTCGGTGATGGCACCGCAGAGGGGGCACCGGGCCCACTCCCCCTCGATGCCGACCTCGCATTTCGGGCAGCTCCTCATGCCGGGCCGCGTCATGACGGTGCCCCGCTGATCTCGGCCTCGGTGACCCTCTCCATCGCCACCGTCACATCGATGCCCGCAGCGGTGAGCAGCCGTGCGAACTCCCGGACGTGCCCCACCTGGACGAAGGGGGAGGTGAAGCTCACGGTGAGCTGCCCGGCATGGGAGACGGCGCAGAACTGCGGCCGTACCGCCGCGGTGTGGAAGAGCATCCGGCCGACATGGGACTCGGCGGGCTGCGGAAGCGCCACCCGGCCGAGGTTGGACACCGCGACCGTCAGGGCCCGGTTGTTCCCCTGGTTGATGCCCTTGAGGATGTCGTTCTTGAGGGTGCTCGGCACGATTCTCAGAAGCGGCATCCGTTCGAACCGGATGAGCTTGTGCAGTTTGTGGTGGAGGGCCTCAGGGGTGACCCTCGGGCGGAACTGGGACTCCAGATCGCGGGCGACCGCCGCCACCGAGTTGTCGGCGGCGCGGTAATCGTGCTCGACCCGGATGGCGGCGAAGAAGTTCCTGGCCGAGGCCGAGGGAAAGTACTGCCTCAGGTTCACCGGGATCGACGCCGTCATCACCGGAGCCCGCCGTGTCGCCGGGGTGGCGCGGCGAACCGATTCCAGGAACAGGGCGGTCAGGTGGACCGTGAGCCCGACCCCCTCGGCGCGGGCCAGCGCCAGGACGTCTGCGGCAGGCATGGTGAGTTCGACGAGCCGGGTGCGGTCGTCGGGGGTGCGGGTGCCCCGGACGCGCTGGACGTGCCTGCCGAGCGGATGCCGGGGGGTCCGGCCTCCCGGCGCCGGACCGACGGGGCCACGGCCCCGGAAGTAGTGGGCGAAGCTGTCGGTGCTCAGCCCCTGGACCGGGTGGGCGTTCTTCACCGGTGGAACGGGATCGCCGGGGTGGCACAACCGGCAGTAGGCGTCCAGCAGGTCGGTGATGAACCACAGCGCGCCGGTGCCGTCGGACAGGGCATGGAAGGTCTCCAGGATGATTCGCCGCCGATGGTGCATCACCCGGAACAGCAGGTTCCGCCGGTCGGCCTGGTAGATCGGTGCGCAGGGATACTGCGCATCGGGTCCGACGGCGGGGCGCAGGTCGGAGTCCTGGAGGTAGTACCAGAAGATGCCGCGACGCAGCACGGCGTGGTAGAGCGGATAGTCGTCGTAGGTCTCATCGAGAGCCCGCTGCAGCAGCTCTGGATCGACGTCGTCGTCCATCTCGGCGCTGATCCGGAACACCTTGGGATCGATCTCGCTGCGAGCGGCGAGGAAGATGTTGGAGGCGTTGTCCAGCGCCACCCAGGCGCGCCGCGTCATGGCCGTCCCTGGCCGGGATCCTCGTCGAGGAAGGCGTTGATCGCGTCATAGGCCTCGCGCAGCGGCCGGGCGAATCGCGGCAGCGTGATGAATCCGTGCAGCGCACCGGGCTCCCGGAGGATCCGGACCCGGTTGCCGGCCTCCTGGAGGCGGCGCCCGTAGGCCTCCCCCTCGTCGCGCAGCAGATCCAGTTCGGCACTGATCACCAGGGTGTGGGGCTGGCCGGACAGATCGGTGGCCATCAGCGGGGAGACCCGGGGGCTTCTGCGCTCGGCCGGTTCGGGGGCGTAGAGCTCCAGGTAGTCCTGAACCTCCGTGTTGGTGAGCCGGTAGTCGGCGCCGTGCTCGCGCACCGATGCGAAGGGAGAGGTGCGAGGGTCGTGGTCCCAGTGGGTGACCGGATAGAGCAGGATCTGGCGGCTCGGCATCGCCGAGTGCTCCTCGCGCAGCATGAGGCAGGTGACGGCGGCCAGGTTGGCGCCGGCGGAGTCTCCGACCATGACGATCCGCGAGGGATCGGTGACACCGGCCAGACCGGGCTCCTCGAGGAGCAGCCGGGCGATCCGGTGGCAATCCTCCAGGCCGGCCGGGAAGGGGAACTCGGGAGCGAGCCGGTAGTCGACCGACGCGACGACGGCCCCGGTGAGCTCGGCCATGGTGAGGCAGGCCGGGGTGTAGGAGTCGATGTCTCCGGTGACCCACCCCCCGCCGTGGAAGAACAGCAACACCTCGTCGCGGCGCACTGTCGACGGTTCGAAGACGCGCACCGGGATGGAGTGGCCGCCGTCGGCCGAGCGCACCTCCCGGTCCAGGTCGTGGTAGCGCATCGCCGGCAGCGCCGCCATCTGACGCTGGAGCCGGCGGACCTTCTCGTAGTCCTCGCGCATGTTGACCCGCGGAGCGGCGAAGAGGCTCATCACGGCGCGCGCCAGCCGGCTGACGGGCCGGTGGGGCGCATGATCGGTTCCCATGGCACCAGCCTAGGGAGCAGGGGCCGATCCGAGGTGGGGACAGCCCGACAACCAGACGCCGGGCAACCTGATGTCGCGCGACCGGCAGGGCTTCTAGGTTGGGGACCATGGCAAGTACACCTGTGGCACGACGCCATCCGGCCGCGCCCGAACCGGCGCGTGCGGCGCGATGGGCATCGGGAGTGGGACGACGACTCGGCTACGAGTTCTGCGGATTCATCCTGGCGGTGGTGGCCTTCGTCCTGGTCATCCCGTTCTTCTTCGCCGGCGTCGGCACCTCGATCGTCTGGATCGGCCTGCCGATCCTCGTCCTCACAACCCTGTTCGCCCGCAGCTTCGCCCACCTGGAGCGCACGATGCTGCGAGGAATGCTGAGGATCGACGCCCCCACGCCGCAGCACAAGACTCCCTACCCCGGTGCGGGCTGGTTCTCCCGGATGCTCACCCCGCTGCGCGATCCTCAGTCGTGGCTCAACATGGCCTGGGTCTTCGTCGACTTCTTCCTGAAGCTCATCACCTTCGTCATCTCCGTCGTGTGGTTCGTGGGGGCTCTGGCGACGATCGCCGGGCCGATCACCGAGATCGTGCTGCGCCTGGTGCTGCCGGACGACGACTACAGCGGCCTGGGCGAACTGCTGGGGTTCAGCGGCCAGGCCGCTCTGGTGTTCGACCTCGTCAGCGAGTTCCTCATCGGCCTCGTCTTCCTGCTCACCCTCTCCCCGGTGCTGCGCGGGCTGACCGGCCTGCACCGGGTGATCAGCCACGGCATGCTGTGCTCGCGCTGGGACGCCCAGCAGGAGCTGGAGCGCACCAGGGCGTCGCGGTCGGCGGGCCGGACGGCCGAGTCCGAGGGCCTGCGCCGCCTGGAGCGCGACCTCCACGACGGGCCGCAGCAACGACTCATCCGCTCATCGATGGATCTGGCCCGCGCCGAGCGGATGATGGGCCGGGAACCCGAGCGGGCGGCGTCCCTGATCGCCGAGATCCGCGGCCAGACCAATGCCACCCTGGCCGAGCTGCGCCAACTCTCACGGGGCATCGCCCCTCCGCTGCTGGTCGATCGGGGGCTGGGGGCGGCGCTCGCCGAGATAGCCGGCAACTCGACGATCCCGACGTCGGTCGACTGCCCGCCCGGCAGGCTCCCGCTGCACGTGGAGACGGGCATCTACTATGTGGCCTCCGAGGCCTTGGCCAATGCCAACAAGCACTCTCGGGCGACGTCCATCGCGATCAGAGTGACCGTTGACGGCCACAACGCCGCCGTGCGGATCTCGGACAACGGGATCGGCGGCGCCCAGAATCTCGCGGGCCACGGTCTGCAAGGATTGAGAGAGAGGGTGGCCTCGCTCGAGGGCTCCCTGAGCATCGGCTCCCCCGTCGGGGAGGGCACCAGTGTGGAGGCGGTGATCCCATGCGCATCGTGATCGCCGACGACTCGGCGCTCATCAGGGAGGGTCTGCGGCTGATCCTGGAGGACGCCGGCCACGAGGTGGTCGGATCCGCAGGATCCGAGCCCGAACTCGTCGCCGAGGCCCTGCGGGCCCGCCCCGATCTCACGATCGCTGACATCCGGATGCCCCCTCACCACACCGACGAGGGCCTTCGTGCGGTCAAGCGGATCCGGGCCGAGTGGCCCGGCGCCCCGGTGCTGCTGCTCAGCCAGTACGTGGTGGTGTCCTACGCCGAGGAGCTGATGTCCTCGGGATCGGAGGCCACCGGATACCTGCTCAAGGACCGGGTCTCGGACATCGACGCCTTCAACGACGCCGTGGACAGGGTCGCCTCCGGTGGGCTGGTGATGGACCCGGAGGTCGTCTCCCAGGTGATCTCCGCCCAGCGGCGCACGCCGCTGGACGAGCTGACGGCCCGGGAGCGCGAAGTTCTGGAGCTCATCGGGCAGGGCCTCACCAATGCCACGATCGCCGAGCATCTGGTGATCACCGACGGGGCGGTGGAGAAGCACATCCAGCGGATCTTCGCCAAGCTGGGGCTGGCCGCCGACGCGAATGTGCACCGCCGGGTGATGGCGGTGCTCACTCTGCAGAAGGGCTGATCAGATTCCGCGGTTCGCTGCGTCTCCGGCGCGCCTCCGCATGAAGTGTCACCGGCGATACCCTCAGCACTCGTTCGACAACGCCCTGGAGGAAGACAGCGACCCGAAGATCGGGAGGGACCAGCTCCTCACGAATCCGGACGCCCGGGAACTGCGCAATGACAGCGTCGAGATCGCCGACCTCATCGGCCGTAGCCGTGGCTCGTCCCGAACTCTGGTCCAACGGTTCAAGGCCCGCTTCCCCAGCAGCCCGAGTGGCCTCCTGCCCGGCTTCGTCCTCAATACGATCGTCGTCGTACTCCATCGGCAGCAGACAGACTGAATGGTAGGCGTCATCCTCCTCGCCCAGCTTCCGCATCAGATCGACCAACCACGCCCCCACCGCTGGAGCATCCTCGAAGACCGTGCTCCGGATCCCGAAGAAGAAGCCCAGAGCCGCAAGGGGATGCCGTGATCGCAGATTCTTCGCGTCGCCGTACGCCTCCTCGATCCGATTGGGAGCGTTCTTCCCGAAGCTGGAGTCCATCCGCTTGGTACTGATCATCAGTTCCGGACCGGTCTGCCAGTTGGACATGACGACGTCC
The DNA here is from genome assembly GCF_003325455.1 of Acidipropionibacterium virtanenii. Classification (NCBI taxonomy): domain Bacteria; kingdom Bacillati; phylum Actinomycetota; class Actinomycetes; order Propionibacteriales; family Propionibacteriaceae; genus Acidipropionibacterium; species Acidipropionibacterium virtanenii. The sequence goes on from NZ_CP025198.1 coordinate 2,544,345, forward strand.
ACCTGCTTCGTGTAGTTCTTCCCCAGCACCACAGCCTGGGATGGTGCCACGTTCTTCGGTGGATTCGTTCCACCGAGTCGCTCACACATCTGCCTGCGTTCGTCTCCTTGGAGCGAGTCGATCAATCGGGCGAGCGGGACAGGCAGTACCCGTGGCGGGGTTGCGCGCGGCCAGACGGCGTCGCGGTCAAATCCCGAACGCCTCATCTCATACGCCAACCACACATCGAGTGCCAGAGCCGGAACACCGGTCTGGGTCGCGGCCCGGAGGTGGAGCGGTACTCCTAACAGCCGGGAGAGCGTCGCGAAATCCGGCCTGTAGGCGACCGTACCGCCAGAATCTGTGCACCACGGATTGCTGAACACCCCGTCCGGTGCCGCACGTGCCACGACACGGTCAAGCAGCTTCCACCCCGCGGCCTTCACCGAAGGCGCCCTACCTGCCATCTCCACTCCTCCTTGTGATGCGACGTTGAGCCATGTCAGCGGCCGCCGATCGGATCATCCTCAGATCGACCGGGGTCATCGCGTCACCGGCTCCTAGAAGCACGCTGTCGACCAGTGCGACAGCGTCCAGCAACCGGCCATTCCCCAAGGCTTCCACGACCTCCTCACGGACAGAGTCCAGACCGTGGGCGGCGTCTGATACGAGCGTCTCACTCGGTACGAGCCAGCGGACAGCCTCGCGGGGCTCGATCTTGAGGATTCCTCCACCGTAAGAACGACCGGAGAGTTCGGCATCCAGGAGCGTCACAGAGTTCAGACTGGCTATCGGCAGGTATGTCCGGCCGGACTCCTGAATATCAGGGAACAGATAGACGCCGTGAACTGAATTGAGATGGCGAACGCCTGCCTCATTCGTCGTAAGGCGCGGAGTGTCCGCATTCATACATGTCAGGAATAGATCTGGAGTTTCCAGGACAGGGACCCGATACCACGGCGTCCTCACTCGGCATTTGTACGCCTCATTGATTCCCGCCTCACAACCCGCGCTTACATATTTCCGGGCGGCACGATCCAACGGATCCTGTGGCCTAAACAGCAAGACCGAACGACCCGATTCCCGGAGTCCGGCGAATTGCTCACAAGTGAACTCCAGGCCCCGGAGATGCCCGCTTCCGGGTGGGCTGATGGCCATCAGGTCGTCAGTGGCCAGGCCGAGTTCTGCCGCACGGGCCGCGGACAGGGCGAAGTACTTGTTGTTGCCGGTCACCGCTCCAAGGCGAATTCTTCCCCAGTAGCCCAGCCCGGCAAAGGCTCCGGACTTCTTGAGTCGGGCCAGTATTCCCATCACATCCGGCGATACGAGAAGATCGGTCCACTTCGCCTCGGGACTGACCGGCGTCCTCGTCACGGGCTCTGGAAGGTCGACCAGGTCCGAGGATCGATGAACGCGCCGAATTGCTGCCGATGTCGTGGATCGCCCGCACTGATCAGCAAGAAGCAGAACGGTATCGGTCTCGGCGTCATCGAAGACCTGCCGTTCGAACAGTACAAGCTCAACCGAGCCGAAATGTTCGAAGAGAAAACGCCGAACCGGAGCAGCGTAGTTCACGCTCAGCAGCTCAGCGGGAAGCACCATTCCGAGCCGGCCACCGGGCTTCAGGACGGAGGCGGCGTGAACCACGAACGCCGCCCAGCTGGAGGCGAGCGAAGAAAGTGACACCCCCGCGCGCAGAGCCGCGCGGCGAGCCCTGCTCCTGGCAGGCCCGGTGAATCCCTGATAGCGGACGTACGGAGGATTTCCCACGACGGCGTCATACCGCCGCCCGTCATCCAGATCGAAGAAGTCCGCCACCCGGATCTGCGCTCGTCCGTCGGCCTGCGTCACGCGGATCCCGGCATCCGCGGCCGAGGCGCCATGGATCTCCACACCATGGACAACCGGATCGAGAGCCCCCAGCGCCCGGAGCCTCATGACGGCGGGGACGAGGAACGCCGCGTCCCCGCACGAGGGATCGATCACAAGGTCGCCACTGCTCCGCACTGCCCACTCGGTGATGAACTCTGCAACAGGAGCAGGCGTGAAGTAGGCTCCACGAGCCTTCCTCTCCTTGTCCTGCGCCTCTGATCGGGCTCCGACAGTCATGGCGACATCATCGCATCCGGGCCTGACACTTCACCCGGGCCGCCGCACTCACGCGGGATCAGATTCCGGCGCCGATCCTCTCGGAGAACTCGACGAGGCGGTTCGAGAAGCCCCACTCGTTGTCGTACCAGCCGAGCACCTTGACCTGGCGTCCGGCGACCTGGGTCAGCGGGGCGTCGTAGATCGAGGAGTGCGGGTTGCCGACGATGTCGGCCGAGACGATCGGGGCGGTCGAGTACTGGAGGTACTTCCCCAGCCGGTCGGAGGCCGCGGCCTCCTGGAAGGCGGCGTTGACGTCGTCGACGCTCACCGTCCGGTCCAGCACCGCGGTGAGGTCGGTGATGGATCCGACCGGCACCGGTACCCGCAGCGCGAATCCGGTGAGCCGTCCGTCCAGCTCCGGAATCACCGTGCCGATCGCCTTGGCGGCACCGGAGGTGGTGGGGATGGTGGACAGCGCTGCGGCGCGGGCGCGGCGCAGGTCCTTGTGCGGGGCGTCGTGGAGGCGCTGGTCGCCGGTGTAGGCGTGCACGGTGGTCATCAGGCCGGACTCGATGCCGAAGGAGTCGTTGAGCACCTTGGCCAGCGGGGCCAGCGAGTTGGTGGTGCAGGACCCGTTGGAGAAGACGTCGGAGGCGCTCGGATCGAGCGCGTCGTCGTTGACGCCGAGCACGAAGGTGGGCACGTCGCCCTTGGCCGGGGCCGAGACGATGACCTTCTTCGCGCCGCCCTTCAGATGGGCGCGGGCCTTCTGCCCGTCGGTGAAGCGGCCGGTCGACTCGATGACGACGTCGGCCCCCACCTCGCCCCAGCCGATGGCTGCGGGGTCGGGCTCCGACGTCACCGCGATGGAGCGATCGCCGATGTGGATGGTGGTCCCGTCGACCGAGACTCCGTCGAGATGGCCCGAGATCGAGTCCCATTCGAGCAGGTCTGCCAGCGTGGCGGCGTCGGTGAGGTCGTTGACGGCCACCACCTCGACGTCGGCGTCATTGGCCAGGGCGGCGCGCAGGTAGGTGCGTCCGATGCGGCCGAATCCATTGATTCCGATACGTACGGTCATGTCAGGTGTCCTTCCGGAACAGTCGGGTCTTGTGATGGTGAGGTCGGAGCGAGGGCCCGGAGCAGGTCGACCGCCCCGGCACGGGCATTGTCGAAGGGGGCCCGGTCGCCGGCGGCGATGGCCAGGACGTAGCCGCCCTGGATGGTCGTCGACATCATGTCGGCGAGATGGTCGGCGTTCAGCCCCGAGGGCAGTTCGCCGGCGGTGATCGCCTCGGAGATGACTCCGGCGAGCATGCCGTGCGTGGCCGCGAAGGCCACCTTGACCGGCGCCAGCAGCGCCGGGTCGGCGACCACCTCGGGGTCCTGGGTGAGTCGGCCGACCTTGCAGCCCTTGAGGGGCTGGTGGTCGTCGCGGCTCAGGTAGGCGATGAGGCGTTCCAACGGCGATCCCGGGCCCTCCAGGATGGCGATGGTGCCCGGCAGCAGCGCCCGGCAGTTGTGTTCGACGGCTGCCGCGCCGAGGTCTCGCTTGGAGGGGAAGTGGTAGTACATGCTTCCCTGTCCGATGCCGCAGCGCTCGCGCACGGCACGGGGGCTGGTCGCGGCGTATCCGCGCTCCCACAGAAGGTCGCTCATCGCGTCGACCAGTTGTTCTCTCGATCCCACGAGAATCACTGTACCTACCTCTAGGTACAGATACAAGACCGAGAAACCGGCCGCCCCGCCTGTCCGGGGCGGCCGGTGTGGCGAGCAGTCAGCTCAGCGCGGCGAGGATCTCGCGGTTGAAGGCCGGGAGATCGTTCGGAGTGCGCGAGGTGATGAGCCGGAAGCCGTTGGCCGGGCAGACCTTGGCCTCCTCGTCGACCCAGGTGGCGCCGGCATTGGTGAGGTCGGCCTGCAGCGTCGGGTAGGAGGTGAGCGTCTTGCCCCGGGCGACGCCGCTGTTGATGAGCAGCCAGGGGCCGTGGCAGATCGCCGCCACCACCTTGCCGGCCGCGGCCACCCCGGCGACGATCCGCTGGGCGTCCGCGTCGACCCGCAGGCCGTCGGCGTTGATCGTGCCGCCGGGGATGACGACGGCGTCGTAGCCCTCAGCCTGGGCGTCGGCCAGGCTGAGGTCGGGATCCACGGTGGGTCCGGGCTCCCTGTCCCCCTTGAGAGTCTGGATCGGGGACTTCTGGGGTGCGGCGACTGTGACGTCGGCGCCCTGCTCCTTGAGATACTCCAGCGGCTTACCGATCTCGTCGGACTCGGTGCCGTAATTCGTCGAGATGATCAGAATGTTCCTGCCGGTCAGTGCGGGCATCAGCAATTCCTCCTCGTGGACGGTTCTCCTGCGGGAACGGCACTACCGGTTCGTGTATTCCGCCCCCTGGTGCAAGAGTTGACGCATGGACGCCACAGATCAACAGGGCTCTCAGGATTATCGGGTTCGTCAGCTCGCCGCCAACATCCGGTCCGCCTGCAGGGTCCGCCGATGGGAGGCCGCCGATCTGGCCGGCGAGGCCTCCCGTCGCGGAGCGCCGCTCACCGAGGAGCGCGCAGCACAGCTGCTGTCCGGGGACCAGGAGCCGCTGATCAGCGAGGCCGCCGCCGTCGCCGCCGCATTCGACACCTCGGTCGAGGCGCTCATGGCCCGCCCCGATGACTTCGAGCGGGCTCTTGCCTGGACCTCGGTCCGCCACACGTACAAGGAGGCCAGGCGCCGTCTCATGCGCTCCGCCGGCGATTACGAGAAGGCCTCCGAGATGCTGTGCGACTACATGGACGGCGACTCGCACATCCCCCAGCTGGAGCGCGACGAGTTGGAGCATCAGCTCGCCCAGTCCTGCGCCTGGGTGGCGATGGACGCCTATGAGGATCACAATCCCTGGCGGCACCGCTGGGGCATCGCCGTCGACCCCGACGACCCGGCCTCGCGGATCTAGCCCAACAGGTACGCCGCCACCGACCTCACCGCCGGATCGGGGTCCCGCGTCAGGCCGTCCAGCACGTCGTGGGCATCGGGGCCGCCGACCTCCCCCAGCGCCTGGGCGATGCGGCTGCGCGCCTGCGAGGAGTCGGCTCCGTGAGCCTCGAGGCGGGCGGCGAGGGCGTTGACGGCCTCGGCCCGGATTCCCGTCGAGGTCCCGGCGAGAGCCGAGAGGGCCTCGGCGGCCTCGACGTCGTCCACCCCGGCGACCACCATCGTCACGAGCCGGGCGAGGAGCACCGGGGGTTCTGCGGCTCCGGACCGTCGCCGGGCAAGGAAGATCGCGGCGTGTCCCGCGACCCGCAGGTCGGGATCCCTGAGGAATCCGGCCAGCAGACGCTCCGATGCGGGGTCCTCGATCTCGTCGAGGGCCAGCACGACCCGCAGCCGCACACCCCGGTCGATGTCGCGTGATCTGGCTGCCAGCGCCTCGAGTCCGGGCCTCCCAGCACGGGCCACGGCCCATCTCAGGGCTCCGGCGACACCAGGATCGGGCTCGTCCAGGTAGCTGTCGACCAGCTGGCCGGCCAGCTGCGGCCCGTCGGGCTGCCGTGGCCCGGAGCCGTGCGACAGGGCCGCCGCCTGACGCCGGTCGGCGCTGCCCGAGCGCAGCGCCGACAGCAGGCCGACGACCTCGAGGATGTCCTGACCGCTGCGCGGCTCGCTGGCCTCGATCTCGCGCAGCCGCACCAGCAGGGAGTGCTCGGCGGCGATCCGGGTCTCGGTCCCGGCGATGAGTTCGGCGACCATCGCGGCGGCGTCGAAGCCGGGATCGTCCAGGGCCCGTCCCACCTGGGCCAGGGAGAGACCCAGGGTGCGCAGCGCCTCGGCGGCGAAGAGTCGGCGCAGATCGGCCGGGGCGTACTCGCGGTAGCCGGTGCCGGTGCGCGCCGAGGGTCTCACCAGGCCGATGCGGTCGTAGTGCCGCAGCATTCTCACGCTCACTCCGGAGCGTCGCGACACCTCACCGATCAGCATGGATCCGCCTCGCCTCCTCGACGGCGTCATCGAAAGCGGTCTCGGGGCGCTCCAGCAGGGTGAGGACGGCCTGCGCGTGGACTCGGGAGCGCCGGCCGCCGCTGCGGATCGTCTCGTCGAGGACGGGACGGGCGGGCTCGCCCAGCCCGAGCAGGGCCAGGCCGAGGCTCAGTCTCATACCGCGGTCCCCCCGGCCCAGCTGGGTGGCCAGACGCCGTGCCAGGGCCTCCTGATGTCCCTCGGGAACCAGCGCCACAGCGGCCCGCCACGCCGCCTTCGCGATGTCGACGTCAGGAGATCCGATGAACTCGTCGGTGATCTCCGGCCAGCCGCGAGGATCCCCGACCTTCGACAGGGCGTGCAGGGCCTGCGCCCTGGCCTGCGGATTCGCCGATCCCAGCTCCCGGATCAGAGCCGGGACGGTGACGTCGGCGGGATGGCTCAGCATGGCCCACACGAGCATGTCGCGGACGAAGAAGTCGGGTTCGACGCCGCTGCGCCCGATCAGTGCGGGCACATCGCCGGGGCGCGGGTCGGCACCCGCGGCCATCGCCACCTGCAGCCGTTGCGACGGCGAGGTGGATTCCAGTGCCCGGATGAGCTGGTCAGTGGTCCGTGTCTTGATCATCTCACTCTCCTTCTGACCATCACTGAACAGCCTGACACCGTGTCAGGGTCAAGCGGTCGCGATCGGCTCTCAGCGAGATCTGCGGGGCCCGGGATCCGGCGGCTACCGTTGAGGGGAAATCGTCGCCGAGGAGGAGACCGACATGTCCCAGACCGCCCAGGACACCCAGTTCGCCGCTGAATGGAAGAGCTGGCACGACGCCCACGAGGCCGCGCGCACCGATCCCCTCGGCATTCTCGCCGCGACCGGTCTCTACTTCCTCGACGACGATCCGCTGAGTGTCCCCGGCGTCCCCGGCTCCTGGCAGCTTGTCGACGGGCAGCCTCAGGTCGCGCTGCCCGACGGCCAGACCCTCACCGACGGTGGGCGCACCCTCACCGGCACCGTGGGCCTGGGGGAGCGGATCGCCGACGGCGGCGTGCTGCTGGGCTACACCGACGGGCGGGCCCACGGCGCCGCCGAGGTGGCCTGGCGGGGCTCCCAGGTGATGCTGCGACCCCGCCGCGACGACGGGGCCTATCTGGCGCACTTCCCCGGCACGCCCGCCTACCCGGCCGATCCGGCCTGGGTGGTTCCGGCCCGGTTCGAGGCCTTCGACCAGGCCCGCGACGAGACGGTCGGGGCGGTGATCGACGGACTGGAGCACCACTACACCGCACCGGGCGTGCTCACCTTCTCCGTCGGCGGCACCGAGTACCGGTTGACGGCCTTCAAAGGCGGGCGGGACGGATCGCTCATGGTCCTGATGCGCGACGCCACCAGCGGCGTGACGACCTACGGGGCGTCGCGCACCCTGAGCGTGCCCGCCCCGGACGCCGAGGGCAACACCGTCATCGACTTCAACAGGGCCTCGAACCTGCCCTGCGCCTACACCAACTACGCGACCTGCCCCCTCCCCCCGGCCGAGAACCGGCTGCCGATCGCCGTGGAGGCCGGGGAGAAACTGCCGCTGAGCAGGGTCGACTGAACTGTCATCGGGGTCGGCGGGTCCGTGCGCGGTGCGCCCGGTGACCGCCGACGATGACGACCGCCGCGACGACTCCGTGAAGGGCCATCAGGGCCCCCGTCGCCGCCGCGGAGCCTGCGCCGAGAGTCCCCAGCAGGGAGACTGCCGCGAGCACGACGGCCCCGATGGTCCAGATCCTCAGCCCCAGCGCCGAGACCCACTCGAGCCCGCGCAGGACGAGCAGGCCGATGATCGCCGCGACGGCGGCCATCAGGGCCACATCGCCCCCCGACACCGTCTGCACGGTGCCGTGTCTCAGGGTGACCGCGAGCCCGATCCCGCCGAGCCGTGCCGTCAGCAGCCAGGTGATCATGGCGCAGACGACGGCGGCGGCGACGATCACCAGATCGTTGATCCACAGTCGTGATTCGGACGGATTGGTCTTTCGTGAACCGGTCATCTCACTCATCCTTCGTACTGGTCGGGTCGTGACACTGACGACGTTCACTACGTTCGTAGTATGCTACCACTACATCTATAGTTCCCAAGAGAGGGTTCGTCATGGATCGACGCACGGCCATCGCCGACGCCGCGATGGAACTCGTGTCGGAAGGGGGCGGCCGCGCGCTGACCCATCGCGGGATCGACCGGCGGCTCGGCCTGCCGGAGGGCACCACCTCCAACTACGCGCGCAACCGGCGGGAACTGGTCCGGATGGTCATCACCAGGGTCGCGGAGATCGCCGAGCTGCGCCCACCCGCCAGGCAGCTGCCGACCACGATCAACGACGCCGTGGCGCAGCTGGCCGCCGCCCTCGAGGGCACGGTCACCCGAGGCGTCGACACCCGGGCGAGGATGGCCCTGTCGATCAGCTGCAGCCAGGACGCCGAGCTCCACGAGCTGCTCACCACGGCGTCCCCGGCTCGCGAGAAGCTCCTCGATGAGGCGGCCAGGATGCTCGCCTCGCTCGGAGTGCCCGAACCGGAGGACCGGGCCAACGACTTCATCGCTGTGATGAACGGGCTGCTCTACGACCGGCTGGCCGGCAACGGCATGCGCGGCCGACCGGCCGATGCGGCGTCGATCCTGCGCGCCTGGCTCATCGGAGTCGGCGCCCGCCGATGACTAACCGGTGTCTGCACCCCTCCCGGGCCCGGGGAGACCCAGGCCCGTCATGAGGGCCGCGACGTCGCTCCTGGCCGTCCGGCTGTCCATGGCCGTGACCACCACCCCGTAGCTGGCCCGCAGCGCTCGCAGCAGATCGACCGTCGTGATCGAGGGATCGACCAGTCCCCCGGCCCGGGCACGCACCAGCAAGGGTTCGATCATGCGCCCCAGGCGCGTGTCGGCCCCCACCGCCCGGGTCGCGCGACGCGACTCGACCGCCATCTCGATGAAGGCGATATCGGTGAGCACCATCTCCAGCGCCTCGCCCCACACGGTGGCGAATCCGCGATCACCGGACGCCCCGGCCGCCACCTGCTCCAGATGGTCCAGGTTCTCGTCGAAGACCGCCATGGCCAGTACCGAGCGGGTCGGGAAATGACGGTACAGGACCCCCTGCCCCACCCCGGCGTCCCTGGCGATCGCCGAGAGCGGTACACCGATGCCCCGTTCGGCGAAAAGACGGCGGGCGGAGGCCAGCAGCGCCCGCCGGTTGCTGCCGGCCGCCGCCGGACCGCGGTTCGGCTTCATCGGACTCCTCCGTCTCATCGGATGAGACGGGCAACTATACTGAACCGGACAATGTCGTCCGGTACCGGTGCGCATCCTCTCCTGCGCCCCCAGTGCCCGGCAAGAAGGGGTGAGTACGATGTCGGACTCCCATGATGAGACCTACGACGTGGTGGTTGTCGGCTCCGGGGCCGCCGCGTTCTCCACGGCACTGGGAGCTGTCGACGAGGGCCTGAGCGTCGTCATGATCGAGAGCACCGACCGATGGGGCGGCAACACCTCGATGTCGGGGGGCGGCCTGTGGCTGCCGAACAATCCTCTGATGAGGCGCGAGGGCGCCGCGGACTCCCGCGAGGAGGCGCTCGAGTACATGCTGACCACGATCGGCGATCCCGGCCCGGCATCCTCGCGAGCACGCATCGAGGCCTTCATCGACGGCGTCGACGACTTCGTCCTCACTGCCGAGAAGCACGGCATGCGCTTCATGCGCGACACCGACTACCCCGACTACTATCCCGAGCTTCCCGGGGGCAAGATCGGCCGGGCGATCGAGGGGATGAACTTCGACGTCAGGAGGCTCGGCGAGTGGGCCGCAACCCAGCGCGGCGTCGTCCCCCTCCCGGTGCGCACCAACGACATCTGGCTGCTGGGCCGGGCCTGGTCGACGCCGGGCGGCTTCGCCCGAGGCGCCCAGTTCGTGTTCCGGACCCTCGGCGGCCTGGTCAGGGGCAAGAAGCTCGTAGGACTGGGCGGGGCGCTGGCCGCCCACTTCGCCCACGCCGTCCTGGTCGACGCCCGGGTTCCGCTGCGGCTCAACTGCCCGGCCACCGGTCTGGCCACCGAGGGCGACCGGGTGATCGGCGTCAGGATCGGCTCCGGGGCCTCGCAGGCAGTGCTGCGAGCACGACGGGGCGTCATGCTCGGCGCCGGCGGCTTCGAGTCCAACCAGGAGTGGCGGCGTCGCTACCAGGACGTCACCGGCTACACCTCCGGCAGTCCCGGCAACCTGGGCGGGCCGATCGAGATCGCCCAGGATCAGGGAGCGGCTCTCGACTACATGGACGACGCGTGGTGGGGCGCCTCCCTGGCCCCGTACAAGGAGGGCCCGGCGATGGGTTTCCTGGTGGGTGAACGGGCGCTGCCCTACATGATGATCGTCGACGGGCAGGGCCGGCGGTTCGCCAACGAGGCCGAGTCCTACATCGATCTGGGTCATCACATGAACGACCATGACCGCGGTGGCGACTACTGGATGATCAACGACGCCCGCTACAACCGCCGTTACTTCCGCACCTTCTCCATCCAGCCCGGCCTCATGAAGGCCATGGCGGAGCAGGGGCTGCTCGCACGAGCGGACACCCTGGATCGGCTGGCCGAGGCGATCGGCGTACCGGCAGCGAATCTGCGAGGAACCGTGGAACGGTTCAACGGCTTCGCCCGGACCGGGCGCGACCAGGACTTCGGCAAGGGCGGCTCGGCCTACGACCGCTACTACGGCGACCCGACGGTGCATCCGAACCCCTGCCTCGGCCCGCTGACGAAGGGGCCCTTCACCGCCTACAAGTTGGTGCCCGGGGATCTGGGCACCAAGGGCGGCCTGGTGACCGACGCCGACTCCCGCGTGCTGCGCGACGACGGGTCGGTCATCGAGGGCCTCTACGCGGCCGGGAACACGACGGCCTCGGTGATGGGTCACACCTACCCGGGGCCGGGGTCGACGATCGCCCCGGCCTCGGTGTTCGGGCTGCGAGGAGCACGCCACATGGCGGCCTCCCAGCAGTAGGCGTGCGCATCAGACGACGGGGCGGGTGAGCAGCAGGTTCTCCAGCCTGGCGTAGGACATCTCCATGCCGTCGACCATCCCGGTGCCGAGGATCATGTCCCGGGTGGCGGCGTCGGGGAACTCCATGACGGTCGTGAGGAGGGTGACGCCGTCCTCCTCGGTCAGGGTGAGGTCGTTGGTCACGGTGGGGCCCTCGACACCCGTCATCCTCCCTGCGGTGACGATCCGGAAGGGCTCATCGAGGAACAGCAGCTGGTCGTCGAAGCCGAACGGTTCGCCCTCGACGCCGGGATCGGGAGCCCAGCCGAAATGGCTGGACCGGCCCACCTCGGTCGTCACCTCGCAGATGGTCATCGACCATCCGTCGGGGCCGAGCATCCACTGCCGGATGAGCACGGGATCGGTCTGGGCCCGCCAGATCACCGACCTGGGGGCGGCGATCGCCCGGGTGACGCGCACCAGGGTGTCGGTGAGCACCTCCATGCGGGTGCCCTTTCCGGCGAACCACTCGCGCAACCCGGCCAGAACGGCGTCGATCTGCCCCATGGCCAGGCGGGTGCCCTCGACGACGCCCATCTCGAGAACGGTCTGGAGCGCCTCCAGGGAGGCGAAGTCCGAGGTCGTGGTCATCCGGGTGCCCTGATCGGTGGCTTCGAAGGCGAACCTCATCCGCATCACCGGCATCCCGGGGGCCGGGTCGCCGTGCTCGTCGGTGAACAGGTCGTCGACGGTGAAGCTGCGCTCCGGTTCGATCTCGACGAAGTCCCACCGGGCGTACGACTTCTCCCCGGCGGGGCCGTTCATGTGGTAGAGCGCCCGGCCACCCACTCTGTGATCCCACTCGGTGAAGGTGGCCGGATAGGTGGGCGGACCCCAGAACCGTTCCAACTGGCGGGGATCGGCGTAGGCCCGCCAGACCCTCGAGACGGGATGGGCGAAATCGGCGATGACGGTGAGGGTGAGGTTCTTCTCGTCGGTGATGATGTCGGTGACTGGCATGTCTGGCTCCTTGTGGAGTCGGGTGGAGTGGAGTCGCTTGATCAGCCATCCAGGAGGGCGTCGAGTCGCTCGATGCGCCCTTTCCACAGATCTTCGTACTGCGCCAGGAGTGCTCTCGCCAGGGCGATCCGCTCGGGATCGGCTCTGACCAGGCGGGTGCGCCCCTGCGCACGCTTGACGATGAGCTCGGCCTCCTCCAGCACGGTCACATGTTTCTGGACCGCCGCGAAGGACATCTGATAGGAGCGGGCGAGTTCCGAGACGCTGACCTCCCGTGTCATCGTCCGGCGCAGGATATCGCGCCTGGTCGACGCCGCCAGGGCGTGGAACAGGCGGTCCTTCTCGGCCTCGCTGAGCCCAACTTGTGTAACCATTTGGTTGTATATTACTCGGGCTCGGGTCACCTTCAGGTCCTCGGCGAGGATAGGTTCGGACCCATGCCACCGCTGCGGCGCAGAACCCCGGTCCTGCTGGTCCTGGCCGTCCTCCTCGGCTGCTCCCCGGCGACCGACCGGAATCCACCGTCGCGCACGACCCCTCCCCCGGCGGCCGGACGGGTGGACTACCAGCTGGGCGGCCCCTACCCTCCCCACCCCACGGCGCGGATCACGGTGCGCGACTCCTCGGCCCGACCGGTTCCCGGTCTCTACAACATCTGTTACGTCAACGCCTTCCAGACCCAGCCGGGCACGCTGACCACCTGGCTGAGGCGCCATCCCGACCTCGTCCTCTCCCGTGGCGGCAGGCCCGTCACCGATCCCGACTGGCCGGACGAGGCGCTTCTGGACACCTCGACCGATTCCGGACGCCGCAAGCTGGCAGCGCTGCTCGACGCCGACCTCGCCAGGTGCGAACGATCGGGGTTCGACGCCGTGGAGCCGGACAACCTGGACTCCTACCTGCGCTCCGGCGGCCGCCTGGTAGCGGCCGACAACGTGGCCCTGATCGCCGATCTGGCTCGCCGCGCGCACGCCCGCGGGCTGGCGGTGGCGCAGAAGAACGCGCCCGAGATCGGCCGGGCCGGACGTGACTCCGCCGGGCTGGACTTCGCCATCGCCGAGGAGTGCCAGGTCTACCGGGAGTGCGACCACTACACCGGCCTGTACGGGCGCCGGGTCATCGAGATCGAGTACACCGACAACGGCGCCAAGGCGTTCGCCCGGGCCTGCGGACTGCGAGGACGCGAGATCTCGGTCCTGCTGCGCGACCGCGACGTCGTGCGCCGCGGCGAACCGGGATACGTCTCGCGCTGGTGCGACTGAGCCGTCTGCGCAACCCGCCCGTCGATCAGGCCTCCGGAACCACGGAACGCCCCTGTGCGTCGCCGAGCCGGGCCGCGTCCAGCACCGCGATGGTGTGGAGCACCTGCTCCGCGGTGGTCGGTGCCTCACCCGTTCCTGTGATCGCGGCGTGGAAGCGGCGGTAGAACTCGGCGTAGTCGCCGGCCCCTGACGGCACCTTCCGGGACCCGTCAGCGGTCACAAGGACGCCCCATCGCTCCTCCTCCTCGACCCCCCAGGCACCTGCCGGGGCGGTGGCCGGGCGCATCCCGGCGCTGAGCTGCTCGGTCTGGCGGTCGCTCATGTGCGACTCGTAGTAGCCATCGGAGCCGTAGACGGTGAACTCCTTGGCCACGCGACGCGACAGCTTGGAGGCGGAGACGTCGCTGAACACCCCGGAGACGTGGTGCAGACCCAGCGCGAAGCCGACGTCGACGCGCCCCTCGGGCAGGTCGACCTGGTCCAGATGGGCGTCGACCCGGGCGACCGGCCCGAAGAGCTGGACGGCCTGGTCCACCAGGTGGGCGCCGAGATCGCGCAGCAGTCCGTGCTGGGGGCCGACCTCCAGGCCGCCGGGCTCGTCGAGATCGAAGACCAGACGGGAGCGGCGGAGACCTCCGAGGATGCCGGACCCGAGCACCTTCCGCACGGTGACCAGGTCGGTGTCGAAGCGGCGGTTCTGGAAGACGCAGAGCACCTTGCCTGTCGCACGGGCGGCCTCGACGAGCTCCCTTGCCCCGGCCAGGTCGGGGGCGAAGGGCTTGTCGGCGACGACGTGGACGCCGCGCTCCAGGGCGTGCAGCACCAGTTCGCGTCGGGTCTGCGGCGGGGTGGTGATGGTGACCGCGTCGACGCCGGCGTCGATGAGTGCGTCCATCGTGTCGAAGGCGGGCACCCCGGGCGCCTCGACGGCCAGCGTCTCGCGTCGCCGGGGGCTGCGGGTGACGACGCCGACGATCTCCCACTCGGTGGCGGCCTGGATGTAGGGCAGGTGGAAGAGGTGTCCACCGGTTCCGTATCCGACGAGTCCGATCCGCATGAGGTCTCCTTCGACGTCTGATGGCGGCCATGACCGCCGCCGATTGATATGTCAGAACATTACAGCCCGGTAGGTGGGCGTCGGTCGGTTCCGGAGCTGTCGGCGCCGGCCCGGTAGTCGCGGGCCGTGATGCCGAGAACCCGCCGAAAGTCGGTGCTGAGGTGGGCCTGATCGGCGTACCCGAGATCGGCCGCGACCTGGGCGATCGTCAGGCCGGGTTCGGTGCGCAGGCGTTGCGCGGCCTCCTGGAGGCGGTAGCGGCGGATCACGGCCAGGGGCGGCAGCCCGAAGTATCGCTGCGCCAGGCGTTGCACCGCTCGCATCGAGTATCCCAGCCGATCGGCGACCTGCTCGACCCTGATGATCCTCCGGTCGGTGGCGATGAGCCGTTCCATCTCGTCGGCCACCAGACCCGCCTCGTCGGGTTCACCCAGATGCGTCGCCACCCAGCCGGCGACCGCGCGCACCGCCTCCTCGTCGCCGGTCCGCGGGTCCGGGGACGCCATCGCATCGACCACCGCGGCATGAAGACCGGGAGCGCTGAAGGGCACCTCGTCGTCACGGATGGCGGCCGGTTCCAGACCGAGCGACGGGACGGCCGCCGGTCTCAGCAGCGCGCCGACGGCCCAACCCCGTCCGGTCAGGTCGCGGTGGGAGGCACCGGTGGCGGGGCCCGACAGGGTCACCCCATCGGTCTGCACGACGAGGTTGGAGGCCGGGAAGGGCAGGAGTCTCTGACGCGAGGTGACGCCCGGTTCCAGATCCCAGCGCGGAATCCAGATCCATCGGACCAGGAGGTCGACCTGTCGGGGCGCCGGGAACCGGTCGAAGGTGGGCAGCCGCGCCGGGTAGAGCACGCCGCGCCGATCCGGGGGGTTGTCGCGAATGTTCAAGCTTCCCGTGCCTCCCGCCCGTACCGTCGATCGCATGACTGAACAACAGATGACCGAACACACTGCATCCCATGCCGGGGTCACCGGCAGGTACACCACCGACGGCGTCCCTCACGGCTGCACGAGTCTGACGCCCTTCCTGGTTGTCCGCGACGCGGCCGGGGCCCTCGACTTCTACCGGACGGTCCTTGGCGCCCGGGTGGTCGACGTCACCGAGATGGGCGGGGTCGTCGTCCACGCCGATCTCGATCTGGGGCACGGCCACCTCCAGCTGGGCGAGGCGAGCCCCGACTTCGGCACCGTGCCGCCGCCCGAGGGCGACCAGGCGTGCTACTCGATGGGGTTCTACTGCCCAGACGTGGACGCCGTCGTCGCGCGTGCCGAACGGGCCGGGGCGACGGTCCGCGAGCCGTTGAGCACCTTCGTCTCCGGTGACCGTTTCGCATCGATCCGCGATCCATTCGGGGTCCGCTGGTCGATCATGACGCGTGTGGAGGACCTCTCGGAGGCCGAGAGCGGGCGACGGGTCGCCGAATGGGCGGCGAGCCAGCAGACGCGGGGGTGAAGGCCTCCGGAACCGGGCGGTGAACCCGCTGCACGTAAAGTGCCCCGGCATGGATGACACAGCCGACCATCCCGGACAGCCCGGCATCCTCCCCGCCGGGACGGTCCTTCTCATCGCGGGACTGCTCGGAGCCGCCCTGCTGGCGGCCAACAGCGACATTGCGCTGGCCGACGACCTCGACGCGGTTGCCAGAAAAGTCGACGAGGACGGCAACCGGGCCTTCTACACCTTCATCGTCTTCTGGGCCATGATGATCGGCCTCGCCTGCGCCGGCCTGGCCTCCGTCGCGGCCCTCCTGGCCCGCTCCGGCGGCGCGGCGCGCGGCCTGGGCGCTGCTGCGGCCACGCTGGCCGGGATCGCCGGAGCCGTCCTGGTGATGGTCCCGGTCTTCTACTCGGCGCTCGTCAACGAATGGGATCCCGACATCAAGGACGGATCCCTCACCACTGGCGGTTACGCCGTCGACGTCCTGGAGTCCATCCCCTTCGGGGCGTCCCAGGCCGGCATCGGAATCCTTCTCGTGGGTCTCGTGATGCTCGCCGCGGCCTTCTTCGCCAGCGACGAGATGAACGGGGCGATCGGCATCCCCCCACTGATCCTCAGCTTCTTCATGATCGCCGTCCTCGAGGAGGGCCGGGGCGTCTCGAACTTCATGGTTCCCCTCGCCGCCCTGATCGTCGGCGCCCCGGTGACCTGGTACGGCTGGGCCATGAGGCGCGGCGGGCGCACGACGCCGAGACGGCCGCTCGGCCCCACCCCACCCGCTCCGCCCGCTCAGCGCTGAGGATCAGCTCAGCAGCATCCGCACGTCCTCGGCGCTCAGTCGCGAACCGCCGGTGGCTGCGGCGCCCTCCCCGGCATCGAGGACCCCGGAGATGAGTTCGCGCTTGGCGTCCTGGAGGGCCAGCACCTTCTCCTCGATGGTGTCGCGCGCCACCATCCGGTAGACGTGAACGGGCCGCGTCTGGCCGATCCGGTGTGCGCGGTCGACGGCCTGGTTCTCCGCGGCCGGGTTCCACCACGGGTCGGCGAGAATGGCGTAGTCGGCCTGGGTGAGATTGATGCCCACGCCGCCGGCCTTGAGGCTGATGAGGAAGACCGGATCGTCTCCCTTGGTGAAACCGTCGATGACGGCTCTGCGGTGCCCGGTGGTGCCGTCGAGGTAGGAGTAGGCGATGTGCTCGTGGTCGAGACGCTCTGCGATCCGCCGGAGATAGCGGGTGAACTGGCTGAAGACGAGCACCCGGTGGCCCTCTTCAGCGGCCTGGGCGAGCAGGGGCACGAGTGCGTCGAGCTTGGACGAGGGGGCCTTGGCCTCCTCCCCCTGGTCGACCAGCGACGGGTCGATGGCCAGCTGGCGAAGCCGGGTCAGCGCCGAGAGCACCTCGATCTGGTTGTGATCGATGTCCTCGGTGAGCTGGAGGACGCGCTGACGCTCGTGCTGGAGCTGACGCTCGTAGGCCCGCCGGTGGGCCGGTGCCAGGTCGACGTGGAGCACCTGCTCCTGCTTGGCGGGAAGGTCGAGGGCGATCTGGTCCTTGCTGCGGCGCAGCAGGAAGGGGGCGATGCGCCGGCGCATCGTGTTCATCCTCTGGCCGGCGTCGTCCTCGTCGCGTTCGATCGGACGTCGGAAGGCTGTCTGGAACTGCTTGTGGCCGCCCAGCAGACCGGGAGCGGCGAGGGCGAAGACGGCCCACAGCTCGTCGAGGTTGTTCTCCATCGGGGTGCCTGTGACGGCGTAGACGACCGGTGCGCCGATGGTCTTGATGCAGGCGAAGACCTTGGATGCGCGGTTCTTGGCGTTCTGGGCCTCGTCGAGCAGCATCCCGGCCCAGGGCTGGGCCGCGTAATCGTCGGACTCCAGGCGCAGCAGCGCGTAGGAGGTGACGACGACGTCGGCCCCGGCTGCGATCTCGGACAGCGGTGTGCCACGGCGCCGTTGCGTGGCTTCGATCATGGCGACCCGCAGGCCCGGGGTGAATTTCCCGGCCTCCTCGGCCCAGTTGGACACCACCGAGGTGGGCGCCACGACGAGCCAGGGCGGGCGGACGGCCTCCTGCTCTGAGTGCTCCCGTTCGTCGAGGATCATCGCCAGGGCCTGCACCGTCTTGCCCAGGCCCATGTCGTCGGCCAGCACACCGCCCAGACCGGAGCGTCTCAGCCCGGCCATCCATCGGAATCCGGCCAGCTGGTAGGGCCTCAGGTCGGCGGTGAGACCGTCGGGCACCTCGGCGGGCTCCGGCGGTTCGGCGATGGCGCGACGCACGGCGTCGAACCACTGGTCCTGGGAGGTCTGCACGATCCCCAGCGAGAGGAGTTCCTCCCACCAGGAGATCCGCACCGCGGGCACCTGGACGCCTTTGCGGCGCTGGTCGCCCAGTTCCGCGGCCTCGGCGAGCAGCTGCCGCAGCTGGTCGAGCTCGGGGTTGTCGAGTGTGAAGTAGGTGCCGTCCTCCAGGAAGATCGCCTCATCGTTGAGGGTGAGTCCCCTGATGAGGGAGGAGATCGGCAGCCGGTGGCCGTCGACCTCGACGGTGATCTCCAGATCCAGCCAGTCGTTGCCGGCATCGGCGCCCAGCCCGACATGGACCTGAGGGTCGGCGACCTGGCGGAACTGCGGCAGATCCTCGGCCTCGATGACGACGCCGAGTTCCTCGAGCCCCGGTCTCACCTCGTCGACCAGGGTGATGACGTCCATGCCGTCCAGCCGGGACTCGGGGCGCAGCTCGGGTCCGTCGGCATCACTCAGGACGGCCGGCAGCCCCGACAGCGCGTCGAGGACCGGGGCGAGGATCTCCTCCTCCCGGTCGACGTCACGACCCGGGTCGAACCGGCCGGCGCGCAGGGCGAGCGGCCCGCGGCCCCGGCCCCGGTCGTCGCGGTAGTGCCAGGACCAGCGCAGATGGGCGTGCGGGGTGGGGTCGGTAGCCGTGGCCCCGGAGACGCCGAGTTCCAGGTGGAGGCCGGGGGCGGGCGGATCCGGAGGTGTGAAGGAGCCGTCGGGAGACGCCCAGTCCAACTGCGCGATACGGGGGAAGACGTCGGTGATGAAATGGTCGTATCCCTCGGCGGGGATTCGCAGGGCCCGGGGCTCGGCGGCGAGCTGGGCCCAGGACCGGTCGGCGGCATGGTCGAGGCCGGCCAGGTGCAGTCCCGTGCTGTCGCGCCAGGCGATGCCGTGGGGAGGGTCGCCGAGCTTGGCCGTCGGGCTGTCGGCCGGCATCTGGGGATGACGCAGGTCGGCGCTCAGCGTGAGATCTCCCGCGCCGTCGCGGGAGATCTGGATGTCGGCGAGGGCCGGGGTCTCCTCGAGATGGACCGGGCTGAACCGTCCGTCGTCCTCGATCAGGGGTACTCCGACGTCCCTGATGCGTTCCAGCACCGCCCACAGGGCCTGGCTGTCGATGCCCTCCAGAGGCAGCGGATCCTGGCCACCCAGATAGGCGGCACCGCTGTAGAGCTTGTGCAGCGCGTCGACGGCCGCGCTCTGAACCGGTGACACGGTGGCGTCGCCGCCCTGGACCGTCCACCACGAGATCCCGCTCTTCACCCATTTCTTCGTCTTGCCCGGGCGGACCGGCCGGACCGTCACCGATCCGGCGGGGCTGCCGAAGACGAAGCCGCCCTGGTTGAAGCCGCGCACGGGGACCCTGCTGCCCAGCAGCGCCGCGCGGAACTGCTCGACGGTGCGGTCGGGGGTGAAGCTGACCAGCAGGCCGAGCGGCCGGACGGCCGATCCGGAGCCCGGCGCCATCGACGGGCTGAAGATGCGGTCGAGGGTCCGGCTCCAGGCGGGCGGCTTCGGCGGGGCGGCCGGCAGGTCCCGGGGCACCAGGGAGGGGGACGCGCCGATGCCGGGGTCGAGGCCCTGGTCCCGAAGGTCGGCGAGCACCACGGCCACGCAGTGCTTGCAGTTGAATCCGACCGGGCAGGTGCAGGTGCCGTCGATGGCGCAGAGCTGGTCGTCGAGATCCAGGTCGTAGGAGACGCGGATCGTGTAGTTGCGTCCCCGTGACCCTCGGCAGCGCCCGAGGACCTGGCCCGTCCTCGAGTCGAAATCGACGACGTGGGCGCGACCCCCGCGGGCGTACTGCTGCCCCAGCGACCACGTGCTGGGGGTCGCCAGGCCGAGGAAGGAATCTGGCCGTCTCACCCGGCACAGCCTAGGCGAGGCCGCTGACAGTCCATGTTTCAGCCTCTCATCCTCCGATCGGGCAGACTGGGGTGTCGTGAACCTCGAGACCGCATTCCCGCCCTTCGGTCTTCGCATCGAGGCGGGTCCGCTCACACTGCGCCCGATCACCGTCACCGGCGGTGAGTGGTTCCGCCGCTTCGTCGGCCTGGACGAGTAGATGGGAGCAGCATCGATCGCCCTCGTCCTGGTGGCGGCGGTGGCCCACGCGATATGGAACACCGCGGCCAAGTTTCAGCGCGGCGACCCGGTGCTGTTCGTGTGGGCCTACACCTGTGCGGCGACGTTGCTGTGCCTGCCGGTGGGGCTCGCCCCGGTGCTGGACGGCTCGCAGCCGCTCGACCGGGGGCTCGCCGCCGCCGCGCTGGTCTCGGCCGGGCTGCACATCGTCTACTCGCTGACCCTTCAGGGCGGCTACGACAGGTTCGACATGGGGGTGGTCTACCCGGTCGCCCGGGGCACCGGCCCGGTGCTGTCGATGATCGTGGCCATCGCGCTGCTCGGAGAGCAGCCACACGCGGTCGAGCTGGCGGGCGCGGTCGTGGTGGTCGCCGGGATCTGCGTGGTGGCCGGGAATCCCTTCTCCGGCGGGCAGAGCCATCCGCTCAGGGGTGTGATGTGGGGCGCGGCGACCGGTGCGGCGATCGCGTGCTACACCCTGTGGGACTCCTGGTCGGTCAGGCATCTGGATCTGGCGGCGACCACCTACTTCACCGGCACCTACCTCATCCAGAGCCTGGTCCTCACTCCGCGCGCACTGCGTCGGCGCACGGCGATCACCGGGTCATTGAGGACGAACTGGAGACCGGTCCTCATCGTCGCGGTCTTCTCGCCGCTGGCCTACATCCTCGTACTCCACGTCATGAGGACCGCCCCGGTGGCCATCGTCGCACCGCTGCGGGAATCCTCCATCGTGATCGGATCCGTGCTGGCGTGGAGGCTCTTCGGCGAGGGGCACCTGGCCCGTCGTCTGGTAGGAGCCGCCATCGTGCTGGCCGGCATCGCCCTGATCAGCCTGTGACCGTCTGCGGGTCCGCCAGGATCTCGACCAGCCGATCCAGATCCTGGCGCCCCGTGGCCCTGGCGCGCAGCTGCTCCGTGGGATCCAGGCCGCGCTCCCCCAGCAGGCCGGGCCCGGTCTCGGCGCCGAGTTCACACATGCGTTCAAGGATCACCGCATCCGCGCCGTCGAGGGTCGGATTGGCCAGCAGGACGTTGATCGGCGTTCCGGATGACAACTGACCCGCCGCATCGCCGGGACTCTCGAGCAGCCACAACGCGATCTCGCGGCGACTGCGCGGATCAGGGTTGCTGAGCGCCGCGTCGAGCAGGAATCGCCGATCGGGACCCCCGACGATGACGTCGAGCAGATCGTTGAGGGAGCCGATGAGAGACTCCTCCAGGGCCGCGCCATGATCCTGGGGCGACGCAGAGCCCTCGCGCAGCAACCTCGCCAGCCGAGGGGCCCCGGTGTCCTGGGCGTAGAGCCCGGCGAGAAGGCCGTCCTGGCCGTCGTCGTCACTGCGCCGGTAGGCCGCGCGCAGCATTCCGCGCGACGCCCGCCAGTCCAGACCGTCGTGGCAGAAGACGGCGATTGGGGCGTCACCGGTCGGATCAGGGCCGTCGAGCAGTGTCATGAGGTCCTCGGGAACCCCGTCGAACAGATCGTCCAGATCCGGATCCGGTGCAGTCGTGCCGTCGGCGCGGTAGGTGATGAGCATGCCGCGCCCGTCGTGGGTGAAGTACCCCTCCCAGGTGAACCCATCGGTCCGCAGGACGGCTCGCCGAGCGTCAGGGACGATGTCGGAGCCGGGCAGCGCCGGACCGTCCCACGTCACCGATCCGCACTCGGCGATCGCACGGAGGCGCATCCTCGTCTCCCAGATGCTGGTCCTGCCGAGCAGTTCGATCAGCGTGTCGGCCCGGCCGATCTCCAGGATGGCCTGCGGACGCAGGATGTGCGACGGATCGGGCATCGTGCCGGCCAGCAGGAGCACGGCGTGGCCGTTGACCCACCAGAGGGGCCCCTGTTCGAGGCCCATGCCGCGCATCAGGCGGGTGAGCGGGGTGTGGCGCTCCTGCCCGGACGTCCGCTCGAAGGCCGACAGTCCCAGGGGCGGGCCCCACCGGTCCGTCATGGCGTCGACCAGGTCGTCGACCCAGGACTGGAAGACGTCGTCGGTCCAGGGATCGGCGAGCAGCAGGGGCTCGTGCATGACCCCGGACCCGTCGTGCCGGAGCCGGCGACCCCCGATGGTGAAGGTCTCGTCGTCGAGGGCCTGTCCGTCGGGATCCCGGTACCACCAGGCCCGTGTCACACGCTCCACGTCCTCGGTCACCGCGGCAGGGTCGGCATCGATCAGGATTCCGTCTCCGAGCCGCACCGGACCCTCGGGACGGGGCTGTTCGGGGAACGGGCATGCGGCGAAGAACTCGTCGAGGAGGGCCCGGCGTTCGACGTCGTCGGAGGAACCGAACGCGTCGGGGGTGAAGCTGCCGCCGAGACGGTAGGGCCGGCGCACGGCGGCCGCGAAACCGAAGTCGTCGGTGCCGAGTCCGTTGCGTCGCCCGGCCACGGTGAGCCCGCGCGGCACGTTCCAGCTCGTGCCGTCGAACCAGAAGGCCCCCGTGATGATCGGCACAGGTCGGTCGTCGAGCAGTCCGAACTCCAGGTCGTGCCCTGCGATCTCCCCGCGCACCGTGACGGCCGGGGAGGCTACGGCGCCGAGCAGGTCGTCCGGCACCCCGTCGAGCAGCCTCTCGAGCAGGATGAGCTTCTCGTCACGACGCGTGTCGGCGGCGTCGGGATCGTCTCCGGCCGCCCGTGCGACGAGACGGTTGAAGGTGCAGGCGGGGTCGTTGATGAGCAGCAGCACCCGCCCGTCATCGGCGAAGATCCACACGGTGGTGGTGCCGTCGTGGGCCTGGAGGCTGCACCGGGTGCCGTCGAGGGGAGCCTCGTGCAGTCTCGCCTCACCATCGCCGAAGACCGTGCTCATCAACCAGGCGCGTCGGTGCAGCTCGGTCGGATGTTCGCCGTGCATGAGGAGATCGTCGGTGGTGTCGTCGATGAGGGCCGAGTTCCCCTCCATCACGAGGCGCCGCGGCACCACCATCACGAGCTGTTGGAGTGAACCGACGCCGGGCTCGCCGTCCCATTTCGTCAGCAGGGCCAGGAAGACGTCGTGGCGGTCCCACATCTCGGCGTGGTCGTAGCCCAGGTTGATCAGGACGTGGTCGAGGATCCCCTCGGGCTCCCGGGCATCGCCGACGAGCCGTGGGGAGTGGATCATCGGCCGTCCCCAGAGGCGGGACATCGCCTCGCGGGCCTCGGTCTCCCAGGCGAGCATGGCGACTCCCCACGGCTTGCCGGCGGCGTCCATGTCGGGGTCGTAGACGCTGAGGCCGCACAGCCAGATCCCCTCGACCTTCTCGAAGTCGACCGCCTCGAAGGTCAGCTCCTCGTCATCCGCGTGGCCGCGGAGATGGGTGAGGGACCTCTCCAGGAATCCTGGGACGTCCCCGGGGGACTCCAGCGCACGGTAGATCGGCAGATCGTCGCCCTCTGAGCTCATGGACAGACGCTAGCGCCTTCTGGCCAGGGTTGCGGGTCAGGAACGATGGCGAGACCTCGCAGCGTGGAGTGTCATGCTTGTCCCGTCATACCCCGATCCGAGGACCACTCCATGAAACTCTCCGGCCACGTCCGCGATATGCAGCCCTTCCACGCCCTGGCATTCGGGCAGCGGGCCGACGCCATGGAGGCGGCCGGGCAGCACGTCGTCGCGCTGTCCATCGGGGAGCCGGATTTCGGCGCACCGCCGGCGGTCCGCGAGGCGATGCGCGTCGCCATGGACGGGCGTCCGCTGCCTTACACATCGGCCCTCGGACTGCCCGCGCTGAGATCGGCGATCTCGGGCTTCTACCGCGATCGCCACGGGATCGACGTCGATCCGGCCCGGATCGCGATCACCTCGGGGGCCTCCTGCGCTCTCGTGATGGCCACCGCCGCCACCGTCGATAACGGCGACGAGGTGATCCTGGCCGACCCCTCCTACCCCTGCAACCGGGAGCTGGTGACCGCCTTCGGTGGCAAGGTCGTGGCGGTCCCCACCAGCGCGGCCACGCGCTATCAGCTCGACGCCGCGAGCGTCGAGCGGGCCTGGAGCGATCGCACGACGGCGGTCATGGTGGCCACCCCGTCGAATCCCACCGGAACATCCATTCCCTTCGACCAGTTGAGCGCCATCTGCGAGCTGGCCCGTGCCCGCGATGCCTGGCGGATCGTCGACGAGATCTATCTGGAGCTGGCCGACAGCGGCGTCGACGGGCGTGCGGCGCGGACGGTGTTGGAGACCGATCGGGACGCGATCGTGGTCTCGAGCTTCTCCAAGTACTTCGGGATGACGGGTTGGCGGCTGGGATGGATGGTGATTCCCGATGTGCTGGTGGCGGCGGTGGAGCGGCTGGCGATGAACTTCTTCCTGTCGGCCTCCAACCCGGCTCAGCAGGCGGCCCTGGCGTGTTTCACCCCCGAGTCGCTGGCGGTCTGCGAGGAACGCCGCGCAGAGCTGGGGCGGCGACGTCGCCTGGTGTGCGACGGGCTGGCACGCATCGGACTGCCGGTACCCGTGCAGCCCGATGGCGCCTTCTACGTCTATGTCGACATCAGCGGCACCGGCCTGAATGCCTGGCAGTTCTGCGAGCAGGCGCTGGAGCGGGCCCACGTCGCGCTCACGCCCGGCCGCGACTTCGGTGCCACGACCGCCGACACCCACATCCGCCTCTCCTACGCGGCCTCGCAGGCGCAGCTGGAGGAAGGGCTGGAAAGGCTGGGGAGATTCGTGGCCGGGCTGGCCTCATGAATCAGCCGAAGATGACGTCGATCCTGGGATTCCGGCGCGGCCGGTCACCGATTCGAGCCCCGTCGGGTCTGCCGGGCAGCCTGGTGGTGCGTCCCCGGACCACGCGCCAGCGTCTGCCGGTGCGGCTGGTCCACTCGTAGACGCCGGGTGCCGGCTGGTCGAGTTTCCAGATGCCCGCGGTCTTGGCGCGGTGCTCCCGCCGGGCCAGCGGGCCGAGGTTGGAGATGCGGGTCTGGCCGGGCGGGGCCGGGGACCCCGGAGTGGATCTGCGGTAGGCGATGGTGTGGTCCAGGTCGGCGGTGCGGGATCTGGCAGTGGAGTAGGGGAAGACCGAACAGTCCTCCCGGATCATCAGCTGACGCCGGAGCCGGTCTGGGATCTCGTAGGCGTCCACCGACGGGTCACCGTTGAGGTCGAGTACGGGCAGTACGCGGATGCGGTGGTGGCCCAGCAGGTGGGCCAGCTGGTCGACCAGCACCGGGCCGACGTCTCCGCCCCGGGCGAGGACCCTGGCCACATGCGCGCCGTCGCTGGCCGCTGTGTCGAGGGCTTCGGCGGCGATGTGGACGACGACGTCGGCCAGGGGCAGGGCCGCGGTGCTGTCGCCGGTGGATTCATCGGTGGTGGTGGGCGTGACGAGTTCCTCCAGGGCCCGGGCCGCCAGGACCGGCAGCGGTTCCTCGGCCCCGGCCTTCCTCATCCGACTCGTGATCCGGGTGATGGCGGCCTGCAGCTGCAGGGCGGCGCCGGTGTCGATGAGTCCGCCGATGGCCGAGGTGCCGTCCCCCAGGTGGCGGATCGACAGGAACCGGTCACGCCGGGCGATCTCGGCCTTCCGCCGCGCCAGGTCGGCGTCGGCGCGCATGATCAATCCCTGCAGGCGGCGTCGGATCCTCGGCCAGGGAGCCACGCCCCAGGCGTCGGCGAGTTTCTCGTCGACCCACCGGGCCGCCTCGGCCGACAGCTCGTCGCAGGCCTGGGCCACCTTGCGGGCCTGCCAGGCCTCGACTCGCAGGTCGGCCAGCGCCGCCCACAGGTAGGGGTGGCGGCTTCGCAGGTTGGCGACGTCATGGACCAAGCTCCAGGCCGCCGGCTCGCTCAGGCCCAGCAGCGCACCGACCTCCAGGGCCACGAACTCCCCAACCGATCCAGCGCCGTCGGCCCCGGCAGAAACAGTCCGCTCGGCAGCGGGGCCGTTCACCAGAGGCTCAGGTGCGGGGTAGGTGTCGATCATCCCGGCCACCGCGACCAGCCGGTCGGACTCGGCGCGACGCACAGCGACATCGGCCTCAACCAGCCGGTCGCCGGCCGTCCTGAACCGCGTCATCGCCTCCATGGATCAAGCCAACCAGTAGGATCTGACAGTTTCTGCCGACACAACCCGCAGGATCCCAGAATGTGGACACCATTTTTCAACAAGTCGCTTTCCCCATCAATCCGGCCCACCGGATCACCCTAGCTGCCGGAATCGATTGGAACCATTACGAGGCTCTCGCACCGAGCGCCGGGCGCGGGCAGGCTTGCGACCGATGGAATCAGCGAAGCGGCAAGCGACGCACGCGGATCCGATCCTGGGTCAAGGAAGCGATCGCTCCGTCCTCCAACAGCGTAGCCATGGCGCTCAGGTTACCGATGAGCACCGCGGCAACCTCGGCGGCGGTCACCGCATCCGGAATCCGCAACAGGATCAACGATGGCTTGCTGGCTGCCTGGTATGCGAGGAGGTTCGTGAAGTCGGAGTCCTGGGACACGACGACGAGGCCCTCCCGGCGCGCGTGGTCGAGGATCGCCTCGTCGGGAGCATCCCGGAGCCCGATCTGGCGGACGTGAACCGACTCGATGCCCGCCTCAGTCAGGTGGACGCAGATGGTCGGCGAAAGGTTCTGATCGAGCAGCAGCTTCATGCCGTGTGGGCCAGCGGAAGGTAGGTCTCCGCATCAAGCGCTGCAGCGGCATACTCCAGCGCGGCTCGGATATCGGCGGCTTCAAGATCCGGATGCTCGGCAAGGATCTCGCCGTTCGACATCCCCTGTGCGACCATTCGGACGATCGTCTTGACGGGAAATCGCAGGCCCCGGACGGTTGGCTGGCCACCCATGACGGCCGGATCAGCGGTGATTCTCTCGAACATCCTGCCTCCGTTGCGGAGTAAGCGCTGCACGATCCTTCTGGGTGGAGCATAGGGGATTCGAACCCCTGACCTTCTCATTGCGAACGAGACGCGCTACCAACTGCGCCAATGCCCCAAGGACGCGGTAACGCTACCACCGCAGACGCCGAACGGACAATTCCGGCTCAGGCCGACTCGGCCCGACCCAGGACCGTGGCCGACTCCTCCCGCTCCCCCTGAGGATGCTCGGCAGTCACCGGATCATTCGTCTGGCCGATCACCGGCCCGGGGGCCGAGAGGTCGATGGTGCGCACGGTGCGTGCGGCCACCGGCTTGGAGACGTATGTGGGGGCGGTCACCGGCACCGCCTCCCACAGCGACCCGTCGGACTTCGACACCGGCCGGTTCAGCTCGACGGAGTACTCCGTCGGCGGGGTGGGCTCGTCCTCACTTTTGGGCGCATCGTCGGATCCGGGAAACGCATCGTTGAGGTTGATCGCCACCGTCCGCTCGTCCCACCCCCGATCGATGAGCTCCATCCGACGATCGAGGCGCCTGCTCATGGCGACCACGGAGAATCTCGACACCACCAGGAAGGCCACGACCAGCACGCCGAATCCGGCGGCGAACCACCACGACAGGATCGAGGTGACGCCCAGCACCGCCGAGACCGTCGTCAGCCCCAGCAGTACGGCCATGGTCCGGCGCCGGCGAAGCGCCGCATCGGCCCACGCCGCCTGCACCTCATGACGGGCATGGGCGCGGGTGTACGGAGTCGCCACCTCGAGGTCCGGCTCGGCCTCGGGGATCTGAGAGCTGATCGTCAGCCCCCCGTCCCGCACGATCGACATCGAGTCCGGGAACTCCGCCACCTCCTCGGTGTCCTCCGAGTGGTCGTGGCGTCGCATGACGAACCACGGCACGAGGTAGGCGATCCACGCCACTACTAGCACACCGAAGATGACTGCTTCCACGCCCCCACCGTAGGGGAGGAGGGCGTCGGCGTCCCGCATCGGGCCGGAGTGTCGGCGAATCGAATGACATTCATGTCATTCCCATAGCTAAACAGGCTCGGACAAGGCGCTATCCGCCGGTCGGAGAAGTCAGGCCAGTGGAGAGCCTGGCAGCACGCGATCTTCGAGGTAGCCGCGGAGCACCCCTGCGGGCCGGTCGTCGCTCAGAAGCCGGAACACCCGGTGGTCGCGCCAGTGCCCGTCTATGTGAAGGAATCTCGGGCGCATCCCCTCCTCCGCCAGGCCCAGTTTGCTCACCACCCGCAGGCTCTTCTGATTCTCCGGCCGGATGCAGATCTCGATCCGATGCAGGCGCAGCACCTGGAAGCAGTAGTCAGCCGCGATCGCCACGGCGGTCGGTATCACCCCGCGACCCGCATACCTCGAGCCCACCCAGTACCCCATCGAGCAGCTCATCGCTGAGCCGAAGGTGATGCACGAGACCGTCAGTTGGCCTATCAGGGGCAGTCGTTCCGGTCGCGGCGACGGATTCTCGGGCCATCCCTCATCCCAGGCGACCAGCCACGGGAGGATCGTGGGCATCCGGGCCAGGCGCCGATTGCGCACCACCATGGCCGCGAAGCCGGGCGGCCTCTCCAGAGAGACGGGCGGCCTGGTGGCCTCCCAGGGACGCAACCACTCGGAGTCGGCCTCCCTGAGGCTGAACCAGTCGGACGAGTCGTCCTTGCGCATCGGCCGCAGCACCACCGCTCCGGCGCGCAGCACGACCGGCCAGTGGTGATGGTCCGGAAGCGAGGTCCCCCAGGGCATCTCGAAACCGCGCTGCGGACCGGCGGCAATCATGGCGTGGTCAACTCCGTCCCAGTGACCAGCAGGTCACATCATCACCGACGTCGATCCTCGACCCGGTCGGGATGACCGCAAGCGCATCCGACATCGCAAGATCCGCCAGCCTCGCCGGATCACCGTGCCCCGCCCGGGAGGCGATGACCCTTCCGTTGCGCTCCTCGAGGCGTACCGGCACGAAACTGGCCAGGTCCGAGGCCTCGGCCACCAGGGAGCCGGCCTCGGCGGCGATCTCCCAGGAACGCGGCGCGCCGCCGGCCAGCTTGTTGAGCACCGGCCTGGCGAAGGCGTGGAACGCGGCCAGTGCCGCGCCGGGGCCGGGCGGAAGCACCATCACCGGAACCAGCTCGGGCCCGATCAGCCCGAAACCCTGGTAGGAGCCGGGAGTCATGGCCACCTGGCAGAAATCGGTCGCTCCGAGCTCGGGCAGCAGACTGCCCACGGGGTCCGGCTCGGTGGCGACCATCCGGTCGCTGGTCGACAGCAGCAGGTCGGCGCGGATCAGCTGGTCGGTGACGGTCTCGCGCAACTCGTCCGGCTCGCTGTCCCGGGCGTCGACGAGCCACACATGACTCCCGGTGTTGCGTGCCGCGGCGGCGACGATCTGGGCAGTGGCGTCCAGCTGAGGGACGTCCTCGCCGTCGGGGTGCTCTCCCCCACCGGTGCCCAGCACCACCACCCGCGGGCGTGGCCGGGCGAACACCTTGTCGACTCCGGCGGCCGCCAGCAGCGCGATCCGCCCGGGATTGAGGTGGCTGCCCTGAGGGGCGATCACCTCCCCGCCGGCGAAGTCCGATCCCGCGAGCCGGCATCCCGACCAGGCCGGCACCGGTTCCGTCACGGTCACCTTCCCGTCCTCGTCGAGCACCTCGGGGCCGACGACGCAGTCGGTACCGTCGGGCAGCTCCGCACCGGCACGCACCGACACGGCCGTGCCCTGCAGCACGGGCCGCGGAGGACGCCGGTCGATCTGCAGGTGGACCGGATACGGGTTGCCCGCCCGGGTGGTGGTCGCCGAGTCGAAGGCGAATCCGTCGATCGCGGCCGTGGTGAGATGGGGTACATCGGTGGGGGCCGGAACGTCCTCGCACAGCTCGAGTCCCAGCGCGTCACCGATGCTCAGCCCGAACGGCGTCAATGGTCTGACCGCCGACACCAGGAAGTCCCGGTGGACCTCCAGGCCACGGCGGCCGTTCACATCGTCGGCCGGCGCTCCGGGCAGCCGTAACGGCGCCTCCTCCTCGGCAGTCGGCGGCTCGATCTTCTTCCTGCGGAACAACGCCATGGCGACAGACTACGGGTTCCGGAGGCAGGATGGCCGATGACGCGTCGGCCCGCCTAGCCTTGGCCTGTGCACGATCCCGATCCGCCCGCCGACCCCGACGACAAGACGGCCTGGCGGCGACTGGGCCTGGCCCGACGGCAGGCCCTGAGCAGGGCCGAGCAGCTCGCCCGGCGCCGAGGATGGCGGAGCCACGGCGTCGACGCCGTCACCTCGTCCGGAGCCGCGGTGGTCTCCCTGTACCTCTCCCGGGGTCAGGAGCCGGACACGCTGGGGCTGGCCGCCGAGCTGGAACGACGCGGCGTCGCGGTCCTGGCTCCCGTGCTCACCGACGGTCGGGGCCACGGCGTCCACGAGGTGAGCTGGGGACGCTACCGCCATGACCGGCTGCGCGAGGGACTGTGGGGCATCCCCGAACCCTCCGGGGTCGCCATGGCGGCCTCGGAGCTGGCCTCGGCCGACGTCATCATCTGCTCGGCCCTGTGGGCAGACCGGGCCGGTTACCGGGTGGGGATCGGCGGAGGCTGGTACGACCGGGCCCTGCTGCATCGGCGCCCCGATGCGCCCGTCTGGGCGATGGTCGACACCTGCGAGGTGGTCGCCGCACTTCCTCGCGATCCCTGGGACGTCGCGGTTGATGCCGCACTGACGCCCTGCGGCCTGGTGCCGTTGGGACCGAAGGGCTCCGTGGAATAGCAGCGCGCCGCGCTGCGTTGCACAGCCGTTCAGATGTGCGCGTTCCCGGGGTGGTCATACCGTGCCCGGTTTTCCGCTCCTCGCGCGCGTCGCATATCATGTTTGACGTCGCCCGATCGTGGGATCGGACCGGATCGAGGAGAGCATGCCCACATACCAGTACCGTTGCACCGACTGCGGCCGTGATCTCGAGGTCTTCCAGCGTTTCAGTGACGCCGCCCTCACGACCTGCCCCACCTGCTCCGGCACGCTGCGCAAGGTGTTCAACGCGGTCGGCGTGGTGTTCAAGGGTTCTGGGTTCTACTCCACCGACAACCACACCCACGGTGCGACGGCCGCAGCCGCCCCCGCCGCCGATCACAGCTCCACCGAGCACGCCGCCACCGGCTCGGACTCGACGACCAGCTCCGAGTCTTCCACAGCCGCGGCCGCCGCGAACTGATCCGAATTCACCTGTGGAAAACCTCTGATTCCGAGTTCGCGCCCCTAGAACTGGGGTGTGAGACGAATCTTCAGACCCAGCAGGCCCGATAGGACCGCGCCGCAGCCCGGTCGGCTCCGCACTCGAGTACTCAGCACCGACTCGCGCCCGGGACGACATGTCCGGCGTCGGCCCATGAACCGGCGCCTGCACATCCTGCTCACTCGGCACCGCCGACTCCTCGCGGCGCTGCTGGCGGCGGCGGCCGTCATTCTCCTCGCATCCCCGGACACCGACCCGCAGGGAACCAGACCGGTCATCGTCGCCCGGAAGGCACTGTCGGGCGGATCCCAGATCGGATCCGCTGAGATCGCAGTCGTCCGGGTCCCCGCAGCTCTGGTACCCGATCAGGCGCTCATCTCCGTCGACAAGGCCGCCGGCCAGACCCTGGTCGCCGATCGGTCCCGAGGGAGCATTCTCACCGAGGCCGATCTCCTCAGCGCGCCAAGAGCCGGTCCGGGGCGGGCGCTGACCGGGGTGCGGCTGTCCGATCCGTCACTGCTTCCGATGCTGCGGGTGGGGATGGTGGTCACGATAGTAACGGTCTCCGACGGTTCGCAGGCCGTGGTGCTGGCGCGCTCGGCGGTGATCCGGGCCATCTCGCACACCTCCTCCCAGGGGTCTCTCGCCGCAGGTACGGAGCCCGTCATCGTGGTCTCCACCGATCCTCAGAGCGCGGCGCGAATCGCGACCCAGAGTTCGGGACAGGGAGTGGGAGTCGTTATGGAATGACGTATCGACCGTTGTCAGCGTATACAGCGTCAACCGACGTCATCTCTGAACGCGAAATATGGCATTTCGAGGACGTCTGTTCCGATGGATCCCTCTAGACTTTCAGCCGTCTTGGTGCCGTCCGGATGGCGGTACAGCTGATCTGAAAGGGGAACAGATGAAGGGTTTCAAGGACTTCATCATGCGCGGAAACCTCGTTGAGCTGGCCGTCGCTTTCATCATCGGCGGCGCATTCGCCACCGTCGTCACGACATTCACGGCCATCGTCATGGACCTCCTCGGAAAGCTCGGGGGCACCCCGAACTTCTCGACCTTCGTCCCGGGCGGCATCCACGTCGGTGCCTTCCTCACCTCCGTCGTGTCCTTCCTCATCCTGGCTGCCGTCGTCTACTTCGGTGTTGTCAAGCCCTATGAGTTCGCCAAGTCGAGGCTCGTCAAGAAGGAAGTGGAGGAGGCTCCGGCGACCAGCGAGGAGCTGCTCACCGAGATCCGCGATCTGCTCGCCCAGCAGAAGAACAGCTGAACCTCGGCGCACCCCGGTTTCACCCGCACGACGCCCCGGTCCGAATCGACCGGGGCGTCATCTCATGCCGGCGTCAGCGCTGGACGCTGTGCGGAGGGACCTCCCGCAGCAGCCGGGTCTCGTCGGGGCCGATGACCGCAGGTCCGTGATGCACCCGTTCGGCCAATCCGTCCAGGCCGGTGGCCGTGCGCACCTGGGCGAGCACGGCCGCGTACCTGGCGAACTCCAGGCCGTCGATCAGATCTGTCGGCAGCGCCTCCGGCCAGGGCCGGTCGGCGGCCTGGCATCGTCGACGCCGATCCTGAAGCGCCGCGGCGTCCCATTCCTGCTCGGCCAGCCATGCGACCAGCCGACCGGCGTCCCAGTCGACATCGGGTGCGGGTTCCAGCCGCTGCCCGGTGAGCACGACGGCGACGGCGGCCCAGCAACGGGCCGCCGGCGCCACCCCGTCGGTCACAGCGACCCGTCGGTGATCTCGCCGGACAGCCGCGCGCCGTCGGGGACGGTGGCGGGGCTGTCGGCCGACAGCTCGGCCGAGCCGTCGACGACGACTCCGGAGCCGAAGGTCCAGTCGCCCGCAACGGCCAGGCGGTCGGCCTCACGCAGCGAGGGGGCCTGCGGAATCCTGCGGGTGAAGTCGGCGATCTTCTTGTAGAAGTGCTTGTCGAGATCGATCTCGCAGGTCCGGTCGGTGCCCTTGACGAGATGGGAGTCGGCGTCAAGGCTGTAGACGTCGGAGCGCAGCAGAAGCAGCTCATTGGTGGTCTTGACAGGCAGGAAGCGGGAGCGGTCGACGCAGATGCAGGTCGCACCCTCGAAGACCTCGATGGCCCCGCCCATCGCGGACTCGATCTGGATCACCGGCGTCGAGTCGGCGTCGCGGGGATCGACCGTCTTCTCATTGCGGATGAGTTGCAGCCCCATCACGCCGTGCCGCTCGTCGAGGGCCTTCTTCACCGCGGCCAGATCGAACCACAGGTTGTTGGTGTGGAAGAAGGGGTGGCGGAACTCGTCGGTGAAGTAGTCCATCTCCTCCGGCGCGGTCTGGGCGGTGTCGCGCAGGATCAGCTGCCCGTCGGCCTTGCGGACGGCCAGATGCCCGCCCTTCTTGTCGTTGACGGTGCGCCGGCACAGCTCGGCGGCGTAGGGGGCTCCGGAGGCCGCGAACCAGCCGGCCAGACGGGCGTCCGGGACGGCGCCGAGATTGTCGCCGTTGGAGACCGAGGCGTAGCGGAATCCCTGCTCAAGGAGCTGGTCGAGCAGTCCCGAGCCCAGCAGGGCCGTGTAGAGATCGCCGTGGCCCGGCGGGCACCACTCCAGGGCCGGATCCTCGGGCCACTCGACCGGAGTGAGATCGTCGGCGCGCAGCTTGGGCTCCTGATTCTGCAGGAAGTCCAGCGGCAGCCCGTCGACAGCCAGATCCGGGTACGCCGACAGGGCGGCGAGGGTGTCGTCGCGAGTGCTGAAGGAGTCCATGAACAGCAGCGGCAGCCGGGCGCCGTGACGCTTCCGGGCGGCACGCACCTGACCGACGACGAGATCGAGGAAGGTGCGACCGTCGCGGACCTCGAGCAGCGACTTCGCCTTGTCCAGGCCCATCGAGGTGCCCAGGCCACCGTTGAGCTTGATGATGACCGTGCGATCCAGAGCCGCCGAGGCCGCCTCATCGTCGACGTCGACCTCCGAGAGCATCGGAGGATCGGTGAGCGGGCTGATGGTGTCTTCTCGGATCAGTCCGGTACCGCCTTCCTCGAGCTGGTGGTAGTAGGAGGTGAAGACGTCGATCGCCGTGGCCTCCACCCCGGCGTCCCTCATCTTCTGCTGTGCGGCTCTCAACCCGGCTTCACTCATCCCATCGACCCTTCCGATCGTGATGGCTCGCGATTCGCCCCCGATCCTATGAGATGGAGACGACGGGAGGAGTGGCCGGCTCCTTGGAATTGCCGCCCGCGGCGCCGGGACACTAGTCTGGACGGGCCGATGATGTCTGTCGGCATGGCCCCGTAGCTCAGGGGATAGAGCAGTGGTTTCCTAAACCATGTGTCGGAGGTTCGAATCCTCTCGGGGCCGCAACCGAATTCCCGCCCGGCAAGGCGGCATGCGCAATCCCATCTCAGAGCTTCACGGCAGCACCTGTTCTGGCGCTGTCGGCGGTCGCCTGGGCCAGCAGTAGCGCGGCGTAGCCGTCGCGCACCGAGGGAGAGGCCGGGGTGCCCGCGTCGGCGGTGTCGATGAAGCGCCCCAGCTCGATCCGGTAGGCGTCCTCGTAGCGCTCGAGGAAGAAGTCCATCACCGCGGACTTCGCCTCGGTCTGGCTGCTGGTGGCCTTGCGGACGGCGGTCTGGGTGAGATTGTCGGCGCTCAGCATGCCGTCGGCCCCGAAGGCCTCCAGGCGCTGGTCGTAGCCGAAGGCGCAGCTGCGCGAGTTCACGATCGTGGCCAGTCTCCCCTCGGTCGACTTCAGGGTCACCAGCACCTGGTCGAAGTCGCCCTGCGCCGCGATCGCCTCGTCGACGTTGGTACCCACGGCCGTCACCTCGGCGATATCGCCCAGGAAGAACCGGACGGTGTCGAAGTCGTGGATCGTCATGTCCTTGAAGATGCCGCCGGATCCGGCGACGTACTCGGCCGGCGGGGCCGCCGGGTCGCGGGAGACGACGATGAGCTGCTGGAGCTGGCCGATCTCGCCGTCGTCGATCCGCTGGTGGATCTCGGCGAAGCTCGGATCGAATCGCCGGTTGAAGCCCATCATGACGTTGTCGGCGGCCTCGCCGAGCTCGTCGATGCAGCGCTTCGCCTCGGCGACGTCCAGAGCGATCGGCTTCTCCGACATCACCTTCTTGCCGGCCTTCACCGCCGCCAGGATGTGATCGACGTGGAACCGGGTGGGCGAGCCGATGATGACGGCGTCGACCTCCGGAGCGTCGAAGACCTCCTGCGGATCCAGGCAGTACCTGACGCCGTACTGGGCCGACAGCTCCTTGGCATTCTTCTCGAAGGGGTCGCAGACGAGCACCAGCTCGGCCGCGGGATGAGCATCGACGGCGCGGGCATGGACGTGACCGATGCGACCTGCACCGATGATGGCGATACGAATCATGGACGAGAACTCCTCACAATGACATCTTCACTGATGCGTTCGGCGGCCGGGACCCGTCCTCCAGGACGAGCCCCGGCCGACCGTGCAAATGTTAACACATTTATTATCTCTTGGCTGACAAGTGCTTACTGGGATGTGCCTGGATCACCTGCTGTAGATGTGCTCCATGTAGGTCTCGATCTCCTCCAGCGACCGGCCGGAGGTCTCGGGCATGATCTTCAGGAGCACGACGCCGATGACGAGGTTGAGCACGCCGTAGATGGTGTACGTCAGCCCACCGCCCAGACCCGACATCATGGACGGGAATGTGAAAGTGATGACGGCATTGACGGTCCACATGAAGAAGATCGCCGTGCCGTTCATGATCCCCCGGTACCGGGATGGGAACATCTCGCCGAGCATCGTCCACACCACGGTGCCGTTGGTGGACTGCACGATGAGCATGAAGACCGCCATGAGACCGAGGATGAGGAACGGCGCCCAGGCCGGCGGCTTCGTCCCGTCGGCAATATGGGGAGCGATGGTGAACTGGAAGGTCGCCGCGACACCGAGCAGGGCGATCCCGACACCGAAGATGTCGAAGATGAGCAGCTGACGACGGCGGAACTTGAGGATGAGCCACAGGCCCAGCGCCGATCCGATGACCGACATGACGCCGTTGGCCACCTGAGCGGTGATGGAGGCCGAGGTGGTCATCCCGGCGTACTCCAGCACCTTCGGCGCGTAGTACATGACGGTATTGACGCCGGTGGTCTGGTTGACGATGGCCAGGAAGATGCCCATCAGCAACAACTTCCGCAACCAGGGGGTCGCCCAGACGTCCTTGAACCGGCCGCGTTGCTGCTCGGCGGCCTCATGCCTGCGGACGGCGATCATCTCGTTCAGCTCGGCCTCCAGGGGACCGTCCTTCTCTGCGTTGCGCACCCGCTTGAGTGAACCGACCGCGTCCTTGATGCGGCCCTTCACCAGGTACCAGCGCGCCGACTCCGGCATCATCCGGATGCCGATCCACAGGGCAATCGCCGGGATGGAGCACAGCACGAGCATCCAGCGCCAGGCCTCGCCGTTGCCGGAGTTGATGACGAGGTTGTCGAGGAAGGCGTGGAACTGGGCGTCACTGAGCGGGCCGCCCTTGCTGGCCTGCAGAGCCAGAATGGCGTCCCAGGCATGCTGGCCGGTGGCGATGCCATGGGCATCGGCATTGTTGTTGGCCTCCACGACGATCTGCGGCCCGCCATGGGCCGCGTTGATGATCGCGTTCATGGCGAAGGCCAGCAGCTGGCCGGTGACGATCATCAGCTGGTCGATCGCCACGATCGACCCCCGGATCCGTTTGGGCGCGGTCTCCGCCAGATACACCGGAACGGTGGCCGAGGCCCCGCCGACGGCGAACCCCAGGATGAACCGGAACGGGTACATCACGAAGACGCTGGGGGCGAAGGTGGTGCCCAGGGCCCCGATGAGGAAGACCACCGCGAGGATGGTGATGTTGTGACGTCGGCCCCACCGGTCCGACATCATGCCGCCGAAGATCGCGCCGAAGGCCGCCCCGATGAGCAGAATGCCGCCGATCAGGCCCTCCTCCACCGCGTTGAGGGCCAGACCGCCGGCCGAACCCGGCATGTACATATAGGGCAGCGCGCCCGAGATGACGCCGGTGTCGTAGCCGAAGAGCAGCGAACCGAGTGTGGCCACCGCTGCGACCGCGAAGATGCCGCGGTGCCTGCCCGAGGGTTCGGTGCCAGCAATCATCTCCCGCAGGTCGGAGACCTCGCTCGGGCCCCCGGGAAGTGTCACATGATCTGTCATGGTCTCAGCTCACTTGTCGAAAGTGGTGCGGCCGGACACTGCCCGAACCTGGTGCCAGGCTCCGTCCGCGGCCGAGGCCACC
This sequence comes from Acidipropionibacterium virtanenii, assembly GCF_003325455.1. Taxonomy (NCBI): domain Bacteria; kingdom Bacillati; phylum Actinomycetota; class Actinomycetes; order Propionibacteriales; family Propionibacteriaceae; genus Acidipropionibacterium; species Acidipropionibacterium virtanenii. Next base: position 2,581,887 of record NZ_CP025198.1, read on the forward strand.
ACGGCGTCATCGATCTCCGCGGCCGACCATCCGTCGGCTGCCGATGGCCCGTACTGCTCGTCGGCCAGCACTCCGGAGACGAACTTCGCGGCCTCGATCACCTTCATGTCGTCGAATCCCATCGACGTCCCGGCGCCGGGCTGGAACCGGGCGAAGTCCGGATGATCGGGGCCGGCCATCGCCCTGACATATCCCTGCAGGGCGCCGTTGGAACGTCCCAGGCAGACCTCGACGTGGTTGAGATCCTCGAAGTTCCAGCGGATCGAACCCTCGGTGCCGTAGACCTCGACGACGTACTCCGATCGCGGCCCCACGCTCACCCGGGAGGACTCCATGGTGGCCACCGCTCCCCCGGCGAACCGTGCGATGACGGCGCAGTAGTCCTCGTTCTCCACCGGCCCGAGCTCGTCGGAGACCACCCAGCCACTGTGGCCGACGCCGGCCTTCAGGGGCTTGGGCCGCTGATCGATGAAGGTGTCGGTCAGCGCGGTGACCTCGGTGATCCGGTCCCTGAGCAGGTACTGGACCAGATCCTCCCCGTGCCCCATCAGGTCCAGCACCACCCCGGCTCCGGCCCGGCCCTTCTCATAGCGCCAGGTGAGCGGGCCGTTCGGGTCGGAGGCGTAGTCGGCGATGAGCCAGACGCGGGCATTGGTGATGCGCCCGAGCTTCCCCTCGGCGATGAGCCGGCGGGCGTACTGGACGGCCGGCACGTGGCGGTAGTTGAATCCCACCGAGGTGATCAGGCCCTTGGCCTCGGCTCCCTGTGCGATGTCGGCAGACTGCTCAGCGCTGATGCCCATCGGCTTCTCGATCCAGAACGGCTTGCCCGCCTCGATGGCCGCCATGGCGATCTCATGGTGCAGGAAGTTCGGGGAGCAGATATCCACGACGTCGACCTGCGGGTCATTGATGAGCTCGTGATAGTCGGAGACCGCACGCCGGAATCCGAGCACCTCGGTCGCCTGACGCCGGTTCTCCTCCATGACATCGCAGCACGAGACGAGCCTGATGTCGGCCTCGATCTCGGGGAACTTCTCCTTGAGGGCCCGGTATGCCCTGGTGTGCAGCCGTCCCATCCAACCGAGGGACACGACCCCCACCCCGATGGACCTCTTGTCGCTCATCGATTCTCCTCGTTCATCGGTGCGCCCTTCGTCGGGCGCTTCGGCGCCCCTGTGCGCCGATTCAAAGATCCTGACATATGCCACCCGTCCCTCGGCACACGTAAGGACACTGCAAAACGATTCGAGAATCGAAGGCACCGGTTCCGATGCCGAACCGCCCCGGCGTCGAAACGTTACGACCGTCAGCCGGCCGGGCCCGCACCAGGGGGCGACGTCGTGGTCCTCGTCACCAGCTCCGTCCCGATGGTGATGACCTGCTCGGCGCCGGGCCTCACCGGCCCCTCCAGCTCGACCCGCGTCCTCAGCAGCGCGGCGGCTCGAGCCGCCAGTTCCACGGCGTCCTGCCGGACGCTGGTGAGCGCGGTGGTCGGATCGGATGCGACGGGTGCATCATCGAAACCCACGACGCTGATCTCCCTGGGAACCCCGATGCCCTGCAGGCGGAGCTGGCGCAGCAGACCGCCGGCGCACATGTCGTTGAAGCAGGTGACCGCGGTCGGGCGGGGACGCAGCACCGCGATCGCCTGAGCCGCCGCCACGCCGGCCTCGACGGTCGACCCACCGGGCATGATCCGGATATGGCCGGCCAGGCCCAGGCGCGTCATGGCCCCGACGTAGCCCTGTTCGCGCTCGGTCGTCATGGGCCGGCCGCCTCCGTTGACATGCATGATCTCCCGGTGACCCAGCCCGACCAGCGCCTCCACGGCCGTCGCCGCGCCCTGCCGGGAATCGCAGGCCACGACGTCCACGCCGCCCAGGCTCAGCTGCCGACACAGGCTCAGGGTCGGAATCCGGGCAGCGATGGCCGCGATCTCATGATCGCTGAGGCCCGACCCGGTGAGCACCATCGCCTGACAACCGTCCCTCAACAGCTCGGCGACGCAGGTCTGCTCGGTGTGGTGGACGGTCGCCCCCGCCAGGACGGCGTCCAGTCCCTCCTCGGCCATCGCCACGTAGAGGGCGTCCAGCAGGCTCGCCTGGAAGGACTGCGCCACCTCGTAGATGATGCCGACCTGACGGGAGTGGAACCGGCGCAGCCCGGCCGCCCGGCGATCGGGCCGCCAGCCGAGCCGGTCCGCGGCGTCGATCACCCGCCTGCGGGTGGCCTTCGAGACATGGGCGCCGCCCGACAGCGCCACCGAGACGGTCGACGTCGAGGTGCCCGCCAGCCTCGCCACATCCCGGATGGTGACCTTCTTCGGCGGGCGCGCCGTCGCATTCCCCATGGACCTCATGCTATCGGCGCCCCGACCGGATCAGATCATCGTCAGATCACTTGCTGTAGATGTGCTCCATGTAGCCCTCGATCTCCTCCAGGGAGCGCCCCGAGGTCTCGGGCATCACCTTGAACAGGATCGCTGCCACCACCAGGTTGATGATCCCGTAGATGGTGTAGGTGAGACCGCCGCCGAGGCCGGCCATCATCGAGGGGAAGGTGAAGGTGATGATGGCGTTGGAGACCCACAGGAAGAAGATCGCCGTACCGTTCATGATTCCGCGGTACTTGGAGGGGAACATCTCGCCGAGCATCGTCCACACCACGGTGCCGTTCGAGGACTGCACGATGAGCATGAACAGCGCCATCATGCCCAGCACCAGGAAGGGCGCCCAGGTCGGCGGTGTGGTGCCGTCGGCGATATGGGGCGCGATGGTGAACTGGAAGGTGGCTGCGATGCCCAGCAGGGTGATGCCCACCCCGATGACGTCGGCGATGAGCAGCGTGCGGCGGCGGAACTTGAGGATGAGCCACAGGCCCAGCGCCGATCCGATGACCGACATGACGCCGTTGGCCACCTGGGCGGTGATCGAGGCCGTGGTCGTCATCCCGGCGTACTCCAGGACTTTCGGCGCGTAGTACATGATGGTGTTGACGCCGGTGAGCTGGTTGGAGACCGCCAGGAAGATGCCGACGATGAGCAGTTTGCGCAGCCACGGGGTCTGCATCACCATCTTCATCGAGCCGCGCTGTGCGGCCTCCTCACGCTCATGGCGGAAGAGGACGAACATCTCCGTCACCTCGGCCTCCAGGGGGCCGTCCTTGCGCTCGTTGCGGACCCGCTTGAGGGAGCCGATCGCCTCGCGGACCCGGCCCTTGGCCAGGTACCAGCGGGCCGACTCCGGCATCATCCGGATGCCGATCCACAGCGCGATCGCGGGGATGGAGCACAGCACGAGCATCCAGCGCCAGGCCTCGCCGTTGCCGGAGTTGATGACGAGGTTGTTGATGAAGGCGTGGAACTGTTCATCGTTGAGGGGGCCGCCCTTGCTGACCTGCAGGGCCAGGATGTTGTCCCAGGACTGCTCACCGAGCTTGACGCCGTGGGTGGCGGCGTTGTGGTTGGCCTCGATGGTGATCCGGGGCCCGCCGTGGGCGGCGTTGATGATCGCGTTCATGGTGAAGGCGAGCAGCTGGCCGGTGACGATCATGAGCTGGTCGATCGCCACGATCGATCCCCGGATCCGCTTGGGCGCGGTCTCGGCCAGATAGACCGGGACGGTGGCGGAGGCGGCGCCGACCGCGAAGCCGAGGATCACCCGGAACGGGTACATCACGAAGACGCTCGGTGCGAAGGTGGTGCCCAGGGCTCCGATCAGGAAGACCACCGCGAGGATGGTGATGTTGTGACGCCGGCCCCACCGGTCGGACATGATGCCGCCGAACAGCGCGCCGAGGGCCGCACCGATGAGCAGGGTGCCGCCGATCAGCCCCTCCTCCACCGGGTTGAGGGCCAGGCCGCCGGCCTTGTCCGGCATGTACATGTAGGGCAGGGCGCCCGAGATGACGCCGGTGTCGTAGCCGAAGAGCAGCGAACCGAGCGTGGCCACCGCTGCGACGGCGGCCACGCCGCGGTGCTTCCCGGACGGTGGTGTCGATTCGATGAGGTCGTTGATGTCGGGAGTCTGCGTCCCGTCTGCCGGGAGCGTCTGATCCATTGTCATGGGTGTCTCACTTGTCGTCGGTGGCGCCCCTGTGCGCCAGCATGAAAAATACTGACATGGCAACGTCTGGAAGTCGCGTTAGTCAGGACATGCAAGAACGTTTCGGCATCGGACACCCGCCCGGCGCTCTGTCATACCGGCCGCGGATCGAAACGTTGCAGCATCGGCTAGCCGGTCGTGGGAGGAACGCGGACCGGCGAGAGGGCGAAGGATCTCGGAGCAGCGGTCGTAGTCCGGATGACGATCGACGGTTCGATGATGTCGACCTTCTCGGCCCCCGGCCGCATCGGGACACCATCGGCTATCCGCAGGGAGAGCTGCTTGGCCGCCCGATCGGCCAGGGCGTCCATGTCCTGTCCGACGGTGGTGAGCGCGGTCGTCGGATCGGCGGCTGTGGGGGCGTCGTCGAATCCCACCACGCTCACCTGCTCGGGGACTCTCACCCCGAGCAGGCGCAGCTCGCGCACCAGCCCGGCCGCGCACAGGTCATTGAAGCATGTGACGCCGGTGGGCAGGGACTCCCCGGCCAGCAGGGCGCGAGCCGCACCGATGCCCGCGTCCAGGGTCACTCCCCCATGAATCACCCTCACCCGCCCGGCCAGACCGTGACGGGCCATCGCCGCCGCGTAGCCGCTGGTCCTCATATCGGTCATGGGGACCCCGCCGCCGTCCACGTGGACGATGTCGCCGTGGCCGAGCCCTACGAGGAACTCGACGGCCATCTCACTGCCGCGATGGGAGTCGCAGGCCACGGTGTCGACTCCCCCGATGTGGACCTCGCGCCCCAGGCTCATCGTCGGCATCCGGCGCGCCACCTGGGCGATCTCGGAGTCGGTGAGATCAGCACCCGTGGTCACCAGCGCCTGGCAGCCGTTGCGGCGCAGCTCGGCGACGCAGGCCTGCTCGTCGTGATGCGGGGTCGCGGCCGCCACGATCACCTCGATCCCCTGCTTCCGCATGGCCACGTAGGCGCAGTCCAGGAGCCTGGCCTGGAAGGGCTGCTCGGCGTCGTAGACGATGCCCACCACCCGCGGATTGAACTGCCGGAGCCCCGAGGCCCGGCGGTCGGGACGCCAGCCGAGACGGTCCGCAGCGTCGATGACGTGACGCCGGGTCGTCTCGGAGATCCTCCCCTGACCGGAGATGGCGATGGAGACGGTGGACGTCGAGGTGCCCGCCAGCCTCGCCACATCGCGGATCGTCACCTTCTTCGGCGGGCGCGCCATCGCATTCCCCATGGCCCGCTGCTACTGGGCCGCCACGACTCCATCCGCTCCTGGTGAAACGACTGCTCCACCGTACCGGGAATACTCTCCGCCCCGTCCGGAATCGATCCGGACCGCACTCAGACGGACCTCGGGAAACCCCTTGTGAACGAGATTCTGTGAGATCTGCCACATTCTCTCCGACAGCCCGCCGTGCATGATCCGACGCCGCGCCCCTCCGCCCCGGTGCACGACTGTTCAGGGCCGGTCGTCGCGTTACTTGATCGACACATCCGTACCCCTATAGTTCTTCATGTCAGGTCAAATGATCTGACCGTCCCCGGGACACCGGGGAGCGCACGAAGCCGTGCTGGGCACGGCCCCTCGGTCGCGCCTGGCACCCGTTCATGGAAGCAGGCACGCACATGACCGCAATTACTCTTGACAGGTCCTTCACCAACGAGCTGACCCGCAACAAGGGGTTCAACTACTCCGCCGCCAGCGTCATCGCGCTCGGCATCTCCCTGGTGCTGGCCATCGCCGGCATCGTCGTCAGCTCGGACGTGACCGTCATCGCCGGTGGCCTCCTGGCGGTCGCCGCCGCCCTCACTCTGGCCTGGAGGATCGGCTTCGCCGACCCTCTCGAGGCCTGAGGCCCGGCAAGGTCGCAACGGCAGAGGCTCAACGGAGCGTCTCACAGCCTGCGGCTCGCCCCATGAGGACGAGCCGAGACATCATCCGCTGAATCAGCCGCCCGGCCCCAGAGGCCGGACCAACTGAACAACATCTGAATATGACGAGGGCCCGTCCGTACGGACGGGCCCTCGTGCCGGCTCAGAAGAACCGGCGCTGCCTCTTCACATCCTCGGCGTACTGGGCGTACGCCTCCTGGGTGGACTCCAGGCGGGACTCGGAGGTCACCGGCACGTCCCACCAGCCGGTGGCCGGCGGGTTGGGGCCGTACAGGTCGGTCTCGATGTGGATCATCGTCGCACGATCGGAGGCGTGCGCCTTCTGGTAGGCAGCTCTGAACTCCTCGATGCCGTGCACCTCGAGGACGTCCAGCCCCCAGGACCGGGCGTTGGCGGCGATGTCGACCGGCAGCCGCAGCGAGGCGTCGTCCCCGCGCACATGGCCCTGACCGTCGTCGTCGCGGCGGTACTTGGTGCCGAACCGCTGGGAGCCGTGGGACTCCGAGAGGGCACCGATCGACGAGTAACCGTAGTTCTGGAGGAGCACGAAGATGACCTTCCGGCCCTCCTGGACGATGGTGGCCAGCTCCATCGGCAGCATCTGGTAGGTGCCGTCGCCGACGATCGCCACGACCTCGGAGTCGGGACGGGCCATCTTGACGCCCAGCGAGGCCGGGATCTCATAGCCCATGCAGGAGAAGGCGTACTCGACGTGGTACTGCACCGGGGTCTTCGCGCGCCACAGGCACTGCAGGTCGCCCGGCATGGACCCGGCGGCGTTGATCATGACGTCCTCGTCGCCCATCATCTCGTTGAGGGCGCCGAAGACCTCGGTCTGGGCCGGCAGCGGCCCGTGCCCCAGGTGGTAGCAGGTGTCGGTGGCCTTGGCCCAGGCATCCGCCTCGGCGCGCACCTTGGCGGTCCAGGTCTCCTCGACGTGGTAGCCCTCCAGCGCTGCGGCCAGCGCCGTCAGCGCCTCGCGGGCGTCGGCCAGGACCATCTCGGCGCCCTGCTTGACGGCGTCGAAGGCGGCTACGTTGATGTTGACGAAGCGGACGTCGGGGTTGCCGAAGACCGTCTGGGATCCGGTGGTGAAGTCCGAGTAGCGGGTGCCGATGCCGATGACCAGATCGGCCTCGGCGGCCAGCGCGTTCGCCGAGCCGGAGCCGGTGGCGCCCAGTCCGCCGACGGCGGCCGGGTGGTCCCAGTTGATGGCCCCCTTGCCGGCCTGGGTGTCGGAGACGGGGATCCCGGTCCTAGTGGCCAGCTCCCGCAGTTCCTGGGAGGCAGCCGAATAGATGGTGCCGCCGCCGGAGACGATGAGCGGCTTCTTGGCGGCCTTGATGGCCTTCACCGCGCGGGCCAGCGCCGACGGCGCCGGGACCTGGCGGTCCAGGTGCCAGACCTTCTTGGCGAAGAAGGAGGCCGGCCAGTCGTAGGCCTCGGCCTGGACGTCCTCGGGCAGACAGACCACCGCGGCACCGGTCTCGATGGGATCGGTGAGCACCCGCATGGCGCCCGGCAGGGAGACCATCAGCTGCTCGGGGCGGTTGACGCGGTCCCAGAACTTCGAGACCGGCTTGAAGGCGTCGTTGCAGCTGAGGTCCGCGTCGGAGGCGTCCTCCAACTGCTGGAGCACCGGGTTGGGAGCCCGGTTGGCGAAGATGTCGGAGGGGAACAGCAGCACAGGGATTCGGTTGGTGGTGGCCAGCGCGGCCCCGGTGACCATGTTGAGCGAGCCCGGCCCGATGGAGGCGGTGACGGCCAGCGTCTGGAGGCGGTCCTTGGTGCGGGCGTAGGCGGTGGCGGCATGGACGATGCCCTGCTCGTTGCGGCCGTGCCAGTACTCGAGGCGGTCCTCTCCCTCGGCCGGATTCACCTCGTTCTGCAGCAGGGCCTGGCCCAGGCCGGCGACGTTGCCGTGGCCGAAGATGCCGAACATGCCCGGGATGAACCGCTGCTCGACGCCGTCGCGCTCGGTGTACTGCTGGGTGAGGTAGCGGACGACCGCCTGCCCGACGCTCAGCCTGATGGTGGTTTCAGCCATGTCTCAGGCCTCCTTCTTCTTGTCAACCTGGTAAGGAAGACGAGGATCCATCTTCCCGTCCGCGAATGTGTCGCGGAGCCAGCCGTAGTGCGGGTCGTCGACGGACTTCCACTCCGCCCCCCCGGGCCCGGCCATCACATTGAGGTAGTAGAGGTCGTATCCGGGAGCGGCCGCGCAGGGGCCGTGCCAGCCATGGGGCACCAGGGCGACGTCGCCGGTGCCGATCTTGGCGGCCACGCTGATCGGGCGCTCGTCGGTGCCATAGGTGGCGTGCAGCGCCATGCCCGGGCCGTACTCGTTGCCCTTGATCTGGAAGTAGTAGATCTCCTCCAGCTCATGCTCGTCCGGCCCCTCCTCGTCGTGCTTGTGCGGCGGGTAGGAGGACCAGCAGCCACCCGGGGTGATGACCTCGACGACCAGCAGGCGCGAGGTGTGCAGCGCGTTGCCGACCGAGTAGTTCGACGCCTGACGGCACAGGTAGTCGGCGCCGCGCAGCTCGACCTTGACCTCGTCGACCGGGCAGTAGCGGGGCTCCAGGTCCTCGGCGGCCAGCGCGTAGGGCAGCGCGACCCGCCCGCCGCCGACGGCGGTGACGGTGGCGGTGACCCCGCGCGGCAGGAAGTAGTAGTCGGTGACCTCTCCCCAGATGGTGTCGCGGCCCGCCAGCTGCATGGTTCTCCCGGCCACCTCGACGGTGTAGGAGCCCTCCAGGGGGAGTACCAGGTACTCGTACTCGCCGGTCTCCACGGTGGTGGAGGCCCCGGCGTCCAGGCTGGCGACCCTGATGCCCGAGTAGGTCCAGTCGGCCTTCTGCGGGGAGACGTCGACCTCGAACTCGTCGTGTCCTGCGGTCCCGGCAGGCAGAACGTAGTCAGTCATGAGTGATCAGACCTCCAATAGTGTGACAGCGTTGTCGACGGCGGCGGCCACGTCGCCGTCGGGGGATAGAGCATCGAGCGCCCGAGCACCAGCCCCTGCACCGTCGACGGTGCCAGCGCCTGGGCCCACATGCGCCGGGTGGCCTCGGCATCGGCCGAGACCTCTCCACCCAGCAGCAGAATGGGCATCGACGACGCCCGTGCGACGTCCTCCATCCCCTCCACCGCCGGGAGCTTGAGCCAGGTCCATGCGGAATCGGCGCCGAGGCCCGCGGTCATCGCGACCGACTTGACGACGGCCTCCGTCGACAGATCGTTGACGACCCTACCGGAGGCGTCCCGGCGCGAGATGAAGGGCTCCACCATGGCGATCTTCTGCGCCCTGGCGAGCTCGTCGACGGTGGCCGCGCAGGTGGCCACCGTCTCGGCGGTGTCGCGGTCCTCGAAGTCGTAGCGCATCAGCATCTTGCCGCCGGCCAGATCCTGGGAGACGACCCCCTCGACGTCGTAGCCGGTCATCCGGTCGTCGATCTCGAAGGAGGCCCCGGCGAATCCGCCGCGGTTCATCGACCCGAAGACGACCTTGCCGTCCAGCGCACCGAGGTTGGCGAGATCCTGCACCATGTCGCTGGTGCCGAGGAATCCGTTGACGCCGGGGCGCGACAGTGCGGTGACGCAGCGCTCCAGGAGGGCCTCGCGGTCGGCCATCGCGAATCGGTCGCTGCCGGCCCGCAGCGCCCCGCGGGCCGGATGGTCGGCTGCGATCACCATCAGGGGTTCGCCGCCCCTCCAGTCGGACCGCGCCCGTTCGGCGACCCGGGCGGAGAATTCTGTGGGGTCGGCGACCCGTCGCTCGACCAGCTTGTCGATCAGTGGTGTTGCGCTCATCGGTGCGACTCCTTCGCGTGAATTTCAGAGTGCCTGCTCATCATGGTGAGCAGCTCCGGCTCGCTCGGCATGGCCGTGGAGCACTCCAGCCGGGTCGCCACCAGGGCGCCGGCCGTGGAGGCGGCGCGGATCGTGTCGGTCAACGACCATCCCTCCAGCAGGCCGTGGCACAGGCTGCCGCCGAAGGCGTCGCCGGCGCCCAGGCCGTTGGTCACCTCTATCGGGGTGGGCGGCACCTCGACCCGCTCGTCCTTGGTCATGGCGAGGGTGCCCTTGGGGCCCTGCTTCACCACGGCGATCTCGACGCCGGCCTCCAGGAGCGCCTCGGCGGCCTTCTGAGGCTCGGTCTCCCCGACCGCCACCTCGCACTCCTCGCGGTTGCCCACCGCGACCGTGACCTGGGGCAGGATCGCGGCCACGGCCTCGTGGGCCTCCTCCTTGCTCGACCAGAAGGAGTCCCGGTAGTCGAGATCGAGGACGGTGTGGGCCTTGCGGCCGCGCACGTCCAGGGCCTTGTGATGGGCGGCCCGGCTGGGCTCCTGGCACAGCCCCGTGACGGTCAACCACAGGATCTTGGTGTCCTTGACGGCCTGCTCGGGGATGTCATCGGGGGTGATCTGGAGGTCCGGGGCCGTCGGGTACCGGTAGAAGTACAGGGGGAAGTCGTCCGGCGGGTAGATCTCGCAGAAGGTGACGGGGGTCGGGATCTGCGCGACCGTGCCGACGTACTGGGAGTACACCCCCAGCCGGCCCATCTCCTGACAGCAGAAGGTGCCGAAGGGGTCATCACCCACGGCGGTGACCACGGCCGAGGCGTGGCGCAGGCGAGCGGCGGCCACCGCGACATTGGTGGCGCTGCCACCGAGGAACTTCCCGAAGGAGGTGACGTCCTCGAGTCCGACTCCGGTCTGGAGCGGGTAGATATCGACCCCGATGCGTCCCATCGTCAGGACGTCGACCGGTCTGGGTCCAAAGGCAACCATGAAGATCTCCGCTTCGTTGGGGTGGTTACGCAGACTTAACGCTAGCAGCGTCTGTCACTTTGTCAATACAAATATCATCAATCGGCGCACTTCGTCAGCACTCGCGCGCGAGACCGTCGGGACGACCGCAGGAGACCGCAGCCATGGCCACGATTTGACAGGACAATTGAGATGGGGTCTAATGGTCCTCAGGTCGGCGCCATCTGCGAGCCGGCGACAGGTACCCCAGCACAGGAGCTGAATCCATGACCGAATACACTCCCGGACCGCTTCTCGAGGTCTCCCGGAACACCCCCACGGCGCTGTGGAACGACTCGGCGGATCTCGACGAACTCTCCCAGTCCATCTCCTTCGGGGGTGTCGGCGCGACCTGCAACCCGCAGATCGCCTACGGCACCATCAAGAAGCACCTCGACATCTGGGCCCCCCGGATCAAGAAGATCCATGAGGACAACCCCACCTGGAGCGAGTCCGAGGTCGGCTGGCAGGCCGTCAAGGACATGTCCGTCGAGGCCGCCAAGCTCCTGGAGCCCATCTTCAACGAGCAGCACGGGCACAACGGCCGGCTGTCGGTCCAGACCGATCCCCGCCTGCACAACGACGCCAAGGCCCTGGCCGACCAGGCCGAGGAGTTCAGCAGAATCGCCCCGAACATCATCGTGAAGGTGCCCTGCACCTCGGTGGGCGTCCAGGCCATCGAGGACGCCACCTACCGCGGCGTCTCGATGAACGTGACGGTGTCCTTCTCCGTGCCCCAGGCGGTCCGCTCGGCCGAGGCCATCCAGCGCGGTCTGGACCGTCGCGTCGCCGAGGGCAAGCCGGTCGACGAGATGGGCCCGGTCGTCACCATCATGGGCGGCCGTCTTGACGACTGGCTCAAGATCGTCGCCGAGCGCGATCGCGAACTCATCGATCCCGGCGTCCTGGAGTGGGGCGGCGTCGCCTGCATCAAGCACGCCTACCAGATCTTCCAGGAGCGCGGATTCCAGGCCCGCGTGCTGGTGGCCGCCTACCGCAACACCCTGCAGTACTCCGAGCTGACCGGTGGCGACCTCGTCCTCTCCCCGCCCTTCAAGTGGGCCAAGCGCGTCAACGACTCCGGCTACACCCCGGACTTCGACGCCATCAACAAGCCCGTCCCGGCCGACCGCATGGAGGCGCTGCAGAAGCTGCCCGAGTTCCGGCGCGCCTACGATCCCGACGGCATGACGGTCGAGGAGTTCGACACCTTCGGCCCGACCGTGCGCACCCTGCGCGGATTCCTCCAGGCCGACTGCGACCTCGAGACCCTGGTCAAGGACATCGTGATGCCCGAGCCGTGATCGGCTTGATCTGCGGACACAGCAGCGCCCCGCCACCTCTTCAGTGGCGGGGCGCTGCTGACGTTCGAGGAGGGGTCGTCCCCTCCGCTCAGGACGCAGCCTGCTTCTTCAGTTCCTCCGGGTCGAGCTCCTTGACCTTGCCGATCAGTTCATCGAGCTGGGCTCCCGGCAGCAGGCCGGCCTGACGGAACACCAGGTATCCCGAGCGGAACGCCATGATGGTCGGAATCGAGGTGATGTCAAGAGCGGCCGACAGATCCTGCTGATCCTCGGTGTCGACCTTCGCAAAAGTCACATCCTCGTGCCTGCTGCTGGCCTCGTCGTAGATCGGCGCGAACCGCATGCACGGGTTGCACCATCCGGCCCAGAAGTCGATGAGCACGACGTCGTTGGCGTCAACGGTCGAGGAGAAGTTCTCCGTGGTGAGGGCGACGGTCGCCATGAAATGCCTCCGTGAAGTCTTCGCTGTCACTCGCCCAACACGGGGCCGCAGATCGTTATTCCCGGATCAGGCGATACCGGAGGCCGGTCCGGCCTCCTTCTGCGCCACCACTCGTCGCATCGGCACGGCGATGTCGACCGGCCCCCGGCCGGCCGCCCGCCGGACCAGCCAGTTACGCGCCGACCGGCGTCTGGCCCGGGTGGATCCGGGCAGGTACATCGCGCCGATCAGCAGATCGGCGTCGGAGATACCGGAGACCGAGTAGGTGTAGCAGGAGCGGGCGTCCTCCACCTTGTGCAGGCCGCACTCGGCGAGCAGGTCGTTCATTCTCAGCTCGAGGGCACCCGGGAAACTGGGCGTCGAACCCACCCTGGCCGTCAGCTCCAGGACGGTCCGCAGCATCGACACCGGGACCGGACGCACCGTGGGAGCCATGCAGGCGAAGACCCCGCCGGGTCTCAGCACCCGCGAGGCCTCGGCCACCAGTACTCGCGGGTCCGGGGTGGTGACCATACCCATCGAGGTGACCACGGCGTCCACCGAGGAGTCGGCGAGCGGCAACGCGTCCTCGCTGCCGTGGACCCACTCGATCTGTCCGCCGCCGTGCTCGGCCAGCCCGAGTTCGGAGTCATTGCGCTCCACCCCGATGACCAGCCGCTGCCCGTTGGCGATCTCCCGGCTCAGCGCGCCCGCCCCGCAGCAGACGTCGACCACCACGCCGGCCGTCCGGGAGACGCTGCGCGCCAGCCAGGCGTACGGGTTGCGCTGACCGGCCCGGCATCGTCCGATGACCTCCTGGATGACACCGGGCCTCTCCTCGTGGAAGCGGGCCAGGTAGTCGGGCCAGGGATCCTCGCGAGCTCCGAGACCGATCCGCCGGGCCGCCTCTCGTGCGGAGGAGAGATCCATCTCAGCCCTCATCCTCCGGGGATACGAAGATCCCGTCGGCGTCGTGATCGGACAGTTCGACCGTGCCGACAGTCCCGGTGACGGTGACCATCGAGCCCTCGCGCCGAGCGGTGACGACCGAACCGACGGCGATCCCGGCGCCCTGGGTGCTCTCGAGATTCGGCTCGGTGGCCTGGAAATGTTCGGTGAGGCGAACGATCCGCACCGTGCGCTCCGGACCGTCCTCCTCCCCCAGGAACTCGCCCAGGGGTGTCGAGTCGGTCCTGAAATTGGCGGCGGAGTTCACCGCGGTGAAAGCCCCCAGCCCGGGAATGGCGTTCCCGTAGGGCGACGTCTCCGGATCGTCCAGGATGTCGATGAGCCGGTTCTCCACCTCGTCGGAGATCACATGCTCCCAGCGACAGGCCTCGTCATGGACCAGCGATCGATCCAGGCCGATCACCTCGGTGAGCAGGCATTCGGCCAGCCGGTGCTTGCGCATCACGTTCACGGCCATCTCGTGGCCCTCGGGGGTGAAGTCGATGCTGCGGTCGGGGTTGACGACCAGCAGGCCGTCGCGCTCCATCCGGGCCACCGTCTGCGACACCGTGGGCCCCGACTGGTGGAGGCGCTCGACGATTCTGGCCCGGCGAAGGTCGATGCCCTCCTCCAGCAACTCGTAGAGAGTCCTCAGGTACATCTCCGTGGTGTCGATGAGTTCGCCGCTCACAATCCCTCCAATTCATCCCCGTCGCCCAGGGAGTACCGATCATCCCACGTCCCTGCGACATGAGCCCGGCCTGCGCGCCCGGGTTCGCCCAGCGCCGCAAGGGTTCAGCGCGGAACCTCCCGGCCGGCGCGCAGGACCCGCTCCAGATGCCCCGAGCCGGTGGTGAGGCACAGATCGGCCCGGGCGCCGGGTTCGATCCGGCCCGCGTCCAGGCCGTGCCAGCTGGCCGGGGTGGCCGACGCCATGGTCGCCGCCTCGGCCAGCGGAATGCCCACCCTGGTGACGAGGAACTCCACGGCACGCCCAAGAGTCAGGGTGGAGCCGGCGATGGCCCCCAGGGATCCGTCGTCGTTGAGAAGACGGGCGCCGCCGTTGATGACCCGGACCCGAAGACTGCCGAGCATGTAATCGCCGTCGGGCTGGCCGGTGGCGCTCATGGCGTCGGTGACCAGTCCGACGCGATCGGTCCCCGCGGCCTGCACCACCATCCGGATGACGTCGGGAGCCACATGCACCCCGTCGCAGATCAGCTCGCACATCACCCTGGGATCGGTGAGCATCCACGGCACCGGGCCCGGCTTGCGGTGGTGGATCGGCGCCATGGCGTTGAACAGGTGGGTGACGATGTCGACCCCCGCGTCCACGGCGTCCCTGGCGGTCGCGGCGTCGGCGTCGGAATGCCCGAAGGCGGCGTGCACCCCCGCGGCGGCGACGGTCCCGGTGGCCTCGATGCCGTAGCGCAGCTCGGGGGCCAGGGTGATCATCCGCAGCGCCGGACCACCGGCGTCGATCAGTCGCGAGACCCGCGCGGGGGCGGGCTCGCGAAGCAGATTCAGATCGTGGGCGCCCTTGCGCGAGGCGGCCAGGAAGGGGCCCTCCAGGTGGATGCCGTCGAGCTCGCCCTCGTCCACCAGCCCGCGCAGCCGGCCGATCTGATCCACCAGATCGTCCATCTCCTCGGCGACCGTGCTGGCGAACAGAGTCGTGCTGCCCTGGCTGCGGTGGTACTCGATGGCGCGAACCACCGCGTCATGATCGGTGTCGACGAAGCTCACACCGGCGGCCCCGTGGCAGTGGGTGTCGACGTAGCCGGGCAGCACCCACTCGTCGACGAGATGCTCGGGATCGGCGACCCCGCGGGCCACCTCGCTGATCCGTTCGCCGTCGACCGTGATGGTGGCCGGCTCGACGGAACCGTCGGGATTGAGGACATGGCGGGAAGAAATGATCATGCTGACCTCCGGTGGTGCTCGCGCCGCAATTCTTCCACAGGCGCACCCCCGGTTCATGGGGAGATCGGAAGTCATCTGCTGGACAGGCCGACAAGACCCGGCGCACCTGAGAGAATCCAGCCATGTCTGAGCTGATCATCCCGGCCGACCTTCTTCCCGCCGACGCCCGATTCGGATCGGGGCCCTCGCGCATCCGCCGCGAGGTGCTGGAGAGTCTGGCAGGGCCCGACTCGGTGATGGGGACCTCCCACCGCGAGCCCCCCGTCAAGCACCTGGTGTCCTCGATCCGGTCCGGGCTCGCCGAGCTGTACCACCTCCCCGCCGGCTACGAGGTGGCCCTGGGAAACGGCGGCGCCACCCTCTTCTGGGCGATGGCGGCCGCCTGCCTGGTACGCCACCGCAGCGCCAACGGCGTCTACGGCGAGTTCTCCCGCAAATTCGCCAGAACCCTCCAGGCGGCCCCCTACCTGGCCGATCCGGCGATCTTCGAGGCCACCCCCGGCTCCCTGGCGCTGCCCACCGCGGTGCGCGGCGTCGGCACCTACGCCTGGGCCCAGAACGAGACCTCCACCGGTGTCATCGCCCCGGTCGCTCGCCCCGTCGACATCGACGAGGACTCCCTGGTCCTCATCGACGCCACCTCCGCGGCGGGCGGCGTCAACGCCGATATGGCCGAGGTCGATGCGTACTACTTCTCGCCGCAGAAGAATTTCGCCTCGGACGGCGGGCTGTGGGTGGCCTTCCTGTCCCCGGCGGCGCTGGCACGGTCCGCCGATCTCACCTCGTCGGCACGATGGGTGCCCGACATCCTCAATCTCTCGATGGCGGTGGACAACTCCCAGGCCGACCAGACCGTCAACACCCCGGCGCTGGCCACTCTCACCATGCTCGAGGCCCAGGTGCGCTGGCTGCTCGATCGCGGCGGCATGAACTGGGCGGCGCACCGCACGGCGACCTCCTCGGGGATCCTCTACCGGTGGGCCGAGGACCACCCCCTGGCCGCCCCCTTCGTGCGCGATCCCGGACTGCGCAGCCCGGTCGTCGTCACCATCGACCTGGACCGCAGCATCGATGCCGAGGAACTGTGCCGGATCGCCAGGGCCAACGGCATCGTCGACATCGATCCGTACCGCAAGCTGGGCCGCAACCAGATCCGGGTGGGCACCTTCTCGGCGGTGGATCCCGCCGACGTGGAGGCTCTGACGGCCTGCCTGGACTGGCTCCTGGAGAGGATCCGGCGCCGCTGAGACGCTCTCAGCGGCGCCGGCCGGCCCGGTGGACGACGACGCCGGCCACCAGGGCCATCACGACGGCTCCGGCCAGCGCGAGAGCGGTGCCCCATCGCTCAACGGAGAAGTCCTGGTCGGTCGAGGAGGCGGAACCGGTGGTGGCTGACGGCGCGGAGGCCGAGGACGCCGAGGCCTTCGGCGTGGCCGAGGGACTCTGCCCGGTCGGCACGTCGACGCCGGTCAGCTTCGCCGTCTTCTGGCCGGCCAGCAGTCCCTTGCCGTCGAGATCGACGCTCAGCGAGTCGCCCCCGGATGAGGCGAGCGGGGCCGACGCCTTGGTGGTCCACTTGTAGGCGTCGAGCACCAGGACCTGGGAGGCGGTGCGCACTGCCACCGTCTTCCCGCCGGGCAGGAAGACGGCATCGGTGATTCCGGCCGGCGCGTCGGCCACCTTCGTCATCCGGTTCTGTCCGGAGCGGCTGAGCGAGGTCGGAGCCCGGTAGACGGCCGAGGAGGGGCCCTTGGTGATGATGTAGATATTCCCCTTGGGGCTCACGGCCATGGCATCGGCGTCATGGGCACCGTCCGGATAGCCGAGATCCCATGCCTTCCACGACGCCGAGTCCCCGTCGGTGGTCAGTGGGCTGAGCACCTGGATGGAGTCCCGGCTGCTGTCGGGATCGCCGATATCGCCGACGTAGAGCGAACCCGCGGCCCAGGAGAGAGCCTGGACGTGCTGCACCTGCGCCTGCCAGGAGACCTTGGCGGTGCGGTTCCCGGACTGGTCGACCGCGATGAGGGAGCTGGTCGAGGCGGGCCGGCCGTCGGTCACCCAGTACCGGTCGTTCCCGGTGTCCGCGGCCGTCCCCACCGGCGTCGACATCCCCGGAACCGAGATCGTGACGTCCTTGGGAGCGGCGGCGGCCGGGGCGACGGTCAGGCCGAAGGCGCAGACGGCGCAGATGGCCGAGACCGCTGCACCGCGCAACCTGTGCCGGAGCCGGAGCGTCGTCATGGGGCGATCGTGGGACGGGGACGTCATGGTCTCCAATCGTGCCATGTCCACTCGTCAGCGACCGATCAGGGCACCCACGACCACCAGCAGCACGATGAGAATCAGGGCTGCGGTGACGACATGCTGACGGGAACGGGGATTCACGGAGCCCCACGATAGCCCGCACCGCATGCGGCACCCGGGTGTGCCAGTAGGCTGGCGGCATGGGTGAGTTCCGACTTCACGCCATCTCGATCGACGAAGTTCGAGACATCTTCGGGGCCGATGATGCGCTGGCAGACAGGCTGCGCGAGTGCGCGCGGGCGAAGTTCAGCGTGCCCGCTCCCCGGCGGCGAGGGCTGTGGTCGCGTCTGGTACCCCTCACCCGCACCGACCCCGACGCCCCCGTCCTGCCTCCGGGATTCCCGACCCCCGGCGACGTCGAGGATCTGCTGGCCGGCCGGTATGCGCCCCCCGAGCGGCTGTCGCGGTGCTGGCGGGTGCTCGATCTGTGGTTGTGCGAACTGTCCTGGGGCACCACGAGTCTGAGTCTGGGCCCCGACGAGATCGACGATCTCGAGTTCGTTCTGGCGCGTGCCGGGCTGCCGTCCGAGCTGTCGTTGCGCAGGCTCCTGTCGGGTGACCCGCAGATCCCGCTCCGGCCGGCCCCCGACATGCGCACCGGCTACGCCAGATCAGCGCATGTGGCCGCCACCCATGAGGCGCTGTCCGCGGTGGCCGCCCGGGTCGACGAGCAGCACACCGCAATGGTGGAGCAACTCGTCGACTTCCTGGCGCAGTTCTGCGAGTGGAGCGCGGAGGCGCCGGGGGCCGGTCGCCCGGCCCCCGACCTGCTGGTCGTCTGGCACGCGAATCCCACGACCTTGGCCTGAGTCAGAGCAACCCCAGCAGGAGGCCCTGAGCGAAGTAGATGACGAACAGGGCCGAGACCACCCACAGGATCGGGTGGACGAGCCGCGCCTTGCCGACCGCCAGCTTCGTGATGCAGTACACGATGAAGCCCGCGCCGATGCCCACGGTGATGGAGTAGGCGAAAGGCATGAACACGATCGCGAGGAAGGCCGGCACCCCCTCGGCGATGTCGTTCCAGTCGATCTCCCTCACCTGGGCCATCATGAGGAATCCGACGAAGACGAGCACCGGGGCGGCGGCCTCCGAGGGGATCATCGTGATGATCGGGGAGATGAACATGGCCACCAGGAAGGCCACGCCGGTGGTGACCGAGGCCAGGCCGGTCCGGGCGCCCTCGCCGACGCCGGCCGTCGACTCCACGAACCCGGTGGCCGAGGAGGCCGAACCCAGGCCACCGGCCACGGCCGCCAGGGAGTCCACCATGAGGATCTCCTTGAGGTGGGGCGGATTCCCCTGGGCGTCATTGAGGCCGGCCTGGGAGCCGATCGCCACCACGGTGCCCATGGTGTCGAAGAAGTCGGCGAGCATCAGGGAGAAGACGATCAGCAGGACGCTGAGGAAGGTGGCCAGGTTGAAGTGGCCGTCCTTGAGGAAACCGCCGACCAGATCCACCTTCCCGATCAGCGACAGGTCGGGCCAGGTGAAGCTCGAGGCGGACGGCAGGCGGGGCACGTTGAGGGCCCAGCCGGTCGGGTTGTCGTCGCCGACATGGGGGCCGATCTTGGCGACGGCCTCGATGATCACCGCGAGCACCGAGACCGCCGCGATGGCGATGAGCATGCTGCCGCGCACCTTGCGCATGTACAGGATGGCGACCAGCAGGAAGCCGAGCACGCACACGGCGATGGGCCAGCCCTCCAGGGAGCCCGCGATGCCCAGCTGGACCGGTGTTCCGGAGCCGGCCCGGATGACGCCGGAATCAACGAGCCCGACGAAGGCCACGAACATGCCGATGCCGACGCCGATCGCGGCTCGCAGGGAGCGAGGCACCGCCCGGAAGATCATCTCGCGGACGCCGGTGACGACGAAGAGGAAGATGAGGACGCCCTCCCAGACGACCAGTCCCATGGCCTGGGGCCAGGTCATGGTGGGCGCGACCGAGTAGGCCAGCAGGGAGTTGATGCCCAGACCCGCGGCGATACCGAGGGGGAACCGGCCCCACACACCCATCAGGATCGTCATGATCCCTGCGATCAGGGCGGTGGCGGCCAGGACCATCATCTTGTTCTGATCGATCGCGGTCTCGTTGAGGGTCTTGCCGGCGGCGTCCAGAAACTTGGGTGCGCCGTTGAGAAGCTTGCCGTTCTTGTCGGCGGCCGTACCGATGATCAGCGGGTTGAGAGCGAGAATGTAGGCCATCGTGAAGAAGGTGACCAGACCGCCGCGAACCTCACGACCGCGGGTGGATCCCCGCTGCGTGATCTCGAACCAACGGTCGATCCTGCTACCGGAATCAGGAGCTGTGGAGGTGGTTGACACGGGCAGCATCCTACGGACCATCGGCGATCGATCGTGTTACGAGTGGGGGGTGGACGTCGTCCGGGCAGCTGGGTGCGAGGCCCTACCATGGCCGGATGGACTCCAACGACGACCAGGACGATGCGACGGGACCCGCGCAGGAGCGTTCGCACGGTCTGGTCCAGGCGACCGTCCCGCCGCTGGATGAGGACGGCCTGACCGGCGCGATCATCGGCACCGCGGCCTTCCTGGTGGCCTTCGTGGCCTGCTGGATCAAGCTCGACGCGCTGCGCGCCGCGGGCTACGGGGACTGGTTGTGGATCTGCCTGACGGGAGCGGTGCTCGGCATCGTCGGCGTCCTGTACATCCGCAGACGCCGTCGCAAGCTGGGGGCGGAGAGCTGATCAGCACCGTCAGCAGCCGTGCTTGAACGGTATGTCGCTGAAACTCACGTAGATGCCGTTGACGCTGGACGTATCGGCTCCTGTGCCGGAGTCGGAGTAGCTGAACTCCAGGATCCTGCCTCCGTAGGTGTACACGAGCGTCTTGATCGGTGACATGTCGCCCTGATGGGTGCTCGAACGCAGCTTGCCCGCGTACAACCTCTGCACCTCTGAGACGCTCATCCCGACATGCGCCCCTGCCGTGGTCTTCATCGCCGTGTCACGGACCCACAAGCCGGTCAGCCGAGAGCCTCTGAAATCACCGGCGACGCTCCCATCCAGCCTGGTCACCGTGATGTAGTTCGCATCGCACTGCCCGTCAGTGGCCGTGGCCAGCCCGCGCTGCTCGAGGTCTGAGCCGTCCGCCCCGAGTCTGAGGTCGCCGATGCCGTTCATGGTGATGGGAGCCTGTTTGATGATCGCCGGCCCCCATGCGAGGTCGCACATTCCGGGCATGTGGGCCCTCAGCTCGGCAAGGGGGGCATCGGCGGAGATCCGGCTGCATCCAGCAGTACTGGTGATCCGGGAGGCCAGTGTCCATGACGGCCCAGTCTTCTGGAGGATCAGCCAGCCAGCGTTCTTCATCGGTCCGAACGTCCCTGCGGTGATGGCCCACGTGCCATCGGCCACACAATCGACCTTGCCAATTCTGGTGCTTTCCGGCTCTCCTGCCGCCTTCCGCACCTGATCGGCCGAGGGCGGGCAGGTGCCGGTGAGGCAGGTACACAGCACGACCGTGATGATCCTCCCGTCCTTGATCTGCACCTTCCACCCCAGGCCGAGTCTCTCGTCGGCAGGGTAGATCCGGGTCTCCACGCCACTGGTGGTCGACGTGGAGACAGCCGTCCCCAGCACCGACAGGGCCGAGGCGGCATCCCCCACCGCCAGGCCGTCGATCGTCGATCCGGCATCACCCAGCTCGATCGACAACAGCACCCCCTTGGCACTGAAGACCCAGGTGCAGCCGCCCCACACCACCCTGACCTGGGTGCCGGAGGAGACCGCGGGGAAGTCCGGGTGGGCCTTGCGGATGTCGTCCGCCAGCTGCCCCGGGGTGATCGACCGCACCCCCGAGGGCGACAGTGTCCTCGCCGCCGCGGCCGGATCGCGCAGGGCTTCCAGACGCCTGGCCAGCTGGTTGGAGTTGCTGGCGGTGACGAAGTAGCCCTTTCCCTTGGTGGCGACGCAGGTCAGCTGGTCGGAGGAGGTCTTGAGGCCGATGGCGGAGATGGTGAGCCCGACGTCACTCCCGACCAGGGATGCCGCCGTGTCGCAGGGGTCCGGTGGTGCGCAGGTGTCCTCGCCGTCGGTGATGAGCACGACATTGAGGGGCCGGCCCTTAGCCTGTGCGGCGGCTGTCTGCAGGGCCTTGCCGATCGGCGTCCAGCCGACCGGTTTCAGAGCCTTCGCGGCCGCAGTGACGCCGGCCATGTCCGCGCCCAGCGGCACCGCCGTCGTCACATCCGTGCAGCCCGCGGACTTCGGAGCCTCCTCCAGAGTCTTGTCGCCGTAGGTCACCAGACCGACCCGGGATCCCTTCGGCAGGGAGCCGACGAACGTCGAGGCCGCCGCCTGGGCGGCCGTCATCCTGGTCCCCGTCCCGACGTCCGTCTTCCGCATCGAACCCGAGGCATCCATGATGAGCACGTAGTTGCCGGGCTTCTGCGGCGTCGGGCTCGCTGCCGCGACCGGGGCGGATGCCCGCCCCGGCCCCGACGTCTGCGCGGAACCGCTGGCCGGGGCCGCCGACGTCCCGCCGAAGGAGGAGCATCCTGCCAGCAGAACCGACGCGGCGACGACGGCGGCCAACCATGTACGTCTCATGGCAGCAACGTAGGGAGATGCGAAGCCTTTCGACAGCGGAATCACATAACACCGTGTCCCCTGTTCGGGGCGCGACGCCGTTCTCTCACGGGCAGCCCGACACCGCGAGGATGACTCCGGGCGGAACCGGACCTGTCAGGTCAGTCGAACAGCGACGAGTCCACCGAGATCGTGTCGTAGACCGGCTCGGGAAGCTCGATGCCGCGATTCTTCTCCGCGACGTCGGAATGCCCGCCGCAGCCGTGCTCGATCTCGACGATCTTGCCGTCGAAGGGCGAGTACTCATTGGTGCAGGCTCCGAAGAGCCGCCCCAGGCCGCCCGACAGCCGGACGAAGTAACCGCAGGTCTGGCACTGCCCCGGGGCGTGCTTGGTGAAGGAGTCGCCAGGGCCCGACGATCCCTCGAGCCACCGCTCCGCGGCCTGATCGCGCCCCTCCCGCGACAGCACACGCTCACGGCCCAGACCCAGTTCGGAGGCCACCGCGCGGGCGGCCGACCACTCGGCGGGGTCCTCGTCGGCCGCCAGCTCACCGCCGGAGTAACCCGGCTCCAGCCGGGGATCGTTGTCCGGGGTCGGCAGCAGGGCGCCGGGGGTGATGTCGCCGCCCTCCAGGCGCTCGCTCCACGGCACCCAGGCGGGGGCCAGCATGGCGTCGTCACCGGGAACCAGCACGACCTCGTCGACGCTGACCGTGCGGCCGCGCAGGGCGCGCGCCATCGTCACGGCCCATCTCCAGCCCCGGTATCCGGGGTGAGGGCAGTCGAAGAGGTGGGTCAGCACCCGATCACCCTCCGGCACCGCGCCGAGGTACTCGCCCACACCGAAGTCACCGGCCTGGAACTCGGCCGCCGCCCGGGCCTGATCCACCGCTTTCGCGATGGTGGGATCCGGCTTCGGCCTGGCGGGAGCGCGCCGGCGTACCGGCGCGCTCGCCTTTTCGGTGGTCTTCTCGGCAAACAGATCAGGCATCACAACTCCAGCTCGTCGGCGACAGCCCTCAACATCTTGGCGACCTTCGAGGAGGTCCGAGGATCGGGGTGGTGACCGTGACGGTACCCGTTCCCCATCCGGTCGAGCATCTTGATGAGGTCCTCGCAGATGACAGCCATCTGATCGGGCTTCTTCCGCGACGCCTTGGACAGGGGGGGAGGAGCCTCGAGCAGCCGCAGCGACAGCGCCTGTTCGCCACGACGTCCCTCCACCACACCGAACTCGACCTTCTGGCCGGGTTTCAGGGCGGCGGTGCCGCTCGGCAGCGCGGAGGCGTTGACGTAGACATCTCCCCCGCCGTCCTTGGTCAGGAAACCGAACCCCTTGGCGGCGTCGTAGAAACGCACCTTCCCGGTTGGCATCGCTGGCTCACTCCTCTTCCTGTGCAATCGCACGTCTCGGCTGAGACGAATCACCGTCGTCGAGGCCGAGGGCCTCGACGACGGCGCGATCGAAGTCTGTCTGTAGATCAGAGCAAGCCTAACCGGCCCGGTGACACAACTCCACCGCGACCTTTCACCCGATCCGACAGGCCCCGATCCGCCCAGGTGTCAGAACTCCAGGTACTCCTCCGGCTTGTTGTCCCAGATGTATCGGTAGTAGTCGGCCAGCCGCAGCCTGGACGCCGCCGCCTCGTCGAGGATCACGACGGCATGGGGATGGTGCTGGAGGACCGAAGCCGGGCACATCGAGCTGACCGGCCCCTCCACGGCCGCGGCTACGGCCTCGGCCTTCTTCTCGCCGTTGGCCAACAGCAGGACGTGGCGCGCATCCATGATCGTGCCGAGTCCCTGGGTGACGCAGTGGGTGGGGACCCGCTCGCCCTCGGCGAAGTATCTCTTGTTGTCCTGGCGGGTGCGGGGCGCCAGGGTCTTGAGCCGGGTCCGCGAGGCGAAGGAGGAGGTGGGCTCATTGAACCCGATGTGGCCGTTGCCGCCGATTCCGAGAATCTGGACGTCGACGCCGCCGGCCTCGCGGATCGCGTCCTCGTAGGCCTGGCAGCCGGCCACCAGGTTCTCGGCCATTCCGTCGGGGACGTGTACCGAGGCGGGATCCAGACCGAGCGGTTCGGTCACTGTGCGCCGGATCGTGTCGGCATAGCTCCGCTCATCGTCGACGGGCATCCCGACATATTCGTCAAGAGCGAAGGCGGTGACCCGGGAGGTGTCCAGATCACCTGCGTCGACAAGCTCGGCCAGGGCGCGGTAGGTCGGCAGCGGGGTACTTCCGGTCGCTACTCCGAGCACCGGTTCGTCGGTCCTCGACAGGACTGCGGCAATCCGGCGCGCAGCCCTGCGACCGGCCTCGCCGGCGTCCTGGCAGATGATGACCTCCATGGGAGCCCCCTTGTGGTGACGTTGTGATCATCGAGGCTAGTCACCGACCCCGCCAGCCGATACATCCGGTGAGCGAAGCGACCATCCTCGCTGCGCGGAACGCCCAGTCTGGTGAGCGTTTGGCACCTTCCGTGACGGCCGTCGGGGCCTTGATCGACGCCTCCCGGCATCTCCTGCGCAGCCGATCCCTAGTATTGAGGCCATGTCTGGTGCGTCGAGCAGGGAGTTGTCCGGCCCCGGTGCCGCGCTTGTCGACGTCGTCGGGGCCGCCGAGCCGCCCGTCGCCTTCGCGATGCCACGGGTCGCTCCACTGGAACCCGCGCCACCGGTCGACGATCCCGCAGCCGGTCGTCCTCTCGATCCGCCGTCCTCCTATCAGACGCCGCCGGCCCAGACGCCGTTGGCGGATCTGGTGCCCCGCGCCGGCTCCCGGCGCGACCCACGCCAGGCCTTCGCCACCGCGGATCCCGCGAGCGCATGGGGCCGATCAGAAGGAGCCGCCGACCCGCACCGGCCGATTATCACCTCTGGTCACGGAGCCGGCGGCCGTCCCGCAGCAGGCCCCGCAGACGCCTGCTCCTGGGCTCCTCCCGACGATCTCACCCCCGTTCCGGCAGTCCGCACGATGCCCATGATGTCCCTGGGCGCCGCCCACGAGTCGGGGCTCTTCGGCCAGCTTCCGGCCCAGCCCGGAGACCGATCGCTGGGAGCGCTGTGCCGGGGCTCGGGCTGGGGCCTCGTGACCTCCCTGGTCCTCGGCTGCGTGAGCACCTGGCTGTCATTCCCGGCGCTGCTGGTCGCCTGGTACTTCGCCTGGCGGCATCCGCTGTCGCAGCGGGCTCTGATGCGCGCGTTCATCCCGGCGACCGTCGCCGTGGTGCTCCTGGCCGCCGTCGGAAGCCCCACCCGAAGCGCCTGGAACCAACTCGGGTGGGCCTCCTGGATCGCCGACATCTGTCTGCTGGCGATCACCCTGCTCATCACCGACCGGCGTCTCACGCCGCGCCCGACCCGGGAGAGTCCTCGCTGATGACGTCGACCACGACTCTTGCATCGGTCATCCGATCGATGGACACCGATCAGATGACCCGGCTCCTCGACCTGCGCCCGGATCTGGCGAACCCGGCTCCCAGATCGCTGGCCGAACTCGCCGAGCGCGCCTCCACCCAGGCCTCGGCGCGGGCCGCCCTGGACAGGCTGAACGCCTGGCAGTACCAGGTCGTGGTGGCGATCGCCGCTCTGGGCGACGTCACCACCGACGATCTGGCCGACGGCCTGCTGCGTCCCGGGGACTCCACGGCACCGTCCCGGGCAGACCTCGACGCGGCCCTCGACCACCTCCTCGACCTGGCGCTGGTGCTGGAGGACGAGGACCGCGTCCACCTGGTCGGGGCCGCCGCCAGCATCCTGGGGCCGGCTCCGGCGGGCCTGGCCCCGGCGTCGACCGCCCCCCTGTCCGAGGACGAGATCCGACGTCATCTGGCCGAGGCGGGCCCGAAGGCCGGCACCGTCCTCCAGCGCCTGCTGTGGTCCCCCACCGGGCATCTTCCCCATGCCCGCAGGGCGGTCGCCGCGGCCACCGCGGAGTCTCCCGTCGATCTGGCTCTGGCCCACCGCCTGCTCCATCCGGTCGACGACGAGACCGTCGTCCTGCCCCGCGAGGTGGCTCTGGTGCTGCGTCACGGCGCGCTGTTCCGCGAGCCCGCCCGGCCACAGGCGCCGGACTGGCCGGGGCCCGTCGCCCCCGCGAGGTCGGACTCGGCCGCCCTGGGCACCGCTCTGGAGGCCGTCAGCGCGATGTCGGCGCTTCTGGAGGCGGTCGAGACGATCGTCCCCGCCCGGCTCGCCTCCGGGGGGATGGCCAAACGCGACGCCACCCGGGCCCTGTCCAGGGTGGCCAGGGGAGACACAGGCTGGCTGTACCTGGCGCTGGCCGTGGCGGCCGGGCTCATCGCCGCGGACGGTCGTGGCTGGCTGCCGACCACCACGGCCGACCACTGGCGCGAGAGCTCCCTGTGGGACCAGTGGAGATCCCTGCGCACGGCCTGGACCCTGCTGCCGCAGACCCCCGGGGCGGTGACCAACAGTCTCGACGCCCCCGCCCCGGCCACCGCCAGGGCATGGCGTCAGCAGGTGCTGGCCGAACTGGCGACCGCCGCCCCGGGAACCCCGGTCACAGTCGACACGGTGATCGCCAGGCTGGCGTGGCGTCATCCCACCTGGCCTGTCGAGGAGGCGCGCGCCGAGCTGACCGCCGTGGTGGACGAGTGCGCGATGGTCGGGCTCACCGCGCTGGGCGCGCGCAGCAGCCTGGTCGAGGCCGAGGACGATCCGGGGATGCCCGAGCGCCAGGAATCGGTGATCCTCCAGTCGGATCTCACCGCGGTGGCGCCCGGGCCGCTCACTCCCCCGGTCGCCGCCGAGCTGGCGCTGCTCGCCGAGCGCGAGTCCACCGGGGTGGCCGGCGTGCGTCGATTCACCGCCGCCAGCCTGCGACGCGGCCTGGACGCCGGCTGGACGGGCGACCGGGTGCGCGCCTGGTGGGCCGAGCACTCGATCTCGGGGGTGCCGCAGGGGCTGGAGGTGCTGCTGGCCGACGTCGTGCGCGATCACGGCCGGGTGTCGGTGGCGACCGCGGCCAGCGTCCTCGAGGTGGACGACCCCAGCCTGGTCGAGACCCTGCTGCGCAGCCCCGGGGCCGCCGATCTCGGACTGCGCAGGATCTCCCCGTCGGTGCTCATCTGCCAGGCCGAACCGGACACCGTCCTGACGATCCTGCACAGGCTGGGGCTCAGCCCGGTGGCCCGCGACTCCCACGGCGATGTCTTCAACACCCCCGCCCCACCCCGGACGCGGGCCTCCGAGCCGATGCCGGAGGTGAGCGGCCCGGATGCGAAGACGGTGGCCGAATCGCTCTCGGCCCAGCCCGGATTCACCGACTCCCGCCGGGTGCTGGCGCTGCTCCACCGCGCCCAGGCGGCCGGCGACTGGGTGGAGGTCACCTGGGTGCGCGACGACGGCACGAGCGTCACCGAGACCGTCCGGGTGATGGCGCTGGCCAAGGGCGCGATGAGATGCGTACGGCGAGGAGGGGGCGGCGTCGTCCTCATCCCGGTGCCCCGGGTGCGCTCGGCCCGCGAGGTCGGTTCCCCCGGCTCCCAGGAACCGGCCTCCTGATCCGGCGTTGCGGTCAGGTGGATACTGGAAGGCGATGCCTCAGACTCCCGGACCCCTCATTGTTCAGTCCGACCGCACTCTCCTGCTCGAGGTCGACCACCCGCTGGCCGATGAGTGCCGTCATGCCATCGCGCCCTTCGCAGAACTCGAACGCGCTCCCGAGCACATCCACACCTACCGGCTGACCCCTCTGGGACTGTGGAACGCGATAGCCGCCGGCCATGACGCCGAACAGGTGGTCGACGTCCTGATGCGCTACTCGCGCTACCCGGTGGCCTCCTCGCTGCTGGTCGACGTCACCGAGACGATGGGCCGCTACGGCCGGGTGCGGATCGAGAAGCACCCCACTCAGGGGCTGGTGCTGGTCTCCACCGACAAGGCGGTGCTCACCGAGGTGCTGCGCTCCAAGTCGGTGCGCGGCCTGGTCGGCGACCAGATCGACGAGGAGACCGCGGTCGTCCACCCGTCTCAGCGGGGCACCCTGAAGCAGGCCCTCCTGAAGCTCGGCTGGCCGGCCGAGGACCTGGCGGGGTATGTCGACGGCGAGCATCACGACATCGAGTTGCGCGAGGAGGGCTGGGCGCTGCGCCCCTACCAGAGGGTCGCGGCCGAGTCCTTCTGGGACGGTGGCTCGGGGGTCGTCGTGCTTCCCTGCGGGGCCGGCAAGACGATGGTCGGCGCGACGGCGATGTCGCTGGCGCAGTGCACCACCCTGATCCTGGTGACCAACACCGTCTCGGCGCGCCAGTGGAAGGACGAGCTGGTGCGCCGGACCTCCCTGACCGCCGACGAGATCGGCGAGTACTCGGGATCGCGCAAGGAGGTGCGCCCGGTCACCATCGCCACCTACCAGGTGATCACCACCAAGAGGCACGGCGTCCACCCCCATCTGGAGCTCTTCGAGGCCCGCGACTGGGGACTGGTGATCTACGACGAGGTGCATCTGCTGCCGGCCCCGGTGTTCCGGATGACCGCGGACCTGCAGGCCCGCCGGCGTCTGGGGCTGACCGCCACCCTGGTGCGCGAGGACGGCCACGAGGAGGACGTCTTCACCCTCATCGGACCCAAGCGCTACGACGCCCCGTGGAAGGAGATCGAGGCCCAGGGCTGGATCGCACCGGCCGACTGCGTCGAGGTGCGGGTCAACCCCACCGAGGACGAGCGGATGGCCTGCGCGCTGGCCGAGCCCGACGTCCGCTACCGGATGGCCTCCACCCTGGCCTCCAAGAACTCCGTGGTGCGCGATCTGGTGGAGCGCCACCGCGGACAGCCCACCCTGGTGATCGGACAGTACGTCGACCAGTTGGAGGAACTCGCCGACGAGCTGGGCTGCGAGATCATCACGGGGGCGACGACGTCGCTGAGACGCCAGAAGATCTACCAGCAGTTCCGCGACGGCGAGATCAGTCTGCTCGTGGTGAGCAAGGTGGCCAACTTCTCGATCGACCTGCCCAGCGCCGAGGTGGCCATCCAGGTGTCGGGAGCGTTCGGTTCGCGCCAGGAGGAGGCCCAGCGGCTGGGCCGGCTGCTGCGCCCAAAGGACGGCCTGGTGGCACGGTTCTACGCGGTGGTCTCCCGCGACACCGTCGACGCCGACTTCGCCGCCCACCGGCAGCGCTTCCTCGCCGAGCAGGGGTACTCCTACCGGATCGTCGACGGCGGGGAGCTGGACCGGATCAACGAGGGCTGAGGGTCAGGCGCCGCACTTCGACGGGTCGTGGGTCTGCGAGGTACAGATCCACGGGGTGCCCAGGCCGTTGAACTTCTTCGTCGGCTTCTCTGCGCCACTGGATGCGTAGAGGGTCGTGAGAGCGTTCCCGTCCGCCTGTTCCGTGAGCGTGTAGTAGTCGCCGACCGCGACAGTGGAATCCTTGGACGGGTAGGTCGTCGTTCCTGGCCTCAGCCCGCCGTCCTCACTGTCGGTCTTGTCCCAGGGCGCCCTGTAGGTGCGTGTCACGGTGAGCTTGACCGAGCTGTCGGACATGGTGGTCACGGCGAACTCCATGACGGTCAGGCACTCGTCGCCGCCGCATCCGTCCATGTCATAGGTACGGGAGGCGGACTCGGCAGTTCCGTTGTCCCTGATGATCAGCGATAGACCGTGCAGTTCCCATTGGTGGCTGAATCCGTCGGGAAGGCCGGTCTGCCCGGTCTCAGGTTCGGCCGGAGTGGGAGTGCTCGTGTCCTCAGCGGTCGGCGTGGTGTCGGTGGCTGTCGCGCTGGTCCTGGAGACCTTGGGAGCCGGTGTCGGTGTCGGCACCAGCACCGACGATGTCGAAGGCGCCGGGCTGGGGGTGTCAGAGGCATCCGCGTCCTGGTTCCCGCAACCCGCCGCCGAGATCACCAGAGCCATCGCCGCCAGGGCACAGAGTCTTCTCATCACACACCCCATGCGACCACAGACCACGCTGCCTGCACAGCACCCAGTTCGGGGGACAGGTGCGGGTGCCGATCAGTCCAGCGAGTCCAGGAGAGTGCGCCAGGAATGCACCAGGCCGACGTCGACCCAGGCCTTGTAGGAGCCGAGAGGACGGGCCGGCCGGCCGATGTGGAAGGCCCGCACACCCGCTCTCATGAGCCAGGGGACGTGCTCGGGAGCCAGGCCGCCGCCGGCCATCATGAGCTCGGCGGCCCTGAGGCTCGAGCGGGCCATGGAGATGAGCTCGTCCAGGCCGTGCTCCACGCCGCGGGAGGAGCCGGCGGTGAGCACCTGGTCGACCCCGGGCAGCTGCATGATCGTGGCCCAGGCGTTGCGCGGACGCAGGGTGGCGTCGATGGCGCGGTGGAAGGTCCACCGGCAGGGCGGGGTGCCGGCCAACAGCCTCATGACGTCGACGTCAACCTCCGTGTCGGCGTTCAGGAATCCCATCACGACGCCCTCGGCGCCGGTGTCCAGGTAGCTCTCGATGAGACCGCGCAGCCTGCTGAGCTCTCCACCGTCGGTGCTGAACCCCTCGCGCAACCGCACCATCGGTCGCACCGGGATGTCGACGGCCGAGACGGCCCTGGCCACAACAGCGGGCTCGGGCGACATCCCGCCGTCGGTCAACGAGCCCAGCAGTTCTATCCGGTCGGCCCCTCCTTCGGCGGCTCTCCGGGCATCGTGCTCGTGGCGGCAGATCACCTCCAGCAGTGCCATGGACCAATCCTGCCGCTCCGGGCGGCCTCACGTGCCCGGACGCGCCGTCAGCGGGCTCGAAGGCTGCGCCGCCAGGCCCACCCCAGGGCCACGATGAGCACGACGAGGACGATGAGGGTGATGACCGACCCCTCGGCGCCGAAGGAGCCACCGGTGAGAGTGACGGACGATCCTGCGGCGGGCGTCTGGGTGAGGGCCGATCCTCCGAAACCCAGGCCCGAGACGTCGAAGCCCAGCACCAGGCCCTGGGCCCAGTTCCACACGGCGTGGAATCCCATCGCCGCCCACAGGTCGCCGCGCCACAGCACGAGCAGCCCGAGCATCACCCCGAAGGCCGCCACATTGCCCAGCGCGACCGGGGTGACGCCCGGATTGGAGCCGTGCAGGACCGCGAAGATCACCGCCTGAGCCACCAGCCCCGCCCAGACCCCCCACCGGGCGGCCACCGTCTGCATGAGGTAACCGCGGATCGCCGCTTCCTCCGCCGATCCCTGGATCGCGAAGAGAACGAGGAGTCCGACGACGCCCGCCAGCGCGGCCGGCCTCATCCCCGACCAGTGGAAGCGGACCTGCCCGCAGGCCGCCATCGCCACGGCGTCGACGATGAGGATGAGGAAGGCGATGCCGATTCCCAGAAGGATGTCGGCACGGCGTCCCGCCAGTCCGATGCTCCTCGGCGGGCGGTGCTCGGCGAATCTCAGCCACGCCCAGATGAGGATCCACACCGGAATGAATGAGCAGAGCAGGGCGATCCCCGACGCGGTGGCCGACAGGTGAGGGGCGATGAGCTGAACCGGGAGCGCCACGACCATCTGACCCACGGCGATGAAGGCCGCGCCGAGGATGACGGCCAGCACAGGGTGGGTGGGGCCGGCACCGGCGAGGAACCGGTCAGTGGGCGTGGCGAGGCTGCTCTTCCGGAGTGACGTCACAGCACGCACAGTATCGCCAGGCCGCTGCGGTACCGCTTTCTGGTGGGGCGCCGGGGTTCCCACCCGACCACTGGCGAAGTTTCTCTCGTTCATCCCCGTTTCTGCCGCTGGATATGGCGTGTATTGATACTACTGACGTGTTTTCTATCGTCGCATTCACAGGACCTTCCCTCCTCGAAGAGCCAGCGCATAGCTTCCCGCCATGGATCGCACACGAATATCCCCCGCTGCACTGCTCATCATCGCCCTCCTCACCGCCCTGTCGGGCATCTCTCTGGCCGGCTGCTCCTCGCGTGACGCATCTCCCCCGGGTGGCTCCACTCGGGTTACGGCGCCCGCATCAGCCTCTTCGCCCTCGGCCGCGGCGACCGGGGATCCGCTGGGAGACGCCTTCGCCGAGCGGAGGGCAACCCTCGACGACACGGCGATGAAGCTCGAGCTCTTCCCGATCCGCCGCTCCGGAAAGGTCGCGACGCTGACCGCCAGGCTCACCATTGAGAAGGCGAC
Organism: Acidipropionibacterium virtanenii; assembly: GCF_003325455.1. Taxonomy (NCBI): domain Bacteria; kingdom Bacillati; phylum Actinomycetota; class Actinomycetes; order Propionibacteriales; family Propionibacteriaceae; genus Acidipropionibacterium; species Acidipropionibacterium virtanenii. Next base: position 2,614,226 of record NZ_CP025198.1, read on the forward strand.
CACCGACGTCCAGGGGTTCCTCTCCCCGTTGAGCCGGACCCGGACGATCACCGATCCCGCACCTGCCGGGTTCACTCTCGTGGCCCGCGAGGAGGGCAGGGCCTACCTGCCTGCCGAGGATTCCGAGAAGCAGCCGCTGTGCAGCCCCGCCATCGACAACGTGGAGACCGGCGACGTCATCATCGTCTCGTGCCTGTTCGGGGCTCCCGCCGCATCGACAACCGCCGTCGATGTGCAGGTCGTCAACTTCGGGAATTACCATGGCGTCCCGCTGGTCTGACCGGTCGGCCCCGGCGAGAGCTGCTGCCGTGGCGGGCCTCGTGATCGTGCTCAGTGCCGGGCTCGGCGTCGTGGCAGGTACGAGGACGGAGGATGCGATGGCGGCACCCGGCGCATCGCTCCCCGCACGGACGCAGACCCCCGATCCTCTCGGGGAGCCGGCGTCATTCCCGACGGTCGACCTGCGATCGCGCACCGTGAGCCTCGTGCCGGTCACCCGGGACCTCGGCGACGTGGCCGAGGAGAGGACCTCGGAGCGCGCCTACGACGTCCGACTCAACGCCAATGTCCTGTTCGCCAAGGACTCGGCGGTGATCCGGCCGCAGGTCTCGAGTCGGCTGTCCCAGATCGCCGCCGAGCTGAAGAAGCGTGGGCCGGGCGCGGTGACGATCAACGGCTACACCGACGACCTGGGTTCCGAGGAGCACGGCCTGGCGCTGTCGCGGTCCCGGGCCGCGGCGGTTCGGGCGGTCCTGGAACCACAGCTGCCCGGGTACCGGATCACCAGCATCGGCAGGGGCGAGGCCGATCCCCTGGTGCCCAACGAGAACGAGGCGGCACGAGCCAGGAATCGCCGCGTGGAGATCCACTACGAGAAATCCTGAGCGGGCTCTGTCGAGTTGATGCGGAATGACCCGCATCAACTCGACAGAGCGCGAGGAGTTCGGGAGGAGGAGCTGCCATGAAGGCTCGGACAGTGGTCCCGGCACAGCTCATGAGTATCGCCCGGTTCCAGAGCGGCGTGGTGAGTCGAGGCCAAGCCCTTGAGGCGGGCCTGACCCATACCGGGATCCGGGGTTTGGTCGAGACCGGGCGTTGGAAGCACCTCGCGCGCGGCATCTACAGCACGGGGGAGATCGGGTGGGAGCAGTTGTTGTGGGCCGGGGTCCTCATCGGCGGGCCGGGGTCGACAGTGGGCGGACTGGCAGCGGCCCATCAACTCGGCATTTCGCCTCAGCCCGAGACGATCGACATCTGGGCACCGCGCGCGGCCTCGTACCGCCGACGGGCTGCACCGAGCCCCTGGGACTTCCACCGTGGCATCCGGGCTTCGCGGGGCAATCCTCCGCATCTGAGCGTCGAGGAGACGGTCCTCGATCTGTGCGCGGCCTGCGGCCCGGACGGCATCACCTCGTGGATCGGCAAGGCGGTCGGCGGGTGGCTCACCACCCCGGACCGGATCCTCGCCGCGCTGGATCGGACACCCAACCTGAGGAACCGCAAGCTCATCAGGGAGTGCCTCGAGGTCATCTCCGACGGCTCCAACAGTGCCCTGGAGGCCCGGTACCGGCGCGACGTCGAGCAGGCGCACGGGCTTCCGACGGGTCGCCGACAGAAATCGGTGTCGTCGGGCACCGCCTCGGACGTGGTCTACCAGGAGTACGGCACCATCTCGGAACTGGATGGGAAACTGGGGCACCGGGGAGACGGTGAGGTACGCGACGCATGGCGGGACTCGAAGCACCTCCTCCTCGGGTTCGTGACCCTCCGCTTCGGATGGTCCGATGTCGCCCAGCGCCCGTGCGAGGTTGCGGCCCGGGTCGCAGATGTCCTTCGAATGCGCGGCTGGGACGGCCTGCCCCAGCGGTGCCCCGACTGCCTGCACATCGCCTGACGGGCCCGGGATCTGTCGAGTTGATGCGGAATGACGGACATCAACTCGACACAGCTCGGATTCCTCAGGCTCGTCAGGACAACTGCCTGACGCGATGCTTGAGGTCGTTCATGAACGCGGCACAGTCGACCTGGGAGATCGCCGGGAAATAGCTCCCTGATCCATCGCTCATGTAGAAGAAATCAACAGAGGCCACGTAGTTCGCGTAGTAGACGCGGCATTCGATGGTGCCAAGACCCGGATCCTGATCACCGCGCTCCGCGACGCGGTACACCTCCCACATGCCTCCTCTGCCATCCCGAGTGGATCTGAAGGAGTACGTTCCGCCCCAGGCCGCGCCCCGCGCATCCCGGGTACGGTCACCCAGCGTGCAGGCGCTGCGCCAGAACCACTTGGCATCATTGCGCGTGCCGAACGCCACCAACGATCCAGATGTCTCGCTGGCCTGTCGCGAGTACTTCACTGTGGCGTCGGTGCCGAACTCCTGATAGGCGATTGCTTTTCCCATGCCTTCGCTCTGCAGCTGAGACCTCAGGTCATTGTCCCGACAGGCATGATCCTCCCCCAGACCTGCGGTCTGAGCATCGTCGCTGTCCAGGGAGTTCTTCACCAGCGTGGCTCCGCTGACGGCCGCGCCCTGATTCCTGATCCCGCCGAGTCCGGTCGTGAACACTCGGCTCGCATCCTCCGCCTTCAGCTTGGGCCCTCCCGGCCAGTACCACCACGCCCCTGCGCCGGCCAGAGCCAGCACCAGGGTCCCCACGATCACCAGCATGATCGCGCGCGTTCGGTGTGACTTCACCGGCGAGGCGGGAGACGACACTGTGACGACCGGAGCCCCGTATGCCGAGGGAGCCACCCGAACCATCGGAGGAGCCCAGGCTCTCTGCGGCGGGACGACCGGCTGCCCAGCGGCATCCACGTAGAACGCCCAGCCCGCCGGAGCAGGAGGCCATGATGGATCGGGTGCCCACCCTTGAGGCGGCAGGTAGCTCGGATCGGGAGGAACAGGCCAGCCAGGAGCTGGGAGGAAGCGAATGCTGACACCCACGTCAGGGTCACCCGAGGTCATGGCTCTCACGCTATTGAGAACCATCACAACGAGGAATCCCCAGTTCGGAGGACGCGGGGCGGCGGCACCCGAGGCTCTCGGGCAGTGTCGAGTTGATGTGGAATGACCAACATCAACTCGACAGTGCCCTTGGGGAAGACGAGGACGGTGGCCCTGCGCCGCAGAATCGCGTCACGCAGAGCCACCGCCGGGGGTTCGAAGGGGGTCGCCCCTCGCCTTTCAGAACAGGATCACATCATCCCGCCCATGCCACCCATGCCGTCCATGTCGCCGCCGGCGGGAGCCTTGACGGGCTCGGGCTTGTTGGCGATGACGGCCTCGGTGGTGAGGAACAGAGCCGCGATGGAGGACGCGTTCTGCAGGGCGGAACGGGTCACCTTCGCGGGATCGATGATCCCGGCGTCGACCATGTTGACGTACTCGCCGGTGGCGGCGTTGAGGCCCTCTCCGGCAGGCAGCCCGGCGACCTTCTCAGCGACGACGCCGCCCTCGAGGCCGGCGTTCACGGCGATCTGCCTGAGCGGCGCGGTGCAGGCGTCGAAGACGATCTGCGCACCGGTGGCCTCATCGCCCTCGAGGCCGGGGACATCGGCAGCCTTCGCGGCCTGGATCAGGGCGACACCGCCTCCGGGGATGATGCCCTCCTCCACGGCGGCCTTGGCGTTGCGCACGGCGTCCTCGATGCGGTGCTTGCGCTCCTTGAGCTCCACCTCGGTGGCCGCGCCGACCTTGATGACGGCCACGCCGCCGGCCAGCTTGGCGAGACGCTCCTGGAGCTTCTCCCGGTCGTAGTCCGAGTCGGAGTTCTCGATCTCGTTGCGGATCTGGGTGACCCGGCCGGCGATCTGCTCGGAGTCCCCGGCACCGTCGATGATGGTGGTCTCGTCCTTGGTGACGCGCACCGAGCGGGCCTTGCCCAGCAGGTCGAGGGTGACGGCGTCCAGGGACAGGCCGACCTCCTCGGAGACAACCTCGCCACCGGTGAGGATGGCGATGTCGGCCAGCATGGCCTTGCGGCGATCGCCGAAGCCCGGGGCCTTGACGGCGACGGACTTGAAGGTGCCGCGGATCTTGTTGACGATGAGGCCGGCCAGGGCCTCGCCCTCGACGTCCTCGGCGATGACCAGCAGCGGCTTGCCCGACTGCATGACCTTCTCCAGAACCGGAAGGAGATCCTTCAGGTTCGAGACCTTCGAGTTGACGATGAGGACGTAGGGATCGTCGAGGACGGTCTCCATCTGCTCGGTGTCGGTGACGAAGTACCCGGAGATGTAGCCCTTGTCGAAGCGCATGCCCTCGGTGAGCTCGAGATCGAGCCCGAAGGTGTTGGACTCCTCGACGGTGATGACGCCTTCCTTGCCGACCTTGTCCATCGCCTCGGAGATGACCTCGCCGACGGTGGCGTCGGCGGCCGAGATCGACGCGGTGGCGGCGATCTGCTCCTTGGTCTCGATGTCGATGGCCTGCTCGGAGATCTTGGCGCTGATGGCCTCGACGGCCTTCTCGATGCCGCGCTTGAGGCTCATCGGGTTGGCTCCGGCCGTCACATTGCGCAGACCCTCGCGAACCAGGGCCTGGGCCAGCACGGTGGCGGTGGTGGTGCCGTCTCCGGCGACGTCGTCGGTCTTCTTGGCGACCTCCTTGACCAGCTCGGCGCCGATCTTCTCGTAGGGATCGTCGAGCTCGATCTCCTTGGCGATGGAGACGCCGTCATTGGTGATGGTCGGGGCGCCCCAGGACTTCTCCAGGACGACGTTGCGGCCCTTGGGGCCGAGGGTGACCTTGACCGCGTCGGCGAGGGTGTTCATACCCTTCTCCAGCCCGCGGCGGGCCTCGATGTTGAATTCGATGAGCTTAGCCATGTTTGTGGGGAGTCCTCCGCTCCGGTGGGCCACTGGGCCCTGGACGTCAGGTCTGCATGTGACGGGATCCGCCGACCCCGTGATGTGCGCCTCCCGTGATGCCCGCGACGGACGATCTGGTGATCTCATCACCGGAAACGACGTCGTGCCCGGAGCTCGCAACACCGATCACGACGATGGCACTCTCACTAGCCGAGTGCCAACATCATTTTTAGCACTCGCCCCAAGGGAGTGCAAAGAGTCGTTTCCGCAACTGCACGCAGGAGTCCGGCGGCCGATCACTCCAGCCGGTCGGCGGAGCGGGCCGCGCGACGCTGCTCGCGGACCCGTCTCAACCTGCCGATGAGGGCCGGGGAGTGCGAGGCCGCCACGGGATCGTCGAGCAGCTCATTGAGACGCTGGTGGTAGCGGGGGGACGAGACGCCCAGCCGGTCGCGGATGAGGGCCTCCTTGTCATCGCTGAGACGCCCCAGCTGCCAGGCGTCCTCCAGCTCCAGCAGCGCGGCGTCGGAGGGGGCCAGCCCGTCCTCCGGATCATCCTGATGGCTGTTCGTCGTCACCGTGAGATTCTACTCGGCGGGCCTTCCCGATCCGTCGCGCCGACGACCCGGTGGAGTTGTGGGTCGGACCTGTCATGATTGAGGTGCGGGCCCGCCGCGACGGTGCGAAGACCGGGCCCCCACGACTGGGAGGAATCTCGATGGAGCGGCTGTCCGGCAGCATCAGGAACTACGCCTGGGGGTCGATGGACGCGATCCCGCACATTCTGGGCAGCGAACAGGACGGCCTTCCCCAAGCCGAGTACTGGCTGGGAGCCTACGAGTCGGATCCGTCCTCGGCGGCCGAGTCGTCGCTGCTGGAGAGGTTGCGCCTGCACCCTGAGGAGCTCGGCGACGCGAGCAGGAGGCGGTTCGGCGACCGGCTGCCCTTCCTGCTGAAGGTCCTCTCGGCAGCCAAGCCGCTCAGCCTCCAGGCCCACCCCGGCCGTCAATCGGCCCGCGACGGGCACGCACGATCCATGGCGGCGGGGGTCGAGGCCCAGCAGCGCACCTTCGTCGACGACTGGCCGCGCCCCGAACTGATGGTGGCGCTGAGCGACGTCGAGGCCCTGTACGGTTTCCGCGATCCTCTCCACACCCGCGCCCTGTTCGACGCCCTGGGGACCAGGACCTCCCTCGACCCGGTGCTCGGGCCGCTCACCGAAAGGTCGGGGCCGGCGGCCCTCGCCGAGGTCTTCCTGGACGCCCTGACGGTCGACTCGAAGCGCCGGGCGATGTCCCGGGAGGTCGTCTCGGCCGCCGTCAACCACGTCGGCGAGGACAGCGATCTGGGCGAGTTCTGCCGCACCGCCGTCCAGCTGGACGAGCATCGCCCCGACGACTCCACGATCCTCGCCGCCCTGCTGCTCAACCGCGTCCACCTGTCGCCGGGCCAGGCGCTCCGGGTACCGCCGGGCACCCTCCACACCTATCTGTCGGGGACCGGGGTCGAGATCTCGGCCAACTCCGACAACATCGTGCGCGGCGGGCTCACCGACAAGCTCATCGACGTCGACGCGCTCATCAGCATCGTCGATTTCACGTCCTGCGGAGCCCACCTCGTCGATCCGGCCGGTGACGGCGAGCTGGACGAGTACCCCACCGATTTCCCCGAGTGCCGGCTGTGGGCGCTGCATCTGAGGCCCGGGAATGTCCGGATGCTCCCGGCCTCCGGCAGCCCCAGGATCCTGCTGGTGCTCGGCGGTCACGCGGTGTGCTCCAGCTCATCGGGTACCGAGGAGACCGTCAGAGGCCACGCCCTGTGGATTCCCGCCGGCGAGCAGGTTCAGGTGCAGGGCAACTGCGACGGATTCCTGGCCGGCGTCGGAGCCGTCCAGGGGTGATCTCATGCAGTCGTGACGTCCGCGACATGATGGGGGGCATGACACAGAAGATGAATGTGGAGAGCTTCAACCTCGATCACACCAAGGTGGCCGCCCCGTTCGTGCGGGTCGCCGACGTCAAGCACCTGCCGAAGGGCGACACTCTCACCAAGTACGACGTGCGGTTCTGCCAGCCCAACCAGGACCACCTGGAGATGCCGGCCGTCCACTCCGTGGAGCACTCCTTCGCCGAGTGCGTGCGCAACCACTCCGACGCTGTGATCGACTTCGGGCCGATGGGCTGCCAGACCGGCTTCTACCTCATCATGGCCGGAGAGCCCGATGTCCCGGCCACCTGCGACCTGGTGGAGTCCACTTTCAACGACATCCTCGGGTTGGACGCCGTTCCGGCCGCCAACGAGACCCAGTGCGGCTGGGGAGCCCATCACAGCCTGGAGGCCGCCCAGGAGGCCGTCCGCGGCATGCTGGCGCACCGCTCGGAGTGGGAGCAGGTGATGGCCTGAGGGCCGTCAGCGACGGGATGGCCCGCCACCATGACGAGTAGGGTGCTCACCCCAACGGCCAGCCCAGACGCGCTCTTGCCGCGACTGCCACCGCGAGCACGTCCGGATGGTCCAGCGGCCGGCTGAAGGCGGGGGCCGGTGGGAATGAATCGCTCGCACCGGTGAACACGACCATGGGGTCCCCGGTGATCGTCGAGGGCACCACGAGCCCGTCGATGCGGCCGGCGAGTTCGGCGGCCATGGCCGCGGCCCAGGCTCGGCAGCCCGATCGGGGCGCGCTGGTCAGCGAGGCGGTGGCCCCGTGGCGCACCGTCCAGTCGTCGCTCGCCGGATCGAGCAGGTTCAGGGCCCGGGCCGGGTACCAGCCCGACAGGACACGGTCGCCCGACACCTCGATCCTCGCGTCGTCGAAGAAGACCTCGGAGATGCACGTCACGGGGTCCGGCGCCGTGTACGAGACGCCGATCCCGGGGTGATCACCGACGGGCGGCGGCTGGGGATCCCACCGGTTGTCCTCGATCGGGCCCCGGGTGCGCAGGCCGTCCCAGGCCGCCGGATGCGCCCCGGAGACGGTGTGGATCCGCCACAGCGCGCCGGTCCACGTTGCGATGTCGCCCTTGGCCAAGCTCAGCGGGACCCGCGGTGCCCGGGGATTCCTCGTCCTGCGCCGAGGGCTCACCGCCACGCCTGCTCGGCCGCGGCAGCCACCACCGGGGCGACGTCGCCGCCCTGGGCCAGCCAGTCGACCGGCGAGCAGTCATCGAGACGCTCACGGGGACGCGTCATGAACCGCTCGACCGACGCCGGGCTCCAGAAGTCCGGCAGCGCCGCCACCACGGCCCTCAGACCGGGGGTCACACGGTGGTCCCCGGTGAACTGCCAGGCCGGGAACCGGGATCCGCGTCCGGGCCCGTCATCCAGGCCGTACAGGTCGCCGCGAGCCTTCAACCGCCGGACGCTGGACGCCGGCCGACCCAGAACCTCAGCGACCTCCTCGGTGGTCAGGCTCTCGCGGCGCATCCGGTTGGCGGCCTCCGCCCGGTCGGCCTCCAGGACCGCCCGGTCGCGAATCCGGGACTCGGCCGACAGATCGGCGGCACTCAGCCCGCTGTGGGCCAGGAGGAAATCCCGCTCACCCCCGAGAGGGGCTCGGTGATCGCCCCGGTGGCCTCGCGGACCGCTTCAGCAGCCTCGGCCGGTGTGATCGCATGGCCCCGGCGGGCCAGCGCCGCAGAGAGCCGTTCGGCATAGGTCGCAGTCATGGGATCACCTCGTCCGGTTCAGCTGGTGATCATCGTGATACGCCGTAGCAGGATGTGACATTGACGTGTCCGCGCTGACCCACGCACGCTGGACGGCGAGGGGGCGGTCCCGCGACGGATCCTCGGGTCGCCGCTCGCAAATCAGTAGTGATAGCGGGCTTGGAGGATGACGAGATCCTCACCGTCGGCCAGGTACACCAGCCGGTCCTCGTCGGTGATCCGCCGGGACCACGACCCAGGGGCACCGTATTTGAGCTGCTCAGGCTTGCCGATGCCGGCGAACGGGTCCCGAAGGCAGGCGTCGATCAGCGTGTTGATGCGCTTGAGGACTCTGCGGTCCGCGGTCTGCCAGTAGGTGTAGTCCGCCCAGGCGTTGCGGTCCCAGACCAGCCGCACTCAGTCCTCCCGGTCCAGATCGTGAGTCTCGGTCCCGCCGGATCGAGCGCGCTCGTAGGCGTCGAGCAGCCGGCGGGCGTTGGCCGGGGAACGGAACAGATAGGCGGTCTCCTGCCAGGCCGTGTACTCGTCGGCCGGCATGAGGACGGCGTTGCCGTGCTTCGAGACGATCTCGACGGCGTCGCGGTCCTGGTTGACCCGCTCAATGAGAGGGAACAGGGTCCTACGCGCCTCAGAGGCCGACAGGGACATGAGACTCACCTCCATGATCAGGACATCAACTGGTACAAGATTATGGTACTCCACCATGACCACGACAGCCGTGTAGGACGAGTTCCGAGGTGGAATCGCCGGACCAGCTCCCCGCCAGGCTGCACGGCCGAGACCGGATGCTCGTTGCGGGCTGTCACCTGGTGCAGGGCACCCTTCGGTGTTCCGGCCAGGGGCTGAACGATGACGAGAGGGCGGTGCCGGATCTGTGCGATGACTTCGGCGGCGTGTGCGGCATCGCCGAGTACGAGACACAGACGGGCGACCATTCGACCGCAGCGGTCCCATCCGTCACTGATCTGACGCGGGAGAGGCGGATTCGTCCGTGGCGGCGGCGCCAGACTGGTCGATGTCGATCCCAAATCGGTCGAAGATCGTGTGCGAATCGCCGGCCCAGGACGTGATTTCGGGGACGAGGTCCGGTCGGATCAGGTTCATGAGCGCCTGCTGGTGGGCGATTACCGCGATCCAGCCACCGACCAGTCCCTCGAGGGACCACTGTTGTTCGCCGGTCGTGATGTGGTCGAGGATCGCGTGGGCGTCGTCCGTGTGGGCGATCTGGGAGTAGATCAGGGTCCCGGAAAAGTCGGTCAGTGTGTGGTGTGACTAGGGGTTGAGCCGGGTTCGGCGTGTCATGTGGGCGGGCGAGGCCATCCCGGATTGGATGGAAGTACCTCTACAATCCGTCCAGCCGTAAGGGCCCCGCCCGCGATGCCACCCTCCCCCACAGCGCCGCCCTCACGCACGTCTGACACGCCCGCACCCGACCCCCGGCTGGCCGATCACCTGGCCCGTGTCCCCGATCCCCGGAAGGCCCGTGGCAGGCGTTACCCGTTGTCAGGACTCCTTCTGGTCGCCGTCTCAGCGGCGATGGCCGGCTGCCGGGGATTGGCCGCCACCGGCGAGTGGGCCGCCCGGCTGACCGTCGCTGCGCTGGCCGGGTTCGGACTGCGAGCGGCTCACGGCGAGTCGACCCTGCGCACACTGTTCTCTCGTATCGATGCCGCCGCCCTGGACGCCGAACTGTGCCTGTACGCCTGGACCCGCACCACCACCATCGACGGGCGCCGGGTCATCGCGATCGAGCGGGTACCCTGCGGGGCTCCCGCTCAACCGTCGAGAAGGCCCGTCATCTGGTCGCCGGCCTCGATCACGCCTCCGGGACGGTGGTCGCCCAACAGGTGGTGGAGGCCAAGTCCACCCAGATCCCCGCGCTGCCCGCCATGATCGCCACCCTGGGCCGGCGTGCCGCCGGTGCGGTGATCACCGCCGACGCCCTCCAGCACCTGGACCGCCTCGGCGACCGCGATCCTGGCCGCCGGGGCGGACTACCTGTTCACCGTCAAATCCAACCAGCCCACCTTGTTGAAGAGACTGGCCGAAGTCTCCCACGCTGAGTGACGATGGCCAGAGATCGACACTGGGCGATGACACATATGGGTGCTTCCGTGCACACCACGCGCTCGAGGCACCTCCGGAGATGTGCCTCGAATCGTCATCTGAGCCTGCAATGACGCCATCTGCTGGAGCCTGTGACAGGAATCGAACCCGCGACCATCGCTTTACAAGAGCGGCGCTCTACCAACTGAGCTACACAGGCGCAGCCCCGCGGGGCCACGTCACATTCTGGCAGGCCGACGCCGGGCTGGGAAATCCGTCATGCCGCCGTTCAGCGGACGGCGTCGATCAGTTCCTGCCTGGCGCCGACCATCGACGGTCCGTACCAGGCGAGCCTCTGCCCGTCGACCAGCCTCACATCGGCGCCCGGGAAGGCCTCGGGGCCGTCGTCGGCGGTGAAGTGGTAGGGCTCGTCGGGCAGCACGATCCGGTCGGCGCCCAGCCCCCGCAGCACCTCCAGGTCCACGTGCGGGTAGCGGGTGCCGTCGTCGGGCAGATCCACCAGTTCGACCCCGCAGTGATGCAGCAGGTCGGCGATATATGTCGCCGGCCCGGCGCACATCCAGGGATCCCGCCAGATGGGGACGATAGCGGTCAGCACCGGTTCAGGGGCCGGGGCGCTCCACTCTGCACGCGCCTGCCCCAGCCAGTCGGGCTCGGCCAACCCGATCGCCTCCCGGAGCAGCCGGGCAAGGCTGGCCACTGCGTCCTCGGCCCCGTCGATGCTCGTCACCCACACCGCCAGGCCGGCCTCGCGTAGGGCGTCGACGTCGAACTGCCGGTTCTCCTCTCGGTTGGCGACGATGAGGTCGGGCTCCAGGGCAGCGACAGCCTCGCGGTTCGGGTTCTTGGTGCCCCGCACCCGGGCCACCGGGTGCCCGGCGCGCTCCTGGATGTCCGTGGGCCGGACGCACCAGTCGGTGCACCCCACCAGTGTCTGCGGGCAGGTCAGCGCGATCGCCTCCGTGATGGAGGGCACCAGGCTCACGATGCGCCTGGCAGGCTTGTTGAGTTCGACAGGAGTTCCGAGGTCGTCGAGGATCACGGTCCCCACAGTAGGGCCGCACCGATGGCCATCAGCGCCCAGGCGACGCACTGCGTCGTCTCGTTGAGGGAGCCGAAGGTGTCTCCGGTCATCCCGCCGAGTCGCCGGATCAGATGCCGCGACCAGACCTGCGCCCAGCCCAGCGCCAACGCGCATGCCGCGACGACCAGCACCGCGCCGGCCCAGCCGGCGACCAGCCAGCCCAGGCCGGCCCACACCACGCCGAGCACGGCAAGGTTCAGAGCCGCGGCGCGGGGAGCCGTCACCCCGGCGACCAGCGACCCGAATCCGCCGGGTCGGGCGCACGGCACGCTCGGCAGGGTGGCCAGCAGGATCGATGCACGCCCGACGGCTGGGCCCACCAGGATCAGCAGGCCGAACCGCCACCAGGCCCCGGCTCCGAGGCCGGCTGAGGTGGCGGTGAGGCTGGTCAAAGATCCCAGGTCGATGAGCAGCACCATGAGCAGGCTGATGACGCCCATCGGCCCGATGTCGGACTGCTTCATGATGGTCAGCGCCTGTTCGGCCGGCTTGCGCGAGGACAGCCCGTCGGCGGTGTCGGCGACCCCGTCGAGATGGAATCCGCCGGTCGCCCCGGCCAACCAGCCCAGGGCCAGCACGCCGGCCAGCCAGGATCCGGCGCCGGCGGCCAGTACTCCCCCGGCGACCAGTCCGGCGACGACGCCCAGCAGCATGCCCATCCAGGGGAAGGCACGGATAGCCCGGGTGGCGATCCGCCTGTCGATATTCGGCAGCACCGGCGCGGGGATGATCGAGAACAGCGCGAATGCCGACACGATGCCCAGCAGCGGTCCGGGGATGCGGGCCGGCCTCGGCCTCTCGATGCGGTGGGTGGGCTCATCGATGCGGCGGGTCGGTTCCGCGTTGACGTCCTCGACGGCCTGCCAGGCCGATTCGTGGTCGTCGCGGTTGCTGCTGTGAGAAGTCATGCCCACCTCTTCGCGATGCCGGCCACACACACCCACACCTCGTCGCAGGCCCCCGCGACGGCGGCGTTGAGCCGGCCGAGTTCATCGCGGAACATCCGTCCTGACGCCGTCTCCGGGACGACCCCCATACCCACCTCGTTGGAGACCAGCACGACCTCGCGGGTGGTGCGGCCGACGGCGTCGACCAGCTCGTCGACGCGGGAGCGCAGAGACTCCTGCCACCCGTCCTCCCCGGTCCAGGCGCCGACCTCGTCGAGGATTCTGGTGATCCACACGCCCAGGCAGTCGACCAGCACCGGCGAGTCCTTGCGGTCGAGCAGTACGGCGGCGATGTCGAGGGTCTCGACGGTCGTCCAGGACTCCGGACGCCGGGCCCGGTGGATCCGGATCCTCTCCTCCCACTCGGGGTCGTCGGGATTGCGGGCCGAGGTGGCCACGTAGGTCACCTCGGGGAACCTGGAGACCCGGCTCTCGGCCCAGGTGGACTTGCCCGAGCGGGCCCCTCCCAGGACGATCGCGCGCACCGGACGCGCGTCGACGGGAGTCGGCTTGAACACAGTCACCGCGACGCCCCCTCCTCGATCCGGTCCGCCTCATCGGCCGGCAGGTCGATCTCGCCGGTGACCTTGATGTCGGTGACCGCGGCGTCCTCGAAGGTCGCCATCTCGTTGAGGATGTGCGCGGCGGCCTGGATGATCGGCAGCGCGAGCACCGCGCCGGTGCCCTCCCCCAGCCGCAGACCCAGATCCAGCAGGGCCGGCAGCCCCAGCCTCTCCAGGGCCGCGGTGATGCCGGGTTCGGCTCCGGCATGGCCGGGCACCAGGAAGTCGGCGGCGTCGGGGGCGATGGCGATGGCCAGCAGGGCCGAGGAGCAGGCGATGACGCCGTCGATGACCACCGGTACCCGATGGGCCGCGGCGCCCAGCACCAGTCCGGCCATCGCGGCGTGCTCGAATCCGCCCACCTTGGTGAGCGCGCCGACCGGATCGGCGGCGTCGGGACGGTTGACGTCGAGGGCCTGTTGGATGACGGAGATCTTGTGGGCCTGACGCCGGCTGTCGGCGCCGGCTCCGCGCCCGGTCACCGCGTCGACGGGGAGCCCGGTGAACAGGGAGATGAGGGCTGCGGCGGGGGTGGTGTTGGCGATCCCCATCTCGCCGGTGATCAGGATGTCGGCGCCCTGGGCGACGGCCTCGTCGGCCGTCTCGATGCCCACCTCAAGGGCACGGATCGCCTCGTCGAGGGTCATCGCGGGGCCCTGCGAGATGTCGTCGGTGGAGCGGCGCACATTACGGTCCCGCACCCCGCTGCCGGCCGGCAGCGCAGTGGCCACACCGACGTCGGTGACCCACACCCGGGCGCCCATCTGGGCCGACAGGACGCTGATGCCGGCGCCGCCGGCAGCCATATTGCCGGCCATCTGGGCGGTGATCTCCTGAGGATCCGGGGAGACGCCCTGAGCCCAGACGCCGTGGTCGCCGGCGAACAGGCCGACCACCGGATGCGAGGGCACCGGCACGGGCAGCTGCGAGCTCATCCCGGCGAGCCGGATCGACAGCGCCTCCAGCTGCCCCAGCGAACCCTCGGGCTTGGTGAGGATCTGCTGGCGGTCATGGGCCGCGGCGAGAGCCTGCGGGTCGGCGGGCCTGATCGCCGTGACGGTCCGAGCGAGAAGGGAGTCGGGCGCCAGGGCGCCGGGAAGTCGGGGGTCGGCCATGCTGGAATCTCCTGATCCCGGGCACGCGGCCCGACGTCCGGAACCCTGTGTCCTCGCAGGATCCGGCATCGTGGAGGCCAAGCACCCGAATGCTCGTCGGACTCCGGTCGGAGCCCGCGGCCCCCGGCGATGATCTGGCTCGCGCATCAGCGCTCACAGTGGCGGGACCGCCCCGGACCTGGCGGGCAGAGCCCGCCGCACCGGTGTTCCACCTGGGACCGCCGACGATTCTCCCACATGCTGGTTGGATGGCGTCATGGACGTCCTCGTACTCGGCGGCACCGGTCGTGCCCGGCGCCTCGCCCAAGAATTGGTGGATCGGCGGATCGACGTCGTCACCTCGCTGGCCGGGGTGACGGCGTCGCGAAGCCCCGTACCGGGAGCCGTGCGCGTCGGCGGCTTCGGCGGGGTGGAGGGGCTGTCCGCGTTCCTCCGGGAGAACCGGGTGCGGGCCGTGGTGGACGCCACCCACCCGTTCGCCGGGACGATGAGCGATCATGCCGCCCGGGCCGCCGCACAGGTCGGCCTGCCGCTGCTGCGTCTGAAGGCCCCCAGCTGGCGGGGCCTCGACGATGCCCGGAACTGGACGTGGGTGGCCGGCCACCAGGATGCGGCGCAGGCCGCCCGGGAGGCCGGCGGCCGGGTGCTGCTGACGGTCGGACGCCAGCCGGTTCCCCACTATCTGGCCGCCCTGGCGGACCGCAGTGTCATCGCGCGGTGCATCGACGCCCCCGACGTGCGGCTGCCGCTGTCGTGGACAGTGCTGCGCGACCGAGGCCCTTTCGGGCTGGAGGCCGAGCGGGCCCTGCTGGCCGGCGTGGACGTCCTGGTCTCGAAGGACTCGGGGGGCTCTGAACCGGATCCGAAACTGGTGGCCGCCGGGGAGCTCGGCACCGCCGTGGTGATGATTTCCAGGCCGCCGGCACCGGCCTACGGCGAGGAGGTTCCCGAGGTGGCCGAGGCGTTGGACCGTCTGGTCGCCGCCATCGTCTAGTGGTCGGAGGGGCGACGCTCCTCGGCCTCGGTGTGGTCCAGATCCAGCCCGGCGACGTCCCCGACCACCGTGATCGCGGGGGGCCGCACGCCGGCCTCGGCCATCGCGTTGGCCACCTCGGCCAGGGTGGTGGTGAGCACGGACTGGTCGGGCAGGGAGGCCTGGCGGATCACCGCGACCGGGGTGTCGGCGGCCAGCCCTCCGCCCATCAGGTCCGACGAGATCTGCTTGATGTGCGCCACACCCATGAGGATCACCAGGGTGGTGCCGCATTGGGCGAGCCGGCCCCAGTCGAGTTCGGAGCGTGAGTCGCCGGGGGCCACGTGGCCGGACACGACGGTGAATCCCTGCACCATGTGGCGGTGGGTCAGCGGGATCCCGGCGAGCTCCGGACCGGCCACTGACGACGTCACCCCGGGGATGATGCGCACCGGCACCCCGGCGGCGGCGCAGGCCTGCCACTCCTCCCCGCCGCGCCCGAAAACGAAGGAGTCCCCGCCCTTGAGCCGGACCACCTTCTCACCGGCCCGGGCGTGCTCGACGAGCAGTTCGTTGATCCGCTCCTGGGGGACGTACTCACCGCCGGGAACCTTGCCCACCCGGATCTTCTCGGCCTCGGGCGCCTCTTCGAGAACGGCCAGCGGGGCGAGCCGGTCGTAGAGGATGACGTCTGCCTGGCGCACCGCCTGGAGCCCGGCGAGGGTCAGCAGGCCGGGATCTCCGGGGCCGCCGCCCACCAGGGTGACGGTGCCGGGCACCAGGTCGGGGGCATACCGGGGGACGGTCATCGGTTCTCCTTGGTGTTGATAGACCCTGAGTTGATAGGCCCTGAGTTGAGAACTGCCAGCGCGTCGGCCAGCCGGGCGTGGGTGTCGGAGTCGCGTACCGCGAGCCGTATCCAGGTGGGTCCCAGCCCGGGGAAGGTCTCTCCCCGCCGGACGGCGAATCCCATGCAGGCCAGCGATTCCCTCACCGATTCCTGGCCGATCGAGGAGGTGTCGACCAGCACGAAGGGGGCGCCCGACTCGATGACGCGCAATCCGAGGGTGCGCAGTCTGGCGGTGAGGTCGTCGCGCATGGCCGGAAGGCCGGCGGCCAGCCGGGAGCGGTGTCGTTCAGCCTCCTCGCCGCAGCAGGCGATCATCGCCGCGATCGCCGGGGTGGAGACCGACCACGCCTGCTGCTGGGCGGCCAGTCGCGCGATGAGCCGCCGGTCGCCGACGGCGTATCCGGCGCGGATCCCGGCGAGCCCGTAGGTCTTGGTGAGGGATCGCAGCACCAGCACCCCCTCCATCCGGGGGCCGATGAGGGTCTGGACGCCGTCGGTGGCGTCCATGAAGGCCTCGTCGACCACCAGAATGCGGCCCGGCCTGGCCAGTTCGCGCAGCGCGGCGGCCGGGTGAAGGGCTCCGGTGGGGTTGGTGGGATTGCCGATGACCACCAGGTCGGCGTCGCGCGGGACGGACGCCGGGTTGAGGGCGAAGCCGTTCCCGGGGCCCAGGATGAGGCGGTCGACGTCGTGGCCGGCGGTGCGCAGCGCGGCCTCGGGTTCGGTGAACTGGGGATGGACCACCACGGCGTGGCGCGGGTGGAATGCTCGGGCGACCAGGACGAAGGCCTCGGCCCCGCCGTTGGTGGGCAGCAGCATCGCGGGGTCGACGTCGTGGTGGCGGGCCAGTGCGGCCCGGGCGGGCGCGGGGTCGGGGTAGGCCTGCCAGCTGGGTGCGGAGGCGGTGATGGCGTCGACCAACCAGTCGGGTGTGTGGTCGACGCGCACGTTGACGGCCAGATCGACCAGGCCGGGGGCGACGTCGTGGTCCCCGTGGTGGTGAAGATCGGGTTCCGGAGCCGGGGCCTGCGGACCCGGCCCACTCGCCGAACCCGACCCGTCCGGAATAGTAGCGAGCCTTGAAGAGCGCAGGGGGATCGCGCCCGCCGTTGACCGGGCCGCGTATGCCCACGCCTCGGCGGCGAACTTCGCCGCGCATGCCGGTGCCCCGGCCCAGTGGAGATGCAGGTAGGAGGCATGGACGGTGGGCCGGCCGAGACCTGCCGGATCCATGGACGCGCCCTCCTCGCGGATGCTCCCGTCGGGCGTGGTGAAGGCCCAGGCGGGCTGTGGATCGTCGCAGAGGTTCGTGACCCCGGTGCGGTGGAACTCGTGACCGATGACGCGCTCACCCGCCCCGGCGAGCAGGGTGTCCGCGGGAGCAGTGGCATCCCGGTATCCCATGGTGAGACGGCGTCTCATCGCCGCGTCGAGGGGTAGCACCCCGGTCATCGGGTGCCCGTCGAGGGTGCGGCAGAGCATGAGCAGCCCGGCGCACTCGGCGACCACCGGCATCCCGCCGGCCACATGGGCGCGGATGGACTCGTGCAGGGACCGGTTGGCCGACAGCTCGTCGGCGTGCATCTCGGGGAACCCGCCCCCCAGGTAAAGCCCGCAGATGTCCTCGGGCAGCGCGGTGTCGGTCAGGGGGTCGACGTCGACCACCCGGCAGCCGGCGGCCTCCAGCAGCTCGGTGGTCTCCGCATACCGAAAGGTGAATGCCCGACCCGATGCAATTCCTATGAGGGGGGAGGCGACTCCCCTCGCGCTCGCCAGGGCGTCCCATCCGGCGCTGGCCCTCAGCGCCTGGGCGGGATCCCAGGGGATCGCGTCCAGGTCGGGCGCGGACGCGGCCACCTCCATCACGGCGTCCAGGTCGACATGCTCGGCGATCAGCCCCGCCAGAGCCTGCACCTGGGCAGTTGAGGCGTCGCGCTCTGCGGCGGGCACCAGACCGAGGTGCCGTGAGGGCACGGCAATCTCCTTGTCGCGGGGGATCTCGCCGAGCACCGGGATGCCCAGACCCTCGACTCCACGGCGGATCTCGGCACCGTGCCGGGCTGATCCGATCTGGTTGAGGATCACCCCGGCGATCCTCACGTCCGGGTCGAATCCGGCCAGCCCGGCCACCACCGCGGCATGGGTCAAGGACGCATGGCTGGTGTCGACCACCAGCACCACCGGGGTGCCGGTGAGCTTCGCGATCTGCGCCGAGGACCCGGCACCGTCGCCCAGCCGCCCGTCGAACAGTCCCATCACGCCCTCGATGACCGCCACATCTGCCGGTTCGGGGGTGGCGAACCCGTGGGCCAGCAGGGGCGCCATGAGATCGGCCCCGCACATCACCGAGTCCAGGTTGCGTCCCGGGCGTCCGGTGGCCAGGCCGTGATAGCCGGGATCGATGTAGTCGGGCCCCACCTTGAACGGCGCCACCTCGCGACCGGCGGCGCGCAGCGCGGCCATCAGGCCGGTGGCCACGGTGGTCTTGCCGCCGCCGGAGGCCGGGGCGGCGATGAGGACTCTCGGGATGCGCACCTCTTCATGCACTGATTCGTGCGCTGAGGTCTCGTGGTCTGAGGACCTGTGGGTTGAGGTCTCATGCACCGGCGTCACCATTCGATGCCCGCCTGACCGCGCTGGCCCGCGTCGAAGGGATGCTTGATCTTGGTCATCCCGGTCACCAGGTCGGCGGCCTCGACGAGTGCTTCCGGAGCACGGCGCCCGGTGATGACGACCTGCTGGGTGCCCGGCCGGCGGGCCAGCACCTCGACCACCTCGTCGACGTCGATCCAGCCCCAGTCCAGCGGGTAGGTGAACTCGTCGAGGAGATAGAAGTCATGGGCCTGCCGCTCCAGCAGCTCGCGGACGTGACGCCATCCCTCCCGGGCGGCCTCGGCGGGATTCTCCTCGGCCCTGAAGGCCTTCGTCCACGACCATCCGGTGCCCATCGTCTCCCAGGTCACCGGCCCGCCTGCCCCGGTCCGCTCATGGAGATCGCCGAGGGCCTGCAGGGCGTCCTGCTCCCCGACATGCCAGCGTCCGGACTTCACGAACTGGTAGACCCCGACCGACCACCCCTGGTGCCAGGCCCGCAGGGCGGTGCCCATCGCGGCCGTCGTCTTGCCCTTGCCCTCGCCGGTGTTGACCATCAGGACCGGCCGTAGCCGGCGTTGCCTGGTCGACAGCCCGTCGTCGGGCTGAGCACCGGAGCGTGCACGCGGCATGGGAATCCTCCTCGCGGGTCCTCGCCCGCATCGTCACCCCCCATGGATCCACAGGGGCTGCCGGCAGGGACGACCTGGCTCGCGCGTCAGCGCTCACAGTGGCGGGACCGCTCCGGACTCGGATCTCTCCTCACCGGGATTCCTCCCGACCGGCCGAGGAGATTCTGTCACATCAGGGTCACCGCAATCCTGCGAGGGTCCGCGGACCGGTCTTCTAAGCTGACTCCGTGACCACTGACTCTGACACCTCTCTGCTGGGACGGGCTCCCGGGCTCGGCGAGGAGCACTTCGCCCACGACGGGCTCATCACGAAACATGCGATACGCGCGGTCGCGATGGCGGCGCTGCGGCCGATGCCCGGCCAACTGCTGTGGGATCTGGGCACCGGCGCCGGGTCGGTGGCCGTCGAGTGGTGCCGCACCGACCCGACCTGCCGGGCCATCGGTGTCGAGCGGCGCCTCGACCGGGCATCCAATGCCCGCGCCAATGCGGAGGCCCTCACCCTGCCCGGACAGTTCGAGGTGGTCGATGCCGACCTGACGGGCGGGCTGCCCGAGCTGCCGCCCCCAGACGCCGTGTTCATCGGCGGCGGGGCCACCATGGAGCTGGCGACCGCCTGCCGCGACGCCCTGCGGACGGGCGGGCGGCTGGTGATTCACGGGGTGACCATCGAGGCCGAGACCCTGGTGGCGCAGCTCCATGCCGACTGGGGCGGCGAACTCATGCGGCTCAGCGTGGAGACCGCCGACCGCATCGGGCGGCTGCACGGCTGGAAGCCGGCCCGAACCGTCGTCGCGTGGAGCTGGTCCAAGTAGCGTCGCGACATTTTCTCCTCCCGGACGGGCCGTTCCGGCACCGGCAGTGCCGAATCGACCGGTTCAGGACGAGAAATTGTCGATGCCTCGTTCAGCTCGCCAGCGGGGCGCTCTTCTGGCCGAGCAGCCCCACGACCTCCTCGAGGTTGCGGGGGTGGCCGGGCAGCCCGAGCCGGTTCGCCAGGGCCAGCGGCCAGGGCAGCTCCAGGTGGGCCCGGGCGACGAGTTCCTCGTCGGCCAGCAGCTCGTCGACAGGCCCCTGGACGACGTGATGGTCGACCACCACGAGCGCCTCGTCTGCCCAGGACAGGGCGTGATCCACATCGTGGGTGGCCATCACCACCGTCGTCCCGGCGTCGCGCAGGCGGTCCAGGGCCGTCATCATCTGCACCACGCCCGCCGGATCCAGCCCGGCGGTGGGTTCGTCGAGGAGCAGCAGGTCGGGCGTCATAGCGACCGCACCGGCCACCGCCACCCGCTTGCGCTCCCCGTAGGACAGCTGGTGGGTGGCCCGCTCCGCCAGATGGTCGGCTCCCAGCAGTTCCAGGGCCCGGGCCACCCTCTGTCGCACCTCGTCGACCTCCAGGCCCATATTCATCGGGCCGAAGGACACATCCTGGGTGACGTCGGCGCTGAACAGCTGATCGTCGGGATCCTGCAGCACCAGTTGCACCGACCGGCGGTGCTCCCGCAGCGCCTTGCGGCTGTACCTGAGCACGGTCTCACCGCGCCGGACGGTTCCCGAAACGGGCTCCAGGGAACCCGACAGGCAGCGCAGCAGCGTCGTCTTGCCCGAGCCGTTGGCGCCCAGGATCGCCACCCTCACTCCCCGGCGTATGGCCAGTGACACCTCGGACAGCACCATGGGACGGCCGGGATGAGTGGCGCACAGCCCGTCGGTGCTGAGTAGGGACTCATTCATCTCCACAGCCTTCCTGCGACCGGCCAGCATGCGGCCCATGACCCGGCGATCACCAGGACGGTCACCACCTTGAACTTCCAGGTACCGACCCGTTGGACCGGCAGGGTGAGCAGCGAGTCCTCGAACCCGCGATTCACCAGGCCGTCGTTCAGCCGGTTGGACCGTGCCCAGGCCCGCACCCCGACCGAGCCCATCAGGGCGGCAGTGTTCTCGAAGCGCCGGCGGTAGCCGTTGAGCCGGCCGACCGGGGCGTCTCCCAGCCGGCACTTCTGCGCCTCATGGGCGGTGAACACGGTGTCGAGCAGCACGAAGATCAGCCGGTAGGTGAGGCTGGCGATCTCCAGCAGGGCGTCGGGGACGTGGAGCCTGCGCATCCAGGTGAGCAGGTCGACCATCGGCGTGGTCAGAGCCAGGATCATCAGGGCCAGCGTCCCTGCCAGGCCGTGGGCCACCAGATTGGCGCCCTGACGGGCCGAGACCGGACCGATCGCGAAGATCCCGCCCCGCCACCAGACGGCGGCCGGATCCTGCGAGGTGCCGACGCTGACGAGCACCGAGACGCCTCCCAGGATGAGGAAGACGATCGGGGCGGACATCGCCTGCCACAGCACCCGTGGACGGATTCGTGCGAAACCGAGAATGGCGACCAGAGCGATCAGGGAGACGAAGAGGGTGCCGGGCCAGGCCGGGGTGCACAGGGCGACCACGATGAGCCCCACCGACAGCCCCACCTTCTCCCCCACCGGACGACGCCGCCAGGGGGAGTCCCAGGCGGCGTCGTCGAGAGAGGTGATGCTCACGCCCGTGAGACCGGCTCGGCGGCCGGCTCGACCGCCTCCTGATCGGTCGGTGCGTCAGCCTCGACAGGCATCTCATCGGGCAGCTGCGAGGCGGCCATGGCCTCGTCGTGCCCCTTCTTCCTCCCGCTCATGCGGCCCAGGGCGAAGCCGACGATGCCGGCTCCCAGGGCCGCCTGGAGGGCGAACAGACCGGACTCGACCTCTCCTGAGTTGGGCTCGAAGATCGGCTTGATCCACTGCTTGGCACCCGCCGCCTCGGCGGCCTGGGCCGCGGCGTCATCGGTGCCGGCGAAGCCCTCGCCGTCGGCGGCCGGCTTCTGCCCGCCGAGGATGAGGCTCACCACGAAGATGGCCACCAGGATCACCAGCAGCACCGGGGTGGCCCACTTGTGATCGCCGGTCAGGAAGTTGCTCTTCTGCTTGCCCGTGCGTGTGCTGATGGGTTCAGACATGGGTGCCCTCCTCGATCTTTGCTGCGGAGACGGTACCGCCCTGCTCGACGTCATCGGCCGGAGTGCTCAGCACGCCGAGCTTGCGCAGCTGCGGGCCGGCGACCCTGGCGAGGAAGCGGAACAGCAGGATGCCCAGGACGCCCTCGGCCAGGGCCAGCGGGATCTGGGTGACGGCGAAGATGGACAGGAACTTCCCGGCGGCACCCATGATCCCGGAGCTGGGATCGGGGAAGGCGATGGCCAGCTGGAAGGAGGTGACGCAGTAGGTGGAGAAGTCGGCGAAGACCATGCACAGAAAGATGGCCAGGGCGTCGGGGCCGCCGAGCTTCTTGGTGAGTTTGTAGAAGGCGAAGCCGACCCAGGGGCCGGCGATCGCCATCGAGAAGGTGTTGGCGCCCAGCGTGCTGATGCCGCCGTGGGCCAGCAGCAGGGCCTGGAAGATGAGCACGACCATGCCCAGGAAGGCCATCACCGGTGGTTTGAAGAGCACGGCTCCGACGCCGGTGCCGGTGGGGTGCGAGGAGGACCCGGAGACGCTGGGCAGCTTGATGGCCGACAGCACGAAGGTGAAGGCGCCGGCGGTGGCCAGCAGCAGCTTGTTCTCGGGGTGGTGCTTGACCTGCTTGACGACCTCGCGGGCGCCGTGGATGACGAACGGTGCGGCGGCTGCGTACCAGACCGCGCACTCTGTCGGTGAGAGAATTCCCTCTGCGATGTGCATGGGGGTCTTCACTCCTTTCTCGGGATACTGCGTCCCGTCCTGGAAAGGATCGATGCCGTGGCGTTCCTGACTCCCACCCGAAGGTGCTCACAGTGGCGCGACCGTGCCGGCTCTGTCCGGCTTCCGCTCATGGCGTCGATTATTTCTTCTGTTGTCAGTGGGGTCCCTGATCCATCGGGCACGTTGGGAGGGACCGCCGATGACCATTAGATCACGGCGGCTCCGCGGCCCTTCGGCCGGGTGCCCGTCGGCGTCTCCTCGGATAGGGTCGAGCCCTGAGCGCCACCCCGCCGGGGCGGCCGGCGGTGAGGAGTTCCTGGTGGGTCACGAGTACATTCCTGATTACCTCAATAATGGGGCAGACATCTATCGCGAGTCGTTCCGGATCATCCGCGAGGAGTCCGACCTGGAGCGATTCCCGACCGACGTCGAGCACGTCGTGGTGCGGATGATCCACGCTGCCGCCGATCCGTTGATCGCCGGCGACATCGCCTTCACACCTGGGGTGGTGGCGGCTGCCCGGGCCGCCTTGGAGGCGGGGGCACCGATCCTGTGCGACTCCTCGATGACGGCCACCGGGGTCATCCGATCCCGGCTGCCCCGCGACAACGAGGTCGTCTGCCACATCAAGGAGCCGCGCCTCGCCGAGCTGGCAGCCGAGCGTGGCACCACGAAGACCTGCGCGGCGGTCGACATGTGGGCCTCCGACGGGCAGCTGGACGGCTCGGTGGTGGCGATCGGCAACGCACCCACCGCCCTGTTCAGGGTCCTCGAGGTGGCCGCCGAGACCGGTCAGCTTCCCGCCGCGGTGGTGGGCGTCCCGGTCGGATTCGTGGGCGCCGCCGAGTCCAAGCAGGCCCTGGTCGACTCCGCCCTCGGCCTGGAGTTCCTCACCCTGCTGGGCCGGCGCGGGGGCTCGGCGATCACGGTCGCGGCGCTCAACGCCATCGCGTCATGGGACGAGGAGACGAATTCTCACAAGTAGGGGTCATCCCCAGAGCTGTCCGGCCTCCCAGGTACCCGAGGACACCACCGGCGTCACGGTCGCCGAGATGACCGACCCCTCGTGGGGAGCATGGGGCAGGTCGGCGGGCAGTGCCAGGGTCATCGGGATCGACGTCGTGCCGATCACCCGCAGCCAGTCCACCCCGGTAAGCCGGTTGGTGCGCCGCTCCACCCGCTGCACCACCATCGTCATCTGGGCGGCCGCACTGGCCTGTTCGCGGGTGGCGCGTCCGGCGCTGATCTCCAGCAGCCACGGCGAGATGAGGGCCCCCGCCGAGAAGGACAGCTCGGTGCCCATCGACCCTTCCTCTGAGCGCCCGTAGGCCTCCTCGGAGTCGTAGATCTTCGGGAACTCGGTGGGCACCGCACCGACCCGCAGATGCTCGATCTCCTTCGGGGTCTCCTCCCCCGGCTCACCGCCCAGCGGGTACTCCACCGGGTCGTCGACGTTGGCCAGGAACCGCGCCAGCCGCTCGCGCCGGTGGCCCACCGCAAGCCCGCTGAGGATCGAGTCGCCGCTGATCACACCGGCCTCGCCGATCCCGGCACGGCTCAGCCCGCCGCCCCTACCCGATCCTGAACCGCCGGGCGCCATGACGTCGACCTGGGCCAGAGTGTCGGAGTACCGGAAGACCTCCGCGGGATGGGTCGTGGGACACACCAGGGAGGCGATGGTGTCGAGCTCACCGCCCGACTGGATCAGCCCCAGGCGTGCTCCCGAGGGGTCGGTGTAGGCGGCGAGCAGCTCGAAGCCGTCGACGTTCTGGGCCCCGGCGGCGCCGGCGGTCACTGCGGCCGAGACCAGTTCGTCGAGAGATGCGGCGTCGAAGCCGAGGCTGTGCAGGTCGAACGAGATCACCCGCCGATCCTACGAGGTCATCCCTGCAGTGCCCGCAACAGCTCGTCGCGGAGCTTCGCCGACCGGCGCGGGGTCCGGTCGCCGACCACCGAGACGGTCATCCCGCCGGACTGCTGGGTGGCGGGGGTGAAGGCCGTGCCCTTGCGCCCGGCATCCCCGCGCACGCAGAAGATGCGGCGCTTCTCGGCCTCCTCACTCACACGAGCATTGACCTCGGGATCGTTGGTGAGCGCTTGGACGAACCACATACCGTCCAGATCGGAGGACTCGAAAGCCTTCTTCCGGTACTCGACCTGCCCGCGCCTGGCCAGCCGGCCCAGCTGGATACCGGCATTGGGGGCCACCACGTGCACCTTCGCCCCGGCGTCCAGCAGACGCACCACCCGTCTCTCGGCGACATGACCGGCGCCGACCACCAGGACGTCCCTGCCGGCGAGTCTGAGCCCCGACAGGTACACCGGGGCGCCCTCGCCCACGCCCTCCTCGCCCAACGGGGAGCGGTATCGGTCGACGACGACGTCGGCGAGCTCATCGCAGTCGCCGATCACCTCGGCGACCCGCACCTCGACGTCGGGCCTCGCCTCGTTCCAGGCCCTCACCTGGTCGGTCATCCACTCGTGGAGCCGGCCCGGGAACAGGAAGTTGCCCACCACCACGATCTGGGTGGCCCCCTCCGAGGACAGCAGGCTCAGTGCCTCGGGCAGGGAGGGCGGGGTCACCTGGATGAAGCACGGCTGCACCCTCTTGAGCTTGTTCTCCTCCCAGAACAGGCGGGTGAGCTGGTAGTGGGCGGCGTTCGCCTCGGGATCCAGCGCGCCGCGCCCCACGAGCACCGCGGCAGTGTCCTTGGCCTCCCACTCTCTGCCGTCGGCGGGCGCCATGGCCTCGTGCAGACGACGCCCCAGGGCGGCGCGCAGCCGCGGATCGGGCTGCAGGGGGCTGGAGTACAGCACCCGGGCGTCCCCGCGCCCCTCGTCGATGGCCTCGGGAATGTCGCGCTGGACGTGCCCGCCGGTGTTGATCATGAGTGGCACGACGACGGCGTCGGGGGGCACCGGGCCGCCCTCCCGCTGCACCTCGGCCGCGGCCTGCCCGTCGTACTCCTGGCCGGCGGCCACCGCCGTGGCGACGGCGTCGGCGATCGGCGGCTCCGCCAGTTCGACGAAGCCCAGCTCGACCGGCACTCCGGGCAGCTTGGAGGCGACGCGTCTGGCCAGGGCCCGGCAGGTCTCGACACCGTCGGCGTTCCGGGTGCCGTGGGCGGCGATCACCAGCGGTACCCGCGAGGTGAAGTCCTGGGCGGTGGCACGATCATCGGCAGTGCGGTCGGTCATGGTCATCCCTTCTGATTCTCCTCGATGACATTACCGGCCTCGTCCGAGGCGTCCTGCCGGGCCTTGCGCTGCCCGTGGTAGGAGGCGTCGTCGGCCCTCGGCAGGTCGCGGTGGGAGTAGTTCTTCTGCTTGTGGGCGCTGATCGCCCCGTCCATCCAGTGGTAGTCGCGCGGGGTGACCATCATCTGGCGCCCGTCCCCCGACGTCACGAACTTCGTGGTCGAGGAGCCCACCACCACCATCGCCGTCATGCCGACCCATTCGGGCCTGAACTCGGCGAGGGTGGACATGACGACCTCCTGCTGGCGCCGTTCGGCGTGGGAGACCATCGCCACCGGGGTCTCCGGCGGGCGGTGCTCGGCCATGATGGCCAGGGCGTCGGGGAGCTGGTGGACGCGGGTGCGCGAGCGCGGGTTGTAGAAGGTGGTCACCAGATCGCCCTCGGCGGCGGCCCGGACCCGCTTGAGGATGAGGTTCCAGTCAGTGTGCAGATCCGACAGGCTGATGGTGGCGTGGTCGTGGCCCAGCGGGGCGCCGAGGATGGCCGAGATCGCCAGCTCGGCGGTGATGCCGGGAACGATCTCCACGTCGATTCCGTCGGTGCCCATCTCCAGGGTGGGCGACGCCATGGCGTAGATGGCCGGGTCCCCGCCGCAGACGAAGGCGACGTTGTTGCCCTTGCGTGCCGCGGCGATGGCGGCCTCGGTGCGTTCCTCCTCGGTGCCCATCTTGGTGGCCAGGATCTCGGCGCCAGAACGCACCAGATCGCGGATCTGACGGACATAGGGGGCGTATCCGGCGACGAAGGTGGCGTCCTGAATGGCCTTGACGGCCCGCGGCGCCAGAAGATCCCGCGCGCCGGGCCCCAGCCCCACGACCGCCAGATGGCCGCGTGCCGGGATCCGGCCGACGGCGCAGGTGGCCTCGGAGGTCTTGTGCTTGGTGACGATCAGCTCGGCCCTCTCGGCCAGCACCGACGCCTCCGACACGCTCGCCGTGCCGACCTCGCGCGCCACCGTCGCCGACGGGTTGGGCGCGTCCTGGGCGGCCAGCACCTCGGCGGGATATGTGCGGTACTCGACGCCGAGACGGTGGGCGAGCTTGATGAGTCCCAACTCCCCGGACTTCACCTCGTGGCTCAGCAGGGCGCTCACCGATCCGGGCGCCAGCCCGGCCTCGGCCAGCACGTCGTCGAGCAGGGCGGCCAGGTGGTCGACGTCGGTGCCGGAGTTGCAGCCCATCCCCACCACCAGGGAGCGGGGGTGCAGCACCACCGACGGCAGCTCGGGCAGACCCTTCAGCGCTGCCTCGGCGACCCGGTCGCTCACGACGATCTGCGCTGCCGGGTTCTCGGCGCCCTGCGAGACGTTGGCCGGCAGCGGAGGCAGCGGCCACGGCTGCTCGCGGACCACGGCGACGGGCCGCCCGGCGATGATCGCCCCGGTGACCGCGGCGACGTCACCCTCGTAGGCCCAGCCGAGCTGGTCGAGGGCCGGCACCCCCAGGGAGTCGGTGGCGGTGGAGACGACAGCGACCCCGCCGAGGGCCTCGGAGATCCGTCGCGCAAGGTCGTTGGCGCCGCCGACGTGGCCGCCGACCAGCGGGATGGCGAAGCGGCCGGCCTCGTCGACCACGACCACGCCGGGATCGGTCTTCTTGGAGGCCAGCAGCGGCGCGATGATCCGGGTGGTGGCGCCCAGCGCCAGGTGGGAGACGATGAGATCGCACTGGCCCCAGGCCTCCACCAGGCCTGCGGTGGCCGGGCCGGGGTACTTCTTCGTCTCGGTGCCCAGTGCCTTGTCGATGGCCTGCGCGTGGGCGATGGCGGCGTCGGTGTTGACGATCTGGCCGATGATCGGTGCCCTGTCGGAGCCGTCGGGGTTCGTGTCCGAACCGGGCTGCGGGTCCCCCGGAGCCGGGGTGTTGACGTCGCCGACCAGCTCCGGGCTGATCCCGATGGCCTCCGGGGAGTCGGGATGGTGGGCCAGCACGAGCACCACGTAGGGGCTGGAGAGGTCCTCGGCGTCGACGACGGACCGCGCGGCGTCCTCGTCGAGGACGCGGATCCGCTGGCCGGGCTCGCCGATCCGCTCGGCGACCACGTAGTGGCGTCCCAGGCCCGCCAGCCCTTCGACCAGCTCGGGCAGGCCCTTCTTCGGGGCGGTGAGGACGCCGACCTTGGGATGGACCTTGGCGAGCCTGATCGCCGACTCGATGCCCCCGGTGTGGGAGGAGACCAGCTGGGCGTCGTCCCAGGGCAGGGCGATGGCGGCGAAGGCGGCCTGCAGGGAGCTGGGCGCGGTGACCACCTCGGGCTTCAGACCCGCCTGGCGCATCCGTCGCACGACACCGAAGAAGAGCGGGTCGCCGGAGGCCACGACGGTCACCCGGGCATCGGCGTCCAGGGTCTGGATCCGTTCGATGGCCGGCCCGATGAGGCCGAGCACCTGGCGGCGCTCCTCGGGGACGTCGAGGGCGTCGAGGTGGCGCTTCCCGCCGACGACCAGCTGGGATGCGGCGACGTCGTCCCTCATCGCCGCGGTGATCTCGCCGAGATATCCGTGAACCCGGATCATGAGTGTTCTCCCTTGTCAGTGGCGGCTTCGTCGGAGGGGTTGTTGTCAGGGGGGTTGTCGTCAAGCACCCCGCGCGTCCCGTGGGCCTTCAGGTCGGCATGGGCGGTGGCCTCGGCGCCGCGGTACTCGTGGCGGAAGCCGGGATGGTACAGGTGGCTGCGGGTGGAGATGGGGCCCTCGGCCAGAGCCGGGCCGACGAGCACCACGGCGTGCTTCCACAGCTTGTGGGCGCGCATCGTGGCGGACAGCTCGGCCAGCGGGCAGCGGAACATGAGTTCCTCGGGCCAGGTGACGGCGTAGCCGATGATGCAGGGTGTGCCGGGCGGGTAGCCGCCGGCCAGCAGGGCGTCCTGCAGGGCCTTGTTGCGGGCCGCCGACAGATAGATCGCCATGGTGGCGCCGTGGGCGGCGAAGGAGGCGATGGTCTCACCGTCGGGCATCGGGGTGCGACCGCCCTCCAGCCGGGTGAGGATGAGGGACTGGGAGACCTCGGGGACGGTGATCTCGACGTCCATCCGGGCGGCGGCCGCGGAGAAGGCGGAGATGCCGGGGATCGTCTCGTAGCCGATGCCGACGCGACGGCAGAGGTCGCGCTGCTCGGCGGTGGCGCCGTAGATCGACGGGTCGCCGGTGTGCACCCGGGCCACCAGCAGGCCCTCGTCGCGGGCCCGGGAATACAGCGGTTCGAGGTCCTCCAGGGGGATGGACGCCGAATCGATCAGTTCGGCGCCCGCCTTGTGACGGGCGACCATGTCGGGGTGGACGAGGCTGGAGGCCCAGATGATGATGTCGGCGGCCTCGATGATCCGCGCACCGCGCACGCTCACCAGGTCGGCGGCGCCGGGTCCGGCTCCCACGAAGACGACCTTGCCCTCCCCTGGGCGGGTCTCCCGCCTCGGGATCGGGGCCGGGGAGATCTGGGTGTGGTCGAACTCCTCGAGGCTCTGCTCGGACCTGTGCTGGGTTGGCCTGGCAGCGCGCGCAGCCCCGTGCGGGGGCGTGGGGGTCGCCCCGCCTTCTGTTGAATTCGTGTTCATCAGAGGCTTCCTCCTGTTGTGGTGCGTGCCGGCGCGCTCATGACCGTCGAGAAGTACGGCAGGGTCTGCCCCTCCTCGACGTCGGCCAGGCCGATGAGCTGCTCGGACTCCATGGAGACGTCAGTGCCGAGCACGGCATCGCGGCCCCGTTCCCGGATCTGGTCGAGGACCGCGGGCAGGGTCCGTCCGCCCTTGTAGACGGTCACCGAGTCGGCGAGATCGAGCACCTGGCCGAGCCTGTCGGCCCCGACGGTGGCGGGCACCAGGGCGAGGATCTCGCGGCCCTCCACAAGAGGGGTGCGCGACGCCGCGGCGAGGGCCTGCATGGCGGTGATGCCGGGGACCAGGGTCACCTCGACGTCGGGGAGCCGCTGTTCGACGTTGCCGCGCAGGTAGCTGAAGGTGGAGAAGACCGCCGGGTCGCCGACTGTGGCCAGGGCGACGGTGGCGGCCCCGGCCTCGAAGGCCGCCACGGCGGCGTCGGCGGAGACCTGCCAGGACTCCGTGCGCTTGTGGCCGATGCCGCGGCGCTGGGCCATGGAGAAGGGGATGCGTTCGATCCGTCCGGCCATCTGCGGGCAGGCGGCGCGGACGATGGCCTCGGCCCGGCCCGGGCCCTCGGCGGACTTCTCGGTGGCGGGCACGAGCACGACGTCGGCGGTCGAAAGGATGCGTGAGGCCTTGAGGGTGACCAGTTCTGGGTCGCCGGGGCCCACACCGACCCCGATCAGTCTGCGTGCAGGGTCAATGGCATGGGTCATGCCGGCCTCCTCAGGTCTCTCGCCCGATCATGTCGCGCCGTTTCTTCCATCCGAGTGTCTGGCTTCCCCTGCCGGGGTCACAGTGGCGGGACCGCTCCGGGTTCGCACCGGATTCCTCGCGACGGACGCGAGCCCGATTCTTCCACATGGATGTGAGGTCACCCTCACCGTGTCTCACCGGGGCCCTCAGCGCGGCAGGTCGAACAGGGCGTCGACGTCGAGGTGCTCCTCGACGGCGTCGGCGAGGGTGTCGATCATCTGCTCGCGGCGGGCGCCGTATCCCGTGGCGTCGCGGTTGGGGTGCCAGTCGACGCCGGCCTCGGCGGCGGCCTCCTCCAGCCAGGCCCGGCGGAAGTCGTCGGACTCGAAGGCCCCGTGCCACATCGTCCCCCACACCGAGCCGGCGCGGACCCCGTCCAGGAAGGGCTCGGTGTCGGCGGCTTCCTGATCAATGGAGCAGCTGCCGTGGTGGATCTCATAGCCACCGACCGAGATGCCGTTCCAGGAGCCGTGGGACAGGGCGAGGGTCTTGGCGGCGGAGAAGTCCACCTCGACGGGCAGCAGGCCGAGTCCTTCGATGCGCGATCCGGCGGCGGCCTCCTCCCCATCGGGATCGACGATCAGCCGAGAGAGCATCTGGTAGCCGCCGCAGATCCCCACCACGGTGCGGTGCTCGGCGGCGCGCCGGGCGATGACATCGGCGATTCCGGTCTCGCGCAACCAGGCCAGATCGGAGACGGTGGAGCGGGATCCGGGCAGGACGACGACGTCGGCGGCGGCGCAGGTGACGGGGTTGGTGGTGACCTGGACGTCGACGCCGGATTCGATGGCCAGGGCGTCGACGTCGGTGGCGTTGGAGATCCTCGGGAACCGGACCACGGCGATGCGCAGCGCGCCGGGGCTGGGCTCCTCGCCCTCGTGGCGCCAGCGGCCGACCTCCAGGGCGTCCTCCCCGTCGAGCCAGACGTCATGGACGAAGGGCAGGACGCCGAGGCAGGGCAGCCCGGAGCGGCGGCTGATCTCGTCGAGTCCGGGGGCCAGGACGGAGTGGTCGCCGCGGAACTTGTTGATGAGGTAGCCGGCCAGGTGGGAGCGATCGGCGTGGTCGAGCAGCGCCCAGGTGCCGTAGATGGAGGCGAGCACCCCGCCGCGGTCGATGTCGCCGACGAGGACGACGGGCAGGTTCTTGGCGACGGCCAGCCCCATGTTGGTGTAGTCGCCGGTCCGCAGGTTGATCTCGGCCGGGGATCCGGCGCCCTCGCAGATCACCAGGTCGTGGGCGGCGGTCAGTTCGTCGTAGGCGTCCCAGGCGGCCTGCGCAAGGGCCCTGCGCCCGGTGGTGTACTCGCCGGCCTCCAGGGTGCCGCCGGGCCGGCCGCGCAGCACCACGAAGGACCGCCGGTCGGTGCCGGGCTTGAGCAGGACGGGGTTCATCGCCGAGGTCGGTTCCAGACCGGCGGCGTGGGCCTGGAGGTACTGGGCCCGGCCGATCTCGGCGCCGTCGGCGCAGACCATGGAGTTGTTGGACATGTTCTGGGCCTTGAACGGCGCGACGTCGACGCCTCGGCGAACCGCCACCCGGCACAGGCCGGTGACCATGAGCGACTTGCCGGCGTCCGAGGAGGTGCCGGCGATGAGGATCCCGGTCATGACCTGGCTCTCCTGCCCTGCTTGTTCTGGCTGCGGGGAATGACGCCGCCGTAAAAGGTGAGATGGCCCACGACGGCCAGTGCCCCGACCGCCCCGACGGTCGCGGCGGCACTGACTGCCAGCACCAGGGTGGCGGCGTCGTGGACCTTGTCCGCGTCGGGGCGGGGGCCGTCGCCCAGCAGGGGGCGGTCCTCGTGGCGGTTGCCGTAGTAGAGGTTGCGCCCGCCGAGGGTGACGCCCAGTGCCCCGGCCCAGGCGGACTCGCACCAGCCTCCGTTGGGGCTGGGGTGGTGGGCGTGGTCACGTGACATGACGTCGAGAGCCCGCCTCCGGTCGCCGCCGACGACGGGGGCGAGCAGGCCTGCCAGGACGCCGGTGATGCGGGCGGGGAGCAGGTCGAGCAGGTCGTCGAGGTGGGCCGCGACCTTGCCGAAGCGCTCGAAGCGCTCGTTGTGATGGCCGACCATGGCGTCGAGGGTGTTGGCGCCGCGGTGGACGAGCATCCCGGGGACGCCGGCGACCGCCCCCCAGAAGATCGAGGCGACGGCGGCGTCGGCGGTGTTCTCGGCCATGGACTCGACGGTGGCGCGGGCCAGCTCGGGCTCGTCGAGGGATTCGGGGTCGCGTCCGCACAGGTGGGAGAGCTGTTCGCGGGCGCCGTCAAGATCGTCCTCGGCCAGACGGGAGGCCATGGTGTCCCCCTCGCGGGCCAGGGATGCGGCGCCGACCACGGCCCAGGTGGTGGTCGCTGTGGCCAGCGCCCTGGCGACGGGATGGCTGCCGGTGGCGCGTTCGACGGCGAGGCCCAGGGCGGCCAGCGGGGCGAGGCAGCAGAGGGTGTAGAGGGCGCCGCAGGGCACCGAATCGGCCCAGATCCTCTTCTCTAGGGCGTCGGCGGCCGAGCCGAAGACGGCGACCGGGTGGTGGCGCTGCGGGTCGCCGATGAGCCGGTCGGCCATCACGCCGAGCCCGATGCCCGCCCCTCTGGCCAGCAGCGCAGCTCCGCGACGACGGTTCCGGGTGATGGGCATGGCCGCAAACCTACCAACCCAGTACGGCCTCACCGGGCCACCCGGCATCGTGGACCAGGACTGTCTGGAGGTCTGGCGCCGTCAGCAGAATCACTGATTCGTATTGACCATGGTATGTGTTAACGCACATACTGGTCGATGAGAGAGGGAGGCAGTCATGGCAACCCATGCGTTCAGTGACCTGGCAGGACAGGCGAAGCAGTCGTGGTCTTCTGCTGCTACGGCGACGTACGAGGCCGCGAGCGCCTCCTACAACGCAGAGCTCGCCGCCCGCCGCGATCTCGGGCAGCTTCTGATGCGGGCCCGGCGCGACCGTCAGATGACACAGCCAGACCTTGCCGAGATGACAGGAATCCAGCAGGCCGAGATCAGCCGGATCGAGACCGGGCGGGCCAACCCGACCGTCGACACCCTCACGCGTCTCACCCAGGCTCTGGGAACCCGGCTCACCCTCGCCTGAGCGCGATGGCCATCACCCGGCGTCGTGGACGAGGATCGCCAGCTGCACCCGGCTCGACAGCCCCAGATTCGCCAGAATCCTCGTGAGCGCGGCCTTGACGGTCGGCACCGACAAGTACATCCGCCCGGCGATCTGCGCATTCGACAGTCCCTCGGCCACACCGAGGGCGATCTCGTGCTCGCGCCGGTTGAGACCCTCCAGGGCCCTCCTGGCCTCGACCCGGCGCGGATCGGTCATCTCGGAGGTGGCCGCGGTGATCACCGAGCGCAGCACACTCGGCGAGAGGGTGTACTCCCCCGACGCCACGGCATGGATCATCTCGATCATCCGTCCGGGGGCGGTGTCCTTGAGCAGGAAGCCGTGGGCGCCGGCCACCAGGGCCCGCAGCACCATGTCGTCGGCGTCGAAGGTGGTCAGCATGATGACCCTCGGCGGGTCGTCGCCGGCCAGCAGTCTGCGGGTCGCCTCGATGCCGTCCATCCTGGCCATCCTGATGTCCATGAGGACGATCCGCGGGTCGCACTCGGCCACCAGGTCGGTCGCCTCGTCGCCGTCGGAGGCCTCCCCCACGATCCGGATGCCCGACGTCGGGCCCTCCAGCAGGAGTCTCAAGCCGCTGCGCACCAGCGCGTCGTCGTCCACCACGGCGACGGCGACCGGGCCCTCGGCATCGTGCTCATCAGTGTTCTTGCTCACCACGGCAGCCACACCTCCACCACGAACCGGCCGTCCTCGATCCCGTGACCGATCCTTCCACCCAGAGCCTCGACGCGCTCCTCCACACCGATCAGCCCCGAACCGGATCCGGGCACGCCCCGGGCGTCGGCGCCCCGCACGGCATTCGAGACACGCAGCCGCACGCCCTCCCCACGCCCTCCGGACAGGGTCACATGGACCGTCGCGCCGGGAGCGTGCTTTCCGGCGTTGGTGAGGCATTCTGCGATGATCCGGTACAGGTTCCGGCTGGTCGGCACGGGCAGCTCATCGGCGTCGGGCAGGTCCTCGTCCAGCTCGATCCGCATCCCGGCCGCCCTCACGGCGTCGATGAGCCCGGCCAGATCGGCCAGGGTGGGTTGGGGCCGGGCCAGCCTGCCGTCCACCTCCTCGGTGTTGCGCAGCGAGCCGAGGATTCCGCGCAGCTCCGCCAGGGCGCGTCCTGCCCCCTGCTGGATGATGCCGGCGGTCCGCCTGGTCTGTTCGCCGGTGAGGTCGTCGCGGGAGGCCAGGGCGCCGGCATGCATGGAGACCAGGGTGAGCTGATGCGCCAGGGCGTCGTGCATCTCCCGGGCGATCCGGTTGCGCTCCTGCGCCTGGGCGGCGAGCACCCGGATCCGCTGCTCCCGCTCGGCGGTGGAGGCGCGCTCGGACAGCGAGGCGATCAGATCCCGACGGGCGCCGATGTACATCCCCAAGGCGATCCCCGAGGCCGTCATCGCCAGCACCCCACCGCCGACGAATCCCAGATAGCTGACGTACTGGAGCCGTGACATGCCGGCGAAGGGCGGCCTCAGCGCTCCCAGCAGCTCCCCCGACCATGCCGTTCCGGCCAGCGAGAATGCCAGCGCCAGCACGGTGGCGGGCACAATCTCGCGCCATCGACGCCGGGTGCACAGGCTGATCGCCGCCCAGGTGGCCGCCGTCACGGCGCTCAGCGAGAATGCGGCGATCGCGCCCAGCACGACACAGATGAGGAACGGATGACGACGTCGGAATCCGACGAGGATGAAGGCGACGCCACCGCCCGCCAGATCCAGCCATCCGGGAGAGTGATTCGCAGTGCCGGTCTGGCTCATGAACAGTGCCAGCGATCCGATCAGGCACAGCCCCCACCGCCACGTCTGCTGCCATCCGGTCAGCGCCGGTGGCAGGTAGTGGCCGGGCACCACCGCCGAATTGCTCGCGGAGTTGCTCGCGGAGTCGCTCGTCACACCGGTCACTCTAGGCAGCACCAGAGCCTCCGAAGCGGTCCGAAGGTATTGGACCCGGGTCCGATGGTCGATGATTCCCGATGCCCGCGGACCTTGCGGTCCGCCCGGGTGGCTACCGCATCGTGGCTGCCATGATCAACATCAGTCATCTCACCCGACGCTACGGCCCGGTCACCGCGGTCGATGACGTCTCCTTCACCGTCGAACCCGGCCAGGTGTGCGGATTCCTGGGGCCCAACGGCGCCGGCAAGTCCACCACCATGCGCTGCCTGGTCGGGCTCACCCCACCGACCTCGGGCCGGGCAACCGTGCTCGGCGCCGAGTACCGCCGCCTGCCCAATCCGGGCCGGCAGGTCGGCATCATGCTCGACGCCACCGCCCAGCATCCCGGCCGCACCGGACGCGAGACGCTGCGCATCGCGGCCCTGGTTCAGGGCCTGGACCGCAGCAGGATCGACGCCGTCCTCGAGCAGGTCGGCCTGACGCCGGCCGAGGCGCGCGCCCGGGTGCGGACCTACTCGCTGGGCATGCAGCAGCGTCTGGGGATCGCCGTGGCACTGCTCGGGGACCCGCGGGTGCTGGTGCTCGACGAGCCCACCAACGGGCTGGATCCGGAGGGGATCGCCTGGATGCGTGACCTGCTGCGGCGTCTGGCCGACCGCGGCGACACGGTTCTGCTGAGCTCCCATCTGCTCCACGAGGTGGAGCAGATCGCCGACACCCTGGTGCTGATCGGCGGCGGCCGGGTGATCGCATCCGGTTCCACCGAGGAGCTGCTGGACGGCCAGAGCAGCCTCGAGGAGCTGTACCTGTCGCGCACCGACGCCGTCGCCCGCCGCTGACATCACCATCGAACACGCCCGTCTCGCAACAGGAGTCACTCATGTCCACCACCGTTCTTTCCGATCAGACCCCCACGTCCTCCGCCCGCCCGGCCGCCGATCAGCCGGCCGTCCCGCTGGCCCGCCTGGTGAGGGCCGAGGGCCACAAGCTGACCGACACCCGCTCCGGGTTCTGGCTGATGCTCGTCATGGCCCTGGGCGGCATCCTCGCCACCGGGGCCACCGCCGCGGGATGGCATCAGGTCGCCCGGGCAGCAGGCGCTTCCTGGACCGCTGGAGGCTCGCTGGTGCCCTTCGCCCCGATGATGCTCCTGCCGGTGCTGGCGATCCTGCTGGTCACCTCGGAGTGGAGCACCCGATCC
Source organism: Acidipropionibacterium virtanenii (assembly GCF_003325455.1). Classification (NCBI taxonomy): domain Bacteria; kingdom Bacillati; phylum Actinomycetota; class Actinomycetes; order Propionibacteriales; family Propionibacteriaceae; genus Acidipropionibacterium; species Acidipropionibacterium virtanenii. Next base: position 2,651,079 of record NZ_CP025198.1, read on the forward strand.
GCGATGACCACCTTCACCCTCGAGCCTCGCCGCGGCCGCGTGCTGCTGGCGAAGACCGTCCTGATGCTCGCCGTCACCGTCGTCGTCTGGCTGGTCTGCCAGGGGCTGACGGCGCTGTCCGCGGCGGCCGGAGAGAGAATCCATCCCGACTACCCGGCGTCCTGGGGCATCGACCGGGCCGCGATGGCCGGGGATCTCGGCTTCACCTTCCTCATGGTCGGAATGGGACTGTCCCTGGCATTGCTGCTCGGCAATGCCGCGGCGGCGATCGTGGTCTACATGGCCCAGCCCCTGATGACCACCACCCTGGGGCTGATCCCCGGCCTGCGCACCCCGATGGAGTGGGCCTCGGTCAACGGCATGTCCCTGCTGTCCACAGGGTCGCTGGACGGACGCGACTGGGCCCACGTCGCGGTCTCGGCGACGATCTGGATCGTCATCCCGGCGGCGGTGGGCACTGTGCTGAGCATCCGGCGCGAGATCAAGTGAGCCGTCGTCGCGAGAACGGCCATGTGTCCACCGCCGACCGGATAATCCATGTGGCGGCGGAAATATGGCAGAGCTCATCCCGTATCGCCCTCCTCCGAACTGCGATGGCGCTCACTACTCTGAGTCCCATGATTCAGGCGAGCGTCCCGCAGACCGCCCCGCACGAGGCCCTGCTGCTGTTCAGGATGCCCGCGGCCGACCCCGTCGTCGCTCCATGGCGGCAGCGGCACGACGCCGCCTGCAAGGACGGAATACCAGCTCACATCACGCTGATGTACCCCTTTGCCCTGCCCGACGCCATCGCCACGAAGGACATTCAGACCCTGGAGGCGGTGATCGCCGGAGTGGCGCCGTTCACCGCAACACTGGCCGACACCGGCTGGTTCGGTGATGCCGTCCTGTTCCTGCGTCCCTCGGATCCGGCTCCCTTCATCGGGCTGACCCGCGACGTCCAGGCCGCCTTCCCGGACTGGCGGCCGTACGGCGGTGCTTTCGAGCGCATCGTGCCCCACCTCACCATCGGCGACGACGGGCAGACGGCGCAGTTGGGGGAGGCCGAATGGGACGTGACGGCTCGGCTGCCGATCATCCAGAAGATCGACGCCGTCGAGTGGTGGTCCGGCCCTTCCGCCGCCAGTGGGTTGGGAGGCTGGACCCGTGCCAGGACATTCCACCTCGGAGCGTGACAGCTCAGGTCGCCGCGGCCGAATCGTCCTCGTCATCTGGATCGCGGGCTTCCTAGTCGGCACCGCCTCGCACGTCCTCGACCTGGTGGCCGGCGGCCTGAACACCTACGCGCAGTTCCCCACCGGGCTGCGCATCTACTGGGTCTGCCTCACGATCCTCGACCCGCTCACCATCACGCTGCTCGTCCTGCGGCGCCGGACCGGCATCGTCCTGGCTCTGGCCGTGATCCTCTCCGACATCTCGGTGAACTGGGCCGTCTATCTCTTCGTCTCGGGCAATCCGCTGTGGGGAGTCGTCAACCAGACCGTCTTCGCTGCAATCCTCGTCTCCACCGTGCCCGCACTCTGGCGCCGGTTCCGGGTCGGCCGGCCCGACGAGCCCACAGCGCAATGAGTTCTGCCATGTGACCGCCGCCGCGTGGATTATCCAGTCGGCGGCGTATATACGGCAGAACTCATTCCTGCCTCTGACTGTCCCGAGACGAGTCCTGCCACAGGACCACCGCGAACCGCACAGCGCGCTCGACAGTCGTGTGATGGCAGAACTCATTCCCAGCAATAGCCCTCGCAGCCGGTCCGGCACGCCAGTAGGCTCGCGCCGTGACCCTCCTCGTCCTCGTCCGCCACGGCCAGTCCACCTGGAACCTGGAGCATCGCCTCCAGGGGCAGAGGATGGATGTCCCCCTCACCCCGCTGGGGCGCAGGCAGGCCGACCAGGCGGCACGGAGGGTCAAGGCCCTCGTCCCCCCCGCGACCCCCGTCTACTCCTCCGACCAGGACCGCGCCCTTCAGACCGCCGCCCCGATCGCCGCGGCCCTCACGGTCCAGCCCCGCCCCGATCCGAGGCTCCGCGAGCAGGACCTCGGACGGATGGAGGGCCTGCTGCCCGAACAGCTCACCCCCGAACCCGCACCCGAGGGCGTCGACATCGCCGACGTGCGCTGGGGAGGCGGCGAATCCCTGGCCGACGTCGCGGCCCGGCTGCGCTCATTCCTCTCCGATCTGGCCGCTGCCGAGGACGGCCGCTCCCCCGCCCGGGCCGTCATCGTCTCCCACGGCGACACCCTGCGAGTGCTCCTGGCCCTGCTCGACGGCCGCACCCACCGCGAGTGCAACTTCGACCTCGTCCTGGGAAACGGCGAGGTCATCACCCGGGACGCCGATCCGGCGCAGGTAGCCTGACCAGCGTGTCAGGCTCCTCCATCCCGCAACCGGCCCCGCTGATCCTGCGCGACCAGCGCTTCGACGCGTCCCACCCGGCCGTCATGGCCGTCATCAACCGCACCCCCGACTCCTTCTACTCCCCCGCCCGGCACACCCTCGACGACGCCCTGCGCCGTCTCGACGAGGTGGTCGACCAGGGAGCCGACATCGTCGACGTCGGCGGGGTCCGCGCCGGCGAGGACGGCCCCGAGGTGAGCCCGGCCGAGGAGATCCGGCGCGTCCGGCCCTTCCTCGAGGAGGCCCGCCGTCACCACCCCGAGATCCTGCTGAGCCTCGACACCTGGCGCTCCGAGGTGGCCCGGGCCTGCGCCGGCCTGGTCGACGTCGTGAATGACACCTGGGCCGGCGCCGACCCCGGGCTGGTCCACGTGGCCGCCGATCTCGAGGCCGGCCACGTCGTCTCCCACACCGGAGGGCTGCCTCCCCGCACCGATCCGCACCATGTGCACTACGAGCACGGCGTGGTGGACGACGCCATCGCCGAACTCTCCAGGGCCGCGGCCAGGGACCAGGCGGCCGGCATCCCCGCAGAACGGATCATCGTCGACCCCACGCTGGACTTCGGCAAGACGACCGCCGACTCCCTGGCCTGCGTGCGCGCCACCGACCGGTTCGTGGCGCTGGGTCACCCGGTGCTGGTGGCGGCCTCCCGCAAGGATTTCGTCGGGGAGACCCTTGACCTGCCGATCGACGACCGGCTGGAGGGCAGCCTCGCCGCCGTGGCGGTTTCGACCTGGCTGGGAGCGACCGTCGTCCGCGCCCATGACATCGCCGCGACCAGGAGGATCGTCGACATGGTCGCCTCGATCCGCGGCGACCGCGTTCCCGCCCTCGCCCTGCGCGGCGTCTGAACGGCCCCGGACCGAGATCTCACAGCCAGCCCAGTTCGCGGGCATTGCGGGCCGCCTCGGCCCGGTTGGCGCTGTGGGTCTTGCCGATCGCCGAGGAGACGTGGTTGCGCACCGTGCCCGTCGACAGGCTCAACCGGTCGGCGATCACGGTGATCGAGGATCCGTCCTCGGCCAGCCTGAGGATCTCCTGCTCGCGCTCGGTGAGCGGATTGTGCCCCTCGACCAGGGATTCGGCGGCCAGCTCCGGATCGATCACCCGGCCGCCCCCGTGAACCGTGCGCACCGCCTGGGCCAGCTCGGAGGCGGGGGTGTCCTTGACGATGAATCCCGCCACCCCGGCGTCCATCGCCCGGCGCAGGTATCCGGGCCGACCGAAGGTGGTCACCACCAGCACCCGGCACTCGGGGCAGGATTCGGCGAGCTGTTCGGCGACGGTGATCCCGTCCAGACCCGGCATCTCGATGTCGAGGAGGCAGACGTCGGGGCGGCTGCCGACGACCATGCCGACGACCTCGTCGCCGCGCCCGCACTCGGCGACGACGTCGAGATCGGGCTCGGCAGACAGCAGGGCCCGCAGCGCGCCGCGGACCAGGGCCTGGTCGTCGGCGATCGCCAGCCGGATGGTCATGGAGGTCATCCTGTCACCAGGATGGCCACCCCCCGTCCGTCCGGGCCGGGGCCGCTCCAGAACTCCCCACCGGCCGCCTCGACGCGCCGGCGCATCCCGGCCCTGCCGGCACCCTCGGGCGCATTCTCCTCCCCGACGCCGTCGTCGACGATCCGCAGCCGGTCGTCGCCGACGTCGATGGTGCAGGTGCGGGCCTTCGAGTGACGGATGATGTTGGTGACGGCCTCGCGCAGCACCCAGCCCCGGACGATGTCGAAGGGGTCCTGGCCGACATCCGAGCCGACGGCGGGGCCAGGGCCAGAGCCGGTGCCGCCACGGATGTCATCGATCACCAGGTCGATTCCAGCGGCCCTCAGCGCGATCCGGGCCTCGGCGAGCTGACCGTCGACACCCTGAGGCTGAAGGCCGCCGACCAGCGCCCGCATCTGCGTCAGCGAGTCGCGCGACATGCGGTGAAGGTCGCGGGCCTGCTGCTTGGCGGCCTCGGGATCCTTGTCGACGAAGCGGCCCATCAGCTCGGCCTTCATCGCCATCACGGTCAGCGACTGGCCGAGCAGGTCGTGGACGTCGGAGGCGATCCGCTCCCGTTCCCCCAGCCGCGCGGCGCTCTCCCGGGCCCGGGCCTGCTCGACGTCCCGCCGGCCCTCGCTGCGGGCGACGATCCCGAAGGCGAACACCAGGGCCATCCCGATCAGAGGGAGGGTCTCCCACCCCGTCATGGCGCCGCGCAGCAGCGCCGTCGACACGGCCGCCACGATGACCGCCAGGATCGTGATCACCGTCCAGCCGGGCATCAGGAAGGCGGCGTAGGCCACCAGGTAGCAGCACATCGTCAGTGCCGGGGCGCCGCGCAGCACCGCCAGTACGATGATCAGCGCCAAAAGGACTCCCAGCCACACCCATGACGCCGGCCGTGCGCGGCGGTGGGCCGGCGAGGACTCGATGGCATCGTCGTCCGTCCAGAAACCCACCAGGTAGCAGACGATGAACACGCCGATATCGATCAGGCTGAGGGTCTTGACGGTGGTCGAGAGGCTCTGGTCGAAGATCACCGCCAGCACCGGGAAGGCCACGAACCCCAACCAGACGCCGGTGGTGACGAGCACCGTGCCATGGGTTCGCCCGTACGCCCTGGCGCGCATTCGCCGATGGCCCCGATCAGCGCGGGCGCGCCCGCGAGACGCGGATTCAGAGCTGTACATCGGTGCCACCTCCTCGTGCTCCGATCATGCTCCCCGCCCCGGTCACCGTTCCTGGCCGCGTCGGGAGGCCAGCAGTGCCCCGCCGGTGAAGACCGCCGCCCAGGCGGCCAGATTGGCGACCGCGATCCAGATGTTGAACGGGGCCGGCTCGCCACCGGTCATCTCCCACGCTCCCATCACCGGGTAGCGGGCGAGCTGGTTGATGCCGTAGAGCGGCGTGAACCGCGACAGCTCCAGCATGAATCCGGACAGCGGCACGAGCATATTGCCGAGGAAGGCGAAGCCGATGACGCAGAAGGAGGTGATGGCCCCGGCCGTCTCGGTACGGATCAGCTGCGCCATGCCCAGCCCGAAGACCGTGAACGGCATAGTGCATCCCCAGCACAGCAGGAAGGCCCACAACCAGCCGATCCCTTCGATGCGTGCGCCGAGAACGATCGACAGGGCGAAGACGCTGGCCACCGGCAACAGCGTCACCAACTGGATGGACAGCCCCTTGGAGATCAGGTAGCGGGCGGGGGTCATCGGGGTGATGGCCAGCTGACGACCCCATCCGCGGTCCTGCTCCAGGGCTGCGTTGGCACCCAGGGAGGTGGCGGCGATGACGGCTCCGTAGGAGGCCATCGAGGTCATGATGACGGCCGAGACGTTGCCGTGGAACACCACAACGTCGGAATAGTTCTGCAGCGCTCCGAACATCATGTAGAAGGCGGTCGGCATGAGCACTGCGAAGATGAGGATGCCGGGGTTGCGGACCATCCTGCGGAAGTCCAGAAGCGAGTATGTGAGAGTCATGCCGCCATCTCCTTCGAATCGGTGTGTCCTGCGTCGCGACGTCCGTATGCCGCCTGGCCGGTGCCGGGTCGGACGATCGATGCGCTGTCTCCCCCGGTGAGCCGCAGGAAGGCGTCCTCGAGGGTGGTCGTGTCGATGAGGACGTCGTGGGCGTCGGTGGCGGTGAGCAGGTGACGGGCGACGGCGTCGGACCGGTCGGTCTCGATGGTCACCCGGTCGCCGTTGACGGTGACGTCGTGGACGCCGGGCAGCCCGGCCAGCGCCGGGCCGGCCGAGGCGGCGTCCGGCAGTACCGCGCTCACCGTGGATCCGCTGGTGACCGCGCGCACGGCGGCGATCGGCCCGTCGGCGACGACGCGGCCCTCGGCCAGCAGGATCACCCGGTCGGCGAAGCTGTCGGCCTCCTCGATGTAGTGGGTGGCGAACAGGATCGTGACTCCCCGCTCGGATTCGGAGCGCATGATCCGCCAGAACCGACGACGGGCGTCGACGTCGAGCCCGGCGGTGGGTTCGTCGAGGATCAGGACCAGCGGGTCGGGCAGCATCGCCAGGGCGAATCTGAGCCGCTGCTGCTGGCCGCCGGAGCATTTGCGCACCTTGGTGGAGGCGCAGCTCTCCAGCCCCCAACGCTCGATCAACCCGTCCGCCCGGTTCCCGACGCCGTGGATCGCGGCGATTGCGCGCATCGTCTCGGCGACGGTGAAGTCGGGGAGCAGCCCGCCGATCTGGTGCACCGCGGCGAGGCGCCCGCCGCGGGCCGCGCGGCCCGGGTCTCCCCCGAGCACCTGGACCAGACCGGAGTCGGGCCGGATGAGGCCCAGGATCATGTCGATCGACGTCGACTTGCCGGCTCCGTTGGGGCCGAGGAAGGCGACCAGCTGGCCGGCCGGGATCGAGAAGGAGACGTGATCGACGGCGGTGAGGCGGTCGTGTGCGCCGGGCCGGCGGAAGGTCTTCACCAGCTCGTCGGCCCGGATGGCAGGAGTGTCCGTGGGCAACCTCGTGTCTGTGGTCATGGTGTTTCTCATGGATCCATGCTCCGGCCGGCGGCCCGGCGGCGGCCATCCCCCGATGTCACGGGTTCAGGATGACGAATGTCATGTCGGCGTGGGTCTGCGCGCCGGCGAGGACGATGCGAGAGAATGCCGCATGGCCACTGTGGAGATTGTCCAGGCAGACATCACGAGACTGTCCGTCGACGCCGTCGTCAACGCCGCGAACTCGGCGCTGGCCGGAGGTGGAGGGGTCGACGGCGCCATCCATCGGGCAGCGGGGCCCGTCCTCGACCAGGAGTGCCGCGCGATCCGCCAGACCCGGTACCGCAGCGGCCTGCCCACCGGAGCAGCCGTGGAGACCTCGGCCGGGAACCTGCCGGCGAGGTGGGTGATCCACACCGTCGGACCGGTGTGGGACAACTCGGGCACCCAGGACGGGCTGTTGGCCAGCTGCTACACCAACTGCATCACGGTGGCCGACGAGATCGGCGCTCACAGCATCGCCTTCCCCACCATCTCGGCCGGTGCCTTCGGATATCCGCTGGACCGTGCCACCCGGGTGGCCGTGGAGACCTGCACGAGGGCCAGGACCGACATCGTGGAGAGGATCGTGCTGGTGGCCTTCAACGCGAAGGCCGAACGCGCCTACCGGAGGGCCGTGGACGCCGTGGCGGGCTGAGCTGCTGCCCGGCGGCGCTCAGCTCTTCTGCGTGGTGTTCTTCTTCGAGCCGCGGAAGAAGATCGGGACGATGATCACCAGGCACAGCGCGACGGTGACGTAGCTGACGATCCGGTTGTACTGGTGCAGGACCTCGACGATCGGGTCCCCGACCAGCCATCCCGCTGCGATGAAGCCCGCATTCCACAGCGTCGCGGCGAGGAAGTCCAGGGCGATGAACCACTTCAGCGGCATTCTCGAGGCGCCGGTCAGCACGAACACGACCGGCATGATGGGCAGCGGGATGGGCACGTAGGCGACGATGATGCCCAGCCAACCGAGGCTCCCGGCCCACCTCTCGGCCCTGTCGTAGCGCTTCCTGGCGCGTGGGGAGCTGCCGGCCCAGACCTCGATCATGCCGCGGCCCCACAGTTTGCCGGCCCACCAGTACACCCAGTCGAGCTTGATCGACATCAGCGATCCCAGCAGCAGCCAGGCCCACCAGAACGGGGCATTGCCGGCCTCGGCCAGGGCTCCGGTCGCGGCGGCCCCGACGCGCGAGCCGCTGACGCCCATCATGACCGGCGGGTCCAGGCCCAGCAGCCAGCCCTTGAGCGGAATCATCACCAGTGCGAAGACGCCGAGGAATCCGATCCAGCCCATGCACCAGTAGTCGGCCCTCCCCGGTTTGCTGTGCCAGGGCATGCCCTCGTCCTGCCACCAGGGCGCCTCCTCCTCGGAGACGGCGGCGACCGTGTCGGGATCGGTCACCGCTGCGTCCTGAGCGTCGTCGACGGGGTCGCCGGACTCCTGCGAAGAGCCCGGCGAGTGCGGGTCGGAGGGTCGAACCATGGGCTCGACAATACCCACAGCCGCTCACAGGTCCGGCCCGCCGAAGCCCCGGCATCGGCGGTTCAGGGCCAAGTCAGGGCCAGGTCGAGGCGGTTCTCGCCCGGCGACGATCAGCCGATCTCGGCGCGCGCCTCCTCGAATGCGGCGATGGCCCGGTCGAGCTGCTCGCGGGTCAGCGAGGCCGACATCTGGGTGCGGATCCGGGCCCTGCCCCTCGGCACCACCGGGTAGGAGAAGGCCCGCACGTAGATGCCGCGGGCCAGCATGGCGTCGGCCATCTGCGAGGCCTTCACGGCGTCGCCGATCATCACCGGGCAGATGGGGTGGTCGGAGGCGGGGATCTCGAAGCCGCGGGCGCTCATCTCGGAGCGGAAGTAGGCGGTGTTCTCGGCGAGCCGCTCGCGCAGCTCCCCCGAGGAGCGCAGCAGGTCCAGCGTGGCCAGCGCCGCGGCCGCGATGGAGGGGGCCAGGGAGTTGGAGAACAGGTAGGGCCGCGAGTTCTGGCGCAGCATCTCCACCACCTCGCGGTGGGAGCAGGTGTATCCGCCGGACGCCCCGCCCAGGGCCTTGCCGAGGGTGCCGGTGACGATGTCGACGCGCGGCTGCACGCCCCACTTCTCGGGCGTGCCGGCGCCGGACTCGCCGACGAATCCCACCGCGTGGGAGTCGTCGACCATCACCATCGCGCCGTATGCCTCGGCCAGGTCGCAGATCTGGGGCAGCGGGGCGACGAACCCGTCCATGGAGAAGACGCCGTCGGTGGCCACCATCTTGTACCGGCGCTTCTCGGCGATCTGGAGCTGAGCCTCCAGGTCTGCCATGTCCTGGTTGTGGTAGCGCAGCCGGCGGGCCTTGGACAGGCGCACCCCGTCGATGATCGAGGCATGGTTGAGCTCGTCGGAGACGATGGCGTCCTGCTCGCCGAGGAGCACCTCGAACAGGCCGCCGTTGGCGTCGAAGCAGGAGGAGTAGAGGATGGTGTCCCACTCCTCGGGGTCCTCGGGGTGCAGAAACTCGGTGATGGCCCTCTCCAGCCTCTGGTGGAGGGTCTGGGTGCCGCAGATGAACCGCACCGAGGCCATCCCGAATCCCCATTCGTCGAGGGCCTTCCTCGCCGCGGCGATGAGCACCGGGGAGTCGGCCAGGCCGAGGTAGTTGTTGGCGCACAGGTTGATCACCTGCCGCCCGTCGCCCACAGTGATCTCGGCGGCCTGGGGGCCGGCCAGGGCCGCCTCGGCCTTGTAGAGGCCCTCCTCCTTGAGGCCCGCGATCCTGTCTGCCAGATCGTCCTTCATCGCGCCGTACATGGTGCGTCCTTTCCGGCCCTCAGGCCAGTCCTTCCCAGTTCATGACGACTTTTCCGGAGTGGCCGTTCCCGGCGATGTCGAAGGCCCGCCTGAACTCGGTGACGGGCAGCCGGTCGGTGATCACCGGGGAGATGTCCAGGCCGGAGCGCAGCAGCGAGGACATGGCGTACCAGGTCTCGAAGATCTGCCGACCGGTCACCCCCTGGAGGGTGAGCATCGAGAAGATGATCTTGGCGAAATCCACCTCGGTGGGCGAGGTGGGGGTCCCCAGCAGTGCGATCCGCCCGCCATGGGCCATGTTGTCGATCATCGAGGTGAGCGCCGTCCCCGAGCCCGACATCTCCAGGCCGATGTCGAACCCCTCCTTCATGTCGAAGGACCCCCACACGTCGGCGAGGCTCTCGCGGCCCACATTGACGGTGTTGCGCAGCCCCAACCGTCGGGCCAGGGCCAGCCGGTCGTCGGACAGGTCGCTGACGACGACGTTGCGGGCTCCCTGGAACTGGGCCACCAGGGCCGCCATGATGCCGATCGGCCCGGCCCCCGAGACGAGGACGTCCTCGGCCAGGCATGGAAATTGCAGCGCGGTGTGTACCGCGTTGCCGAAGGGGTCGAAGATGGCGGCGACATCGGGATCCAGGCCCCGGATGTGGTGGACCCACACGTTGGCTGCCGGCATCGCGAAGTACTGGCAGTAGGCGCCGTCGACGGCGTATCCGATGCCCTTGGTGTTGCGGCACAGGTGGCGCTTGCCGGCCAGGCAGGCGCGGCACCGTCCGCACACGTAGTGGCCCTCGCCGGAGACGAACTGGCCGATCTCCAGGTCGCCGACCTCCGAGCCCAGCTCGACGATCCGCCCGCAGAACTCGTGTCCGACGATCCTAGGGGCCTCGACGTTGCTCTGTGCCCAGCCGTCCCACCGGTCGATGTGGACGTCGGTGCCGCAGATGCCGGTGCGCATCACCTCGACGATCACCTGGTTGGGTCCGGCCACCGGGTCGGGAACGTCGATGAGATCCAGTCCCGGGGCGGGACGGGTCTTCACCAGAGCCTTCATCAGTACCTCCGTGTACGCCGCAGGTTGATGTGTTCTGCGGCCGGGGACAACGACGGCCCCGTACGGCACAGTATGCCGCCGGGGCCGTCGCCGTACCGGCCAATATGGGGGGAAGTAGGCCGGTAAACCTGTGTCAGCCCTTGAGGCCCGAGGTCGCAAGGCCCTCGATGACCCTCTTCTGCATGGAGAAGAAGAGGATGAAGATGGGGGCCATCGCCATCGTGGAGGCCGCCATCATGAGGGCGTAGTCGGTTGAGTGCTGGCCGGCCAGGGTGGCGATGCCGACGCTCAGCGGCATCGATTCCTCACGGGTGGTGACGATCAGAGGCCAGAGCAGATCGTTCCAAGACCACAACACGGTGGTGATCATCACCGCGAAGAGGCTGGGTCTCACCAGCGGGAACATCACTCTCCAGAACGCCTGCCACGGGTTGCAGCCGTCCAGCCTGGCGGCCTCCTCCAGCTCGACCGGCAGGCTCATGAAGGCCTGCCGCATGAGGAAGACACCGAAGGCCGAGAAGAATCCCGGTAGCACAATGCCCCACGGCGTCTCCAGCAGACCGAAGTTCTGGATCACCTGGTACTGGCCGATCAGGTAGGACTGCCCGGGCACCATGAGAATGGCCAACAGCAGGCCGAACAGCAGGCCTCGGCCCTTGAACTGCATGCGGGCGAACGCGTAACCGGCCATTGCGCACAGCAGTAGCTGGACGCCGGTGCGCAGCACAGTGATCTCCACCGACACCCAGAACTGATGAAGGAAGGGCAGCCTGGTGAAGACATCGGAGTAGTTGTGCCACTGCCAGCTGTCAGGGATAAACTTCGGCGGAACCGACTGGATCTCGGGGTTCGTCGACAGGGACATGAGGATCTGGTAGATGAACGGGAAGACCATGAACAGGCCGCCGAGAATGAGCAGGATATGGACCGGAATGAACCGCTTCTGGGACACATTGCCCTGTTTCCTGGCCATCCTGGCGATGTCGGCACGGGTGTAGTCACCGGTGACGTCGGTGCTCACCAAGGAGGTCCGCACACCGGACCTCGAGGCTCCCGGAGTCATGATCGTTGACTCAGACATAGTTCACCCACTTCTTCTGACCGATGAACTGGATCACCGTCACGATGGCGACGAACACAAGAATGACGATAGCGATGGCTGCACCGGTTCCCTGGTCACTGTTGACGAAGGCCTGCTTGTAGAACAGGGTGACCAGCGACCGTGTCCTGGACTCGGCCGGATTCCCGTTGCCGATCATGGCGAAGAGAACGTCGAACAGCTGGAAGCCCCCGATGGTCGTCATGATGGTGAGGAAGAAGATCGACGGCGTGAGCAGCGGGACGGTGATCCAGCGGAACTGCTTGACGCCAGTGGCCCCGTCGATGGAGGCGGCCTCGTAGAGTTCCCGCGAGATCCCCTTGAGCCCGCTGGACAGGATGATGACATTGAACCCGATCGAACTCCAAAGGCCGAAGATCGACACGGCGACGATCGCGAATCCGGGGGTCACAATCCAGTACGGGGGATCGCTCACACCAAGAGCCCTGAGGACTTGGTTGAGAATTCCGAAATTGCCGTTGTATACGATCTTCCAGACCTGCCCAATGGCCATCGGCATGGCCAGGTACGGCATGAAGAACAGCGTCCGGTACAGGCTCTTCCACCTCAGGCCCGGCAGCTCGATCATAGAGGCGATCGCCACTGACAGCGGGATGCCGAGGAGCACTATCACTGTGTAGAGCAGGGTGTTCCCGATGGATGACATGAGGGACGGATCGGCGAACAGCGCCTTGTAGTTGTCGACGCCGACGAATTCCGGATCTCCGCCGAAGGCATTGGTCTGCTGGAAGGAGATAATAATGTTCTTGACGATGGGCCAGTAGTAGAAGACCGCCACACCCAACATGAGCAGGCCGATGAAGGCGAGCGGCCAGGCGCCGACGCTTGTGGGGGAACCCCGGCGGCGCCGGCCCTTCGGGCTGGCGGAGCCGGGGCGTGGGGCGCTCATTGCGCCCCGCGCACCAGCTTCAGACATCACTTCTCCTTGGCCAGCGCTGCGTTCATGAAGTCAGCCATCTGCTTCGCGCCAGACTTCGCGGGCGTTGCCCCGGAGAAGATCGGGATGAAGTAATCAGGCTCCTTGGATGCCCACACGTCGGAGTTGAGGCTGACGGGGTAGGGCTCGGAGTGAGTGGTCGCCGCATCGACGAATACCTGGACGTCCCACTTCGGGAAGGTCTTGACCCACGCATCGGCAGCACCGGAGTAAGCGGGAATGGCAGTGCCGTTCTTGGCCTCGACCTTCTGCGACTGCTCACCGGCCATATGGGCGGCGAGGGCGAAGGCAGCAGCCTTGTTCTTCGAGTTCTTCGACACCGACCAGGACAGTCCGTGGATCACGCAGACCTCCTTCTCCTTCTTAGGCAGAGCGATGACGCCGTAGTCGTCTTCGTGGCCCTTGATGGTGGTCGCCAGATCGCCGGCGTACCAGCTTCCATCCCACGTCATGGCGGTCTTGCCGGCCTTGAACATGTCCTCGGGATTGGTGTCGGTGACGATCTTGGGAGAGGCCACCGAACCGTCCTTCACCCAGTCGGCCCAGCACTGCAGACCCTCGATGGACTTCGGGTCGTCGTAACCGGACTTCTTGCCCTTGACGATGTATCCGCCGGCCTGGAGGATGGTGTTGTAGTAGGTGGACTGTGCGTCGATATTGATTGGAGACGCGCATCCCCAGATCCCTTTGGACTTGCCCCAGGCGGAGATCTTCTTGGCCTTCTCGTGGAAGTCGTCCCATGTCCAGCCGGCCTTGGGCACCTCGACGCCGGCCTGCTTGAATAGTGCCTTGTTGTAGAAGACGCCGATGGTGTCGTAGTCCTTCGGGATGCCGTAGTGCTTCCCGTCGTAGCTGTACAGATCGACGAGCGCCTTGGGATATTTGCTCCAGGAAATACCCAAAGAGGTAATAGCATCGAGAGGCTCCAGCATGTCGTTGGAGGCGAAGAGCTGAAGATTTGGACCGTTCATCCAGAACACATCAGGAAGCTCATTGCCCTTGGCCTGGGTCCGCAGCTTGTTGAAGTAGTTGTCCCAGCCGGTCAGATTCGTTGTGACCTTGATCTTCGGATACTTCTTGTTGAAGCTCTTGATGTTCTCGGTGACGGTCGCCGTCTGGGTCTTGCTCCAGTAGGCCAATGTGAGCTCGGCCTCGGTGTTCGCATCGATCTTCTGCGCCGCGGAGGAACTCCCGCCGCTCTCCTTCGAGCCGCATCCGGCCACGGCCATCGCGGCGAGGGCCGCCGCTCCGGTGAGGAAACTACGCCTCTTCATGGTCTTCTCCTTGCTTTCCTGCGGTCACTTGACCTGGTTGTTGAGGAAATATGTGACGATCTCGCCGGGCAGTGACGGGATCTGCCGCGGCGTCGAACCGTGCCGCAGCGAATCGGTGGCCTCGATGCCGGCCGCGACCGCGTACCAGGCGCCCAGGGGGGAGGTGTCGGTGCGGGCGCCGCTGCGCACGAACCGGATGAACTCGGAGACGGTGAGCACGTCGGCGTCCCCGTGGCCATTGGCGTCGCCGAGGATCGGGAACTGCTCGTCGCCATCGGCGCTGTACTCGGTGCGGTGGTTCCACAGCCGGATCAGGCCGCCCTCGCCGTCGCCGAAGTTCTCGATGCGGCCTTCGGTGCCGATGACGGTGTAGTTGCGCCAGTAGTCGGGGGTGTAGTGGCACTGCTCGTAGGAGGCGAAGACGCCGGACTCCATCTTCATGAGCATCATCGAGATGTCCTCGACGTCGATGACCGGGTTGAGTCTCTTCTGGCTCAGCGGGGGCCAGTTGTCGTGGGAGAACCAGTCGACCATGAGGTCGTCGGTGTTGTCGTGGCGGTCGGCGATCTGGTTGTAGACGGTCTGGCCGCCCATCGCGACGACGTCTGTGGTGTGGGAGTCCGCGAACCAGTGCATCACGTCGATGTCGTGGGCGGCCTTCTGGAGCAGCAGGCCGGTGCCGTGCTCCCGGGTGGCGTGCCAGTCCTTGAAGTAGTAGTCGCCTCCGTTTCCGACGAAGTGCCGGCACCAGATCGCCTTGACCTCGCCGATCCTGCCGGTGCGGATGAGATCCCGCATCGAGCGGACGACGTTCATGTGGCGCATGTTGTGGCCGACGTAGAGCTTCGTGCCGGTCTCGTACGCCGTGGTGAGGACCCGGGTGGCCGACTCCATGGTGATGGCCAGCGGCTTCTCCAGATAGACCGGGATGCCGGCCTCCAGCAGGGCGCAGGTGGCGTCGGCGTGGGTGTCGTCGGGGGAGGTGACGAAGGCGACGTCGACCCCGGCCCTGATGAGGCCCGCGACGTCGGGGCTGATGGAGACCTCGTCGGGGTTCTTGTGGAGCCGTTCGGAGACCCGTTCGCGGGCCAGGTGGTGGGGCTCGGCCACGGCGGTGATGGCGCCGTTGTTCTCCTCGAGCTCTGCGTTGAGAGCGAGGATCGCCCGCGCCCCGACGCCGACCACCCCGACTCTCAGGGTGTCGGTGCGGAGTTGCGAGGGAACTGTCGTCGTCATTGTGGAATGGGGTCCTTTCTCAAGTTCTGCTGTGACGAGGTCGAAGTGGTGGACGGGCACCGGCCGGGGGTCCGGGATGCCCAGCAGGCTCCCGGCCGCGGTCTGGAGGGCGGCGCCCAGGGCTCCCGACACAGAGGCCGCCCAGCCGAGCCCGGAGACCTGGGCCGGAAGGGGCGGGGCGCCGACGGGTCGGTTGCTGATGAGCCGCGCGACGACCCGGCGGATGGCCAGCAGGGAGGCCGGGGTGGGACCGGAGACGACGATGAGATCGGGGTCGATGACGGCGGCCACCGAGCCGATGGCGACGGCGGCGCTCTCGACCCACTCGTCGGTGGGGCTGTCGAACTTGTCGAGCGGCTGGCCGAGGATGTCGCTCACCTCGCCGGCGTTCCACTGGCGTCCGTGGTGGATTCGTCCGCCCAGCACCAGGCCGGTGTTGAAGCCGCGGGTCATCTGCACCATGAGCAGATCGGCGTCAGGGGCGAGGGTGCCGGACTGGCGCCGTGCGGAGAACTCGCCGAAGGCGGCCATGTTGATGTCATTGTCGACGATGACGGGGACGCCGAGGCGCGAGGAGATCTCTGCGGCCAGCGGCAGGCCGTTCCACTGCGGGACCAGATCGCTGCGCTGGATGACGCCGTCACCGTCGATGACGCCGGTGGTGGAGATCCCGATCTGACGCAGCTGACCGCGCTCAGAGGTCCAACGGCCCGCGGCGTCGGCGATCATCTCGCAGACCTCGGTGAGCCGTGCCTCGCGCTGCTGGGAGCGCAGGGCCAGAGTCCGGGTCGACAGGATCTCGCCATGGGTCGATGCGACGACGAGGAGTACCGAACTCACCAGGACGTCGGCGGCGACCACGATGCCCGCCGAGCGGTCGATCTCCCAGCTGGCCGCCGGACGGCCCACCACGTTTCCGGCGCCGTTCTCCGACTGGCGGATGACGGCGTGGGACTCCAGTGCTCCCAGCAGGGAGATGACGGTGGGACGGGAGAACCCGGTCGATGCCACGAGATCGCGGATGGTGGCAGGACTGGTGTGGCGCAGCTCGGCGAGGACGACGTCGGCCCTGACGCGCTTCGCCTCCTGATCGCTGCTGACCATCGCCACTCCCGTGTCGGCACTGAAACACATTGGTTACAAAAGACCTTTTCGAAAGGGTCTTTCAAATGAACAGCTCCACTTTCGGTGCAGCATGCCGCTGTTGTCAACATCTGATGCGGTTTTCCCACCATCCGGTCCGGACCGACGGGGCTGCCCGCCTTCCCTCCGCCGTCGCCCCCTGCCCATAATGAGAGTGTGGCTGTGAGCGTCTTCGACATCTTCAAGATCGGCATCGGGCCGTCGAGTTCCCACACCGTGGGACCTATGCGGGCGGCCCGGGTCTTCGCCGACGATCTGTCGTCGGATCCCCGCTACCGGGAGGTGACCCGGGTGCGCGCAGAACTCTTCGGGTCGTTGGGATCGACCGGTCACGGTCACGGTTCGGAGGGGGCGGTGCTGCTCGGCCTGGAGGGCGAGGATCCTGCGACCGTGGACACCGATGCGATGAAGCCCCGGGAGGCGGCCATCCGCACCAGCGGACGCATCACCCTCAATGCCGCCCGCCCTGGAGATGCGATGGAGATCGGGTTCGACGCCGATGAGGACCTGATCCTGTACCGGACGCGATCCCTGCCCTTCCACCCCAATGGGATGACCTTCACCGGCTGGGCCGGGGACGACGTGGTGACTGAGCGGACCTTCTACTCGATCGGCGGCGGGTTCGTCGTGGAGCACGGCGATGACGGGCACCCGGCGGTGGTGCCGGATTCCACCCCGGTACCCTTCCCGTTCCGCACCGGGACGCAGTTGCTGGAGCACTGCGTCGACAACCGGATGAGCATCCCCGAGGCGATGATGGCCAATGAGGTGTCATTGCGGTCGGAGGATCCCGCCCGGGCCGAGGAGCGGGTGCGCGAAGGGCTGCTGCATGTCTGGGAGGTGATGCACGGTTGCGTGGAGCGGGGTTGCTCGCGCTCGGGAGTGCTGCCGGGAGGCCTGCATGTGAGGCGACGGGCGATGAAGATGCACCACGATCTGGAGCGCCGCGAGCGGCTGGCTCCGGGCGGACCCGAGCCGTTCGGGTCGTTGGACTGGTTGACGGTCTGGGCGCTGGCGGTCAATGAGGAGAATGCGGCCGGCGGACGGATCGTCACCGCGCCGACCAACGGTGCGGCGGGGATCGTCCCGGCGACCCTGCACCTGGTGGTGAAGTACCTGGTCGGGGACACCGGTCCGGACTCGGGCACACCGGGGGTGGACACTGGCGACGACGACGCCATCATCGACTTCCTGCTGACGGCGGGGGCGATCGGGACGATCTTCCAGCAGTCGGCGTCCATCTCGGGGGCCGAGGTGGGCTGTCAGGGGGAGGTAGGGGTGGCCTGTTCGATGGCCGCCGCCGGGCTGGCCCAGGTGATGGGCGGAACGGTGCATCAGGTGTGCAACGCCGCCGAGATCGGGCTGGAGCACCATCTCGGACTCACCTGCGATCCGGTGGGCGGTCTGGTGCAGATCCCCTGCATCGAGCGGAATGCGGTCGGGGCGATCAAGGCGTTGACGGCGGCCAGGCTGGCCTGCGCGGGGGACGAGCAGCAGGTCGTGAGCCTGGATCAGGTGATCCGCACGATGATGCAGACCGGCAAGGACATGAAGGTGAAGTACAAGGAGACCGCGCGCGGAGGCCTCGCCGTGAACATCGTCGAGTGCTAGCAGCTCGGCGCATCAGGACGTCGAGTGCTAGCAGCTCGGCGCATCAGCACGTCGAGTGCTAGCAGCTCGGCGCATCAGCACGTCGAGTGCTAGCAGCTCGGCGCATCACGAGTCACAGGAGCGACAGCATTGAAGATCACACATCTGGGCACCGGCGCCGCCGAGCGGATTCCGGCCCTGTTCTGCCAGGACGAGCTGTGCATCCATGCCCGCGAGGTCGGCGGCAAGGATGTCCGTACCCAGGCCCAGGCGCTGGTCGACGACACCGTGCTGCTGGATTTCGGCGGTGACTCATACCTTCACGCCATTCGGTATGGGCTGAATCTGGCACAGATCCCGGTCCTCCTCGTGACCCACTGGCACTCCGACCACTTCTACGGCGAGGACCTCGCCTACCGCCTCCCCGACTACGCCAACAACATCACCGCCACCCTCGACGTCTACGGCACCAGGACCGTCGGGGAGTTCTTCGATCGCGCGCTGCATCTGGAGGAGACGGAGGAGACCCCGAGGCTGCGGTTCCACACGGTCACCGGCGGCGATTCCTTCCCCATTCTCGACGGGAGGTTCACCATCCACGTCTTCGAGGCGACCCACGGGCATCGCGACGGCGACTGCGTCTTCTACGGGATCGACGACGGCGACAAGGCCCTGTTGTACGCCCATGACACCGGGCCGCTCACCGAGACGTGCTGGCAGCAGATCGCCGATGCCGGCGTGCGCTATGACTACGTGTCGCTGGACTGCACCGGCGGATATACCCACAACGGCATGTCAATCCACATGTCCCTGCCGCGCAACGCCGAGGTCCGGGAGCGTCTGATGGAGATGGGCCTGGCGGACTCCAGCACGAGTTTCGTGGCCAACCACTTCTCCCACAACTGCGGTTCGACCCATGAGCAGCTCGTCGAGCATGCGGCACCAATGGGGTTCCGTGTCGCCTTCGACGGCATGTCGACGGAGTTCTGAGATGGCCGCATCTCCCGCCACGACTGCGCTCGAGGCGGCCGTTGACCTGCTGCAGCGGGCGGACGCCGTGCTGTTCGATTTCAACGGCACGCTCAGCCTCGACGAGGAGATCCTCGAACAGGCTTATGAGTCTGCCCTGTCCACCCTGGGCCAGCCGGCGATGGGCCCCGGTGAGTACGCGAGCCTGATGGGCAGAAGCGAGCTCGACATCTGCCGGGCGCTGCTGGAGGTCCGCGATGGTTCAGCCACCTCGGACCAGCTGCTCGGTCACCTCACGGCGTCATATCTGGAGGACTGTCGGGAGCATCCTCCCGTGCCGCCGTCGCATCGGCGTCTGGTGGAGGGTCTGGTCGCCCGCGGCACCGTCTGCGCCGTCGTCACAGGGACGATCCGGGCGATGGTGGAACCGGTTCTCGCGGACACCGGCCTGACGCCGGTGCTGGGCGGTGTGGTGAGCATCGAAGACATCGAGCGCGGCAAGCCCGATCCGGAGGGTTTCCTGCTCGCGCGACATCTACTCGGCCTGACCGAGGAAGCGGTCTGCGTCGTCGTGGAGGACTCCCGCTCCGGCATCGCGGCGGCCTCGCGCGCCGGGATGCCCTCGATCGCGGTGAATCCCGGACTGCCGGGCGCCTCGGTCACTGTGCCTTCTCTCGCCGCCCTCGGCCAGGCGTGGTTGGATCGGTGACGACGACGCCATGCCGGCAGGCTCCGGGAACGCCGATGTGATCCTGTGCCTGCGTGGCCGCCCTTCGACCGAATGCGGTGAGCCATGTCCTCGAACGCGACCTATCGGATGCTCCTTCGGCTGCCCGGCGTCCGGCGCGGGTGCGGGTGATCCGTGTCGCCGGCATGCTGGCGGCGCGCACCTCCCGTCCGCGATCGGCGTAGCGGTACCGCAGTCCGCGGCATTGACGCCGGCCCGCCCCGGCAGAAGCCTTGTCGAGTGCCCGATCAACACACTGCCAGCCAGTCGGCTCCCGAGGAGATCAGGCCGTGGCCGTCGCTGTGGGCGATGCTCATCGGCTTCTTCATGATCCTCATCGACACCACCATCGTGTCGGTGGCCAACCCCTCCATCCAGCGCGGCCTGAGCACCTCCACCACCGGTGTGCTGTGGGTCACCAGCTCCTACCTTCTCGCCTACGCCGTCCCGCTGCTGGTCACCGGACGCCTGGGCGACCGCTTCGGACCGAGGCGGGTCTTCCTCATCGGCCTGGTCGTCTTCACCCTGGCCTCACTGTGGTGCGGCCTGTCGAACCTGCTGCCCGGAAGCGGGATCGCCAACCTCATCGTCGCGCGCGCCGTCCAGGGTCTGGGCGCCGCGGTGATGTCTCCTCAGCCGATGGCGGTGCTGACGCGCACCTTCCCGCGGGAGAACAGGGGCGGCGCCATGGCGCTCTGGGGCGCGACGGCCGGAGTGGGAACCCTGATCGGGCCCATCCTCGGCGGGGTGCTGGTGGACGGGCTCGGCTGGGAGTGGATCTTCTTCGTCAACGTACCGATCGGAATCGTGGGCGTCATCCTCGTGGCCCGGCTGGTACCGACCCTGGAACTCCACACCCACCGGTTCGACTGGCCCGGCGTGGCGATCTCAGGTGTCGCGATGTTCCTCATCGTCTTCAGTCTCCAGGAGGGGAACTCCTACCACTGGAACGGCTGGGTGTGGTCGGGAGTCGCGGCAGGCGTCGTCATCATGGGGCTGTTCCTGTGGTGGCAGGCCGTCAACCGCCATGAGCCGCTGCTGCCCCTGGATCTCTTCCGCGACCGCAACTTCTCCTTGGCCAATGTCGCCATCGCCACGGTGGGATTCGCCGTCACGTCGCTCTTCGTCCCCCTCATCTACTACTTCCAGCTGGTCCACGGCATGAGGCCGACAGAATCGGCGCTCATGACCGCGCCGTCGTCGATCCTCGGGCTCGTGCTCGCCGCACCCGCCGGCCGTCTCACAGACCGGGTCCACCCGGCGCTGCTCGCAGGCCCCGGCGTCCTTCTCATGTCGGGAGCCATGTGGCTGTACTCGGCGATGCTGTCGCCCACCATCGACTGGTGGTGGCTGCTCATCCCCTCGGTCGTGATGGGCGCCGGGAGCGCCTTCGTGTGGGGACCGATCTCCACCACCGCCAACCGCAATCTGCCCCTCCACCAGGCGGGTGCGGGAGCGGGCGTCTACAACGCCACCCGCCAGCTCGGATCGGTGATCGGTTCGGCTGCGATCGCGGCTCTGATGGCCGACCGCATCACCTCCGGACTCTCGAAGGCCTCCGGGGGCCGGGCTCCGAGCGGAGCGGCCGCATCGGCCGGCAGCGGCGCCCTGCCCGACTTCCTCAAGGGCGCATTCACGACGGCGATGTCCCAGACCATCCTGCTTCCCGCCGCTGCGGTCCTTGTCGGTGCGATCTGCGCCTTCGCGTTCCGCAAGCCCGGGTTCATGGAGTCCGGGACCGGACGGGAACCGGCGACAGATGACACCACAACCGCATCCCACTAGGGAGTCGGCACCCGACGGCGGGCGCGGCGCGGGATGACGCGGTGTGGAGTTCCCGACCGGGAGATTTCCGGCTATGCTCATGTACGGTTCGAGCGACTGAACATCGCCACGAGCCGGGGATCCCTTCGGGCTTCCCCCTTCCACAACGGATCGTCGGGCACGTACCTGCCCGTGGAAAGGAACAGCCGTCATGGCAACTGTTCAGTACAAGGAGGCGACGCGCGTCTATCCGGGAACGGATCGCGCGGCCGTCAGCAAGCTCAATCTTGATATCGGCGACGGCGAGTTCATGGTGCTCGTCGGGCCCTCCGGCTGTGGCAAGTCCACCTCCCTTCGCATGCTGGCCGGCCTTGAAGAGGTCAACGCCGGAAGCATCTGGATCGGCGACCGCGACGTCACCGACCTGCCCCCCAAGGACCGTGACATCGCCATGGTCTTCCAGAACTACGCCCTGTACCCGCACATGAGCGTGGCGGACAACATGGGCTTCGCCCTGAAGATGCAGAACGTGCCGAAGGCCGAGCGTCAGCAGCGGGTCCTCGAGGCCGCCAAGCTGCTGGGCCTGGAGGACTTCCTCACCCGCAAGCCGAAGGCCCTCTCCGGTGGCCAGCGGCAGCGCGTCGCCATGGGCCGCGCCATCGTCCGCAATCCTCAGGTCTTCCTGATGGACGAGCCCCTGTCGAACCTGGACGCCAAGCTGCGTGTCCAGACCCGTACTCAGATCGCCGCCCTGCAGCAGCGTCTGGGAGTCACCACCGTCTACGTGACCCACGACCAGGTCGAGGCCATGACGATGGGCGACCGGGTGGCGGTGCTGCGCGACGGCCTGCTGCAGCAGGTCGACTCCCCGCTGACCCTCTACGATGCACCGAAGAATCTCTTCGTGGCCGGCTTCATCGGCTCCCCGTCGATGAACCTGCTCGAGGGCGACGTCGTCGACGGCGGCGTCAAGATCGGCGACTACGTCGTGCCTGTTGCCCGCGAGGTCCTGGACAAGGCCCCGGGCGAGTCCAGGCTGACCATCGGCGTGCGCCCCGAGAATTTCGGGGTGGGCGAGGAGGGCATCGGCCTCAACGTCGCGACCGTCGAGGAGATGGGCTCGGACGCCTACCTCTACGGCGCCCTGGAGGGCTCTCAGGTGGCCAGCCTCGAGGACGGGGAGGCGCACCAGATCGTGGCCCGCATCTCCACCCGTCGTCCTCCGAAGCGCGGCGATGTCGTTCGCCTCGGTGTGGATCCGAGCCTCGTCCACGTCTTCAGCCAGAAGAGCGGCGATCGGATCTCCTGACCCGCATCACGGATTGAGCTGAACGTCGCTCCCGGGCTTTCAAGTCCGGGAGCGACGTCTGTATGTGCCCGCCTGCATTCGGTCAGTGGCCGAGGAGGCCGAGCGCGGAGGTCCGGCATGCGATCACAGACCCCACACGCTCGGGGTGGCAGTGAGCCCTGGCGAGCTCGGAGGGGTCGTCCCCTCCGTCAACCGATCAGTACACCGAGACGTGTACGTGGTCGTAGTGGTTGGCGGTGGTCGAACCGCGATCCTCCATCGACCTCCAACCCTCGGAGTCGCGCTGGATGTTCCAGATCTTCTGCTGCCAGATGAGGTAGTGAACATGGAAGGTCGACTGGTTGGCCTTGAGATAGGCGGCGATCTCGTCGCCGAGCTGCTTGCCCGAGGCGCTGCCCGCATTCGGGATCATGATGTCGACGGCATGACCGGTCGCATGATCCTGGCTACCTCCGGTCGAGAAGGTCACCGAGGGATACTTGGCCTTGATGGCCTTCATCACCGCAGTGGTGTTGGCGCTCAGGCCGTCCGAACTGACAGCGGAGGTGCTGGTGGATGCGGCCGAGGAGCCGCTCGAGTTCGCGGCACTGCTCGAGGAGGTCCCCGAGTTGCTTGAGGACGATCCCGAGCCGGAGGACCCCGTGTAGGTCGAAGCGTGGTGCGAGTGACGGTACCCGTGGTAGCCGCGGTCTCCGTGGTAGCCGCGGTAGCCGTGCCTTTCGGATCCCGAATGGTGCGAGCCCGAGTAGCCCGACACCGACTGGCTCTCACGGTGGCTCTGCGGCGTCGCCGAGGCGGTCGTGGCCGCGGCAGAGCCGATCACTGCGGCCGCCGTGAGTGCGCCGGCGCCGGCGGCCAGCCGACGCCCCACGACGACGCTGACTCTGGGCTTCGCCCGGCGGGGTTCGACTGCGCGCGAGCGGGTGTCGGTATCGGCAACTGGCGTGTCCAGCATGTGCTTCGGAGCCGGATGGGTGAGGAAGGACATGACATCTCCTTCGATTCGGGGCTGCTGGATCAGCCCGGCACACCCGACGCTAGCGAAACCTGAAGGAAAACCAAAAATAATCTAAGAGATTCATAGAAACTGGCCGTCGGCTGTGTCTCATGCGCTTCTGACAAGGGCACTCACCGGACCACGCACACAGGCTCTCACAGAGAGAATCCTCAGAATCCAGTCCCGGGGCTGCGTCGGTGAACGGCGTGCTGTAAATTCTCCGGCGCCACGGGCCAGAACATGTGCGGCGCCGCAGAGCGCGCCAACGCCCCGACCGTTCAGGCCGGGGCGTCACGCTGAAAAGACTCAGTTCACCGAGACGTGAACGTGGTCGTAGTGGTTGGCGGTGGTCGAACCGCGATCCTCCATGGGCCGCCAGCCCTCGCCGCTGCGCTGGATGTTCCAGATCTTCTGGCTCCAGATCGCGTAGTGCACGCCGAGCGAGGAGGCGTTGGAGCGCACATACTCGGCGATCGCATCGCCGGTGGCCGAATCGGAGACCATGAAGTCGACGGCCTTGCCGCTGGCGTGGTCCTGAGACCCGTCGGTGAGCATCTGAACGCCGGGGAACTTGGCCTTGACGGCCTTCATCACGGCCACCGTGTTGGCGCTCAGGCCGCTGGTGTCGACGTCGAGGGTGGTCGATGAACTGCTGGAGGAGGAGCTGCTCGAGGAGCTGGAGGACGAACTCGACTTCTCCGAGGACTCGGAGTCCTGCGACTCGGAAGACTTGGTGGCAGTGGCCGTCGGTGTCGGTGTGGGTGTAGGTGTGGGGGTCGCCTTGTCCTTGAGGGCACCGGAGACCCTGGCGTCGGCGATCGCCGCACGCTGGGGCTTGCGAGCCTGGGAACGACTGATCTCTTTGCTCACCCGGCTGCTCACGTCCGGGGTCCGCTCCGCGCGACGGGGAGCGCTCGAGGCGCTCGAAGCCTTCGCCTGGGCCGCGGTGGGCGAGACAGCCGCCCCGGCCAGGGACTGCTTGGAGGATGCCGATGCGCTGGACACGACGGCCGTGCCCACCACGGCGGCGACAGCGAACGCGCTGACACCGGCTGTGAGTCGCTGCCGCAGGATGCTACCGGCACCCGGCATGGCCCGGCGCGGCTCGGAACGATGTTCGGAGGCCTCGTCCTCCGACATGCGCCTGGGCTGAGCGTGGGTCGACTTCAACACAGTTCTCCTCCGGGATCGGGAACGCGGTGGGCGTGTGTCCACACATTAACCCATCCTGAAGAAAAACCAAAAATTACCTGAGAACTTCATAGACGGCGGTCTGAGGCACGTGGGACGAAATCGGCTTCGCCCTCGATCCGCGCACGGCACGGACGCCGCACACCACCTCCGCTGATTCACGTACTGGCGAGCGCGGAGCACCACCCGAACTGATCGCTAGAGTTCACCACGACGCAGGCATCAACCCGCGGACCAGGAGAAATCATGAATGCAGCTGACAGCCCGTCCCCCGCCTCCGGCCACGACCACCAGGCTTCCATGGAGGGACTGTCCGCACGAATGCGCGGCCTGACGACCGGGATGAACGTCGACAACCAGCACAACGCCGTCGTCCCGCCCATCTACCTGAGCACCAACTACGGCTTCGAAGGCCTGGACGGACGTCCCCCGATCGACTACTCCCGCGGCGGCAATCCCACCCGCGACCAGCTCGGCCGGGCGCTGGCGACCCTGGAGGGAGGAGCAGGAGGCACCATCACCTCCAGCGGCATGTCGGCGATCGCCCTGCTGATCGACGCCGTGGTGCCGGTCGGCGGCCATGTCATCGCGCCGCACGACTGCTACGGCGGCACCTGGCGCCTGCTGGACACCTGGGCCGGCACCGGCCGCCTCACCGTCGACTGGGTCGATGAGACCGACCTCCCCTCGCTGCAGACGGCGCTGACCGCCTTCGAGGGCCAGGAGGTGCGCACCAGTCTGGTCTGGATCGAGACGCCCTCCAATCCGCTGCTGCGGATCACCGATATCGCGGCCGTCTCCAGGCTCGCCCATGCCCGGGGCGCCGTCGTCGCGGCGGACAACACCTTCTGCTCCCCGCTTCTGCAGCGGCCCCTGGAGTTCGGCGCCGACCACGTGATCTCCTCCGACACCAAGTTCATCAACGGGCACTCCGACGTCGTCGGCGGATCAGTGGTCTCGGCCACCGCCGAGAGTGCCGAGCAGATCAGGTACCTGGCCAATGTCATCGGGGTCACCGCCTCCCCCTTCGACTCCTGGCTCACCCTGCGCGGCCTGCGCACCCTCGACGCCAGACTCCGGGTGCATGCCGAGAACACCGAGCGGATCGTCGAACTCCTCACCTCCCACCCCGCGGTGAATGCCGTTCACTGGCCGGGACTGCCGGACCACCCCGGTCGCCGCCTCGCCCGCAAGCAGCAGGACGGCCCCGGCTCGCTGCTCAGCTTCGAGCTCGACGGCGGGATCGACGCCGTGCGTCGCTTCCTGGACGGGCTGCGCGGGTTCACCCTCGCCGAGTCCCTGGGCGGGGTGGAATCGCTGGTCTGCCATCCCTTCACGATGACCCACGCCGCGATGAGCGAACGCGCCAAGGCCGATGCCGGCGTCACCGAGTCGATGGTGCGGATGAGCGTGGGCATCGAGCCGGCCGGGGATCTGCTGGCCTGCCTCCACGAGGCGCTGGAGCGGGTGTGACCCGCCACCCGGCTACGCGCCCGGTGGCAGAATTGCCCTCGTGACGCGATTCCTGTCTGCCAAGCCCGACGCGCGGCTGCTCCCCCTGCCCTGGAGCACTCCGCTGGCCGACTGGCCGACTGACCGGCTGGTGGCGCTGCCCCGAGGCATCTCCCGCCACGTGGTCCGATTCATCAAGGTGGGCGAGTCGGTCTACGCGGCCAAGGAGGTCGTCGAGCACCTGGCGATCCACGAGTACCGGCTGCTCCACGACCTCGATCGCCTGGGCACCCCCTCGGTGGAGCCGATCGGGGTGGTGACGGGGCGCGCCGACATCGACGGGGAGCCGCTGGACCCGGTCCTCATCACCCGCCACCTGCAGTTCTCCCTGCCGTACCGGTCGCTGTTCCACACCGGCGTGCGCCAGGGCACCGTGATGAGGCTGCTCGACGCCCTCGTCGTGCTGCTGGTGAGGCTCCATCTCGTGGGCTTCCTGTGGGGGGACGTCTCCCTGTCGAATGTGCTGTTCCGCCGCGACGCCGATGCCTTCGCCGCCTATCTCGTCGACGCCGAGACCGGGGAGCTCCACGACGCCCTCACCAACGGGCAGCGCGAGCACGACCTGCAGATCGCCCGCACCAATATGTTCGGCGAGTTCCTCGACCTGGAGGAGGGCGACATGCTCGACTCCTCGTTGGATCCGCTCAATCTGGTGACCACCATCGAGAGCCGTTACCGCGAGTTGTGGGATGAACTGACCGGAGCGGAGGAGTACGCCGGCTCCGACATCTCCCAGGTCGAGTCGCGGGTGCGTCGTCTCAACGCGCTGGGCTTCGACGTCGCCGAGCTCGATATCGAGACCTCGCCCGACGGCTCCACCCTGCGCATCCAGCCGAAGGTCGTCGACGCCGGCCACCACCAGCGCCGGCTCATGCGTCTGACGGGGCTGGACGTCGAGGAGAACCAGGCCCGCCGTCTCCTCAACGACCTCGACACCTTCCGCGCCCGCAAGGGTCTCCAGCAGGCCGACGAGGCCGTGGTCGCGCACATGTGGCTCACCGAGTGCTTCGAACCGGTGATCGCCCAGATCCCGCCGGAGCTGGCCCGCAAGCGGGAGCTGGCACAGTTCTTCCACGAGGTCCTGGACTACCGCTGGTACCAGTCGCAGCGCGAGAATCGCGAGGTCTCCCACGTGGATGCGGCCAAGGGATACGTGCGCGACGTGCTCGCCCAACTGCCCGACGAGGCGATGAGCGCCGAATCGGTGGTCCCGGTCGAGGGCGAGAATGTCAGTGAGCAGGCCGTCCATCAGATGGTCAACCCCTACGACCCCTCCCTGGGGTACGTGGAGGACCAGGAGGACGAGCCCCCCTACGATCCGTGGGAGGACGGCGCCCAGGAGGAGGCGGCACCGGATTTCCTGGACATGGCGTCGCTGCGCGCGAAGGCGAAGAAGTAGCGGAGAACGGAGTCAGTCGTCCTCATCCTCGTCGGACTCCTCGACGACCTTCTTCTTCGGGAGCGACGCCACCGTGATCCCCTTCCACCCTGCGGCCGAGCCCACCTCTGAGAGGTTCACCGGGGCCGACGACGCCGACCTGGCGGGGCCGTGAGCGGCGGTGCCCGGATCCTCGTCCTCGTCGTCGAAGGGCTTGGATCCCGGCGCGGTGGGTCGGATCGGTTCGCCCATCGCCGCCGCGAGGGCCTGGGCGATCGCGCCGGAGGACGGCTTGTGCTTGCGGATCTCGGCCATGACCCCCATGGTAAACGCCGTCGGTCGCGGCGCCGGTAGGCTGTCCCCCGTGACCTTCCAGCTGTACAACACCGCGTCGCGCCAGATCGAGACGTTCGTCCCACTCACGCCCGGCAAGGTGACGATCTACCACTGCGGCATGACGGTGCAGTCATCGCCGCACCTGGGCCACATCCGCAAGGAGGTCGTCTTCGACGTCCTGCGTCGCTGGCTGGAGCACAGCGGATACGACATCACCGTGGTGGCCAACGTCACCGACGTCGATGACAAGATCCTCAACAAGTCAGCCGCGCAGGGGGTCCCGTGGTGGGCGCTGGCCTACCACTTCGAGACCGAGCTGCACGCCGCCTACCACGCCCTGGGATGCCGCCCGCCGACCTACGAGCCGCGCGCCACCGGTCACATCCCCGAGATGATCGAGCTCATCGCGATCCTCATCGAGCGCGGCCACGCCTACCCCGCCGCCGACGGGTCCGGCGACGTCTACTTCGATGTGCGCTCGTGGCCCCGCTACGGGGAGCTGTCGGGCATGAAGGTCGACGAGATGGCCCCCGCCGAGGACTCCGACCCGCGCGGCAAGCACGACCCCCGCGACTTCGCGCTGTGGAAGGGTCACAAGGGCTCCGAGCCGCTCACCGCCTCCTGGAACACCCCTTGGGGGCGCGGTCGGCCGGGCTGGCATCTGGAGTGCTCGGCGATGGCCGGCAAATACCTGGGCGACGCCTTCGACATCCACGGCGGCGGGATCGACCTGCGCTTCCCCCACCACGAGAACGAGCTGGCGCAGTCCGCGGCGGCCGGTCGGCCCTTCGCCCACTACTGGATGCACAACGCCTGGGTGACGATGGCCGGGGAGAAGATGAGCAAGTCGCTGGGCAACACGGCCCGGGTCACCGAGGTGACCCGCGACCACGACCCGCGCGCCGTCCGCTACTTCCTGCTGGCCCCGCACTACCGTTCCACCATCGAGTTCTCCCCCGCCGACGAGCAGACCCTGGGTTCCCTGGACGAGGCCGAGAAGGCCGTCGAGCGGATCGACGGCTTCCTGCGCCGCGCCGTCGAACTGGTGGGACCAGCCGTTGACGACGTCGATCCCTCCCCGACCGCCGAGGAGCAGGCCTTCGCCGCGGCGATGGACGACGACCTGGGCACCCCGACAGCCGTCGCGGCCCTCTTCGACGCCATCGGTGCCGGCAACCGGGCGATCGCCTCGGGGGACGCGGGGGCCGCCGCCGTCTCGCTGGCCGCGGTGCGCCGGATGCTCGACGTCCTCGGCCTGGATCCCGACGGCCCCGAGTGGATCGATGCTCCCGGCTCGGCCGAGGACAAGCTCGAGCCGGTGGTCGACGGACTGGTCCAGGCCATGCTCGCCCAGCGTCAGGAGGCGCGGGCCCGCAAGGACTGGGCCACCGCCGACGCCATCCGTGACACACTGTCGGGTCTCGGCCTGACCATCGAGGACACCCCCGCCGGGGCCCGTTGGTCACTGAGCTGACTTCCATCACCGCAACGATCCAGCTCCACAGGAGGCACCATGCCCGGAAACTCACAGCGTCGAGGTGCTGGAACCAACCGTTCCTCCAAGTTCGCCGGCAAGGGCGCCACGGCCGGCTCCGGTGGCCGGGTGCGCCGCGGCCTGCGGGGCCGCGGACCGACCCCCAAGGCCGAGGACCGCCCTTACCACAAGGCCTACAAGGACAAGCAGCACGACAACCGCCAGCCGAGACAGGGCGCCAAGGCCCCGAAGGGGGTCGGCCCCGAATGGGTGATCGGCCGCAACGCCGTCCTGGAGGCCCTTCACGCCGGGCTGCCGGTGCGCGCCTCCTACGTCGCCGAGGGCGCCGAGCACGACTCGCGGCTGCGCGAGATCCTGTCCCACACCGCAGACCACTCGATGCCGATGCTCCAGGTGAGCCGCGGCGAGCTGGATCGGCTGACCGGCGGCACCAACCACCAGGGCGTGGCGATCCGGCTGCCCGAGTATGAGTACGCCGACATCGACGATCTCATCGCCGCCGGCGTGGAGTCGCCCGCCGCCGGGCTCATCGTCGCCCTGGACAAGGTGACCGACCCGCGGAACCTGGGCGCGATCATCCGTTCGACGGCCGCATTCGGCGCCCAGGGGGTGCTCATCCCCTCGCGCCGCTCGGCGTCGATGACCGCCGCGGCCTGGAAGACCTCGGCCGGTGCCGCCGCCCGCATCCCGGTGGCGATGGCCGCCAACCTCAACCAGGCCCTGACCAAGCTGAAGAAGGCCGGCTACACCGTGGTGGGGCTGGCCGGTGAGGCCGACGCCGACATCACCGACGCACCCGGGCTCGACGGCCCGCTGGTGCTGGTGATCGGCTCGGAGGGGGAGGGCCTGGCACGACTCACCCGCGACACCTGCGATGTGCTGGCCTCCATCCCGATCACCAGCACGGTCGAGTCCCTCAACGCCTCGGTCGCGGCCTCCATCGCCCTCTACGAGGTCTCGCGAGTCCGCGGGGCGGGCTCCGGTGATTGAGGGGCGGATCTCCCCCTCCGACCGGCAGGCCCGCGCACACTCATTCGGAGAGGCAGCCACCGACTACCAGCGCTACCGCCCCGACTACCCGATCGAGGCCGTCAGACATCTGGTGGCCGGAGCCCCGGCCGGCGGGCGGGTGCTGGATCTGGGGGCCGGCACCGGAAAGCTCACTGACCGCCTGGTGGCCCTCGGCCGCGAACTGGCCCGCGTGATGCGCGGGGCCCGACCCCTGGGGCTGGCCTGGAACACCGATCACACCGATTCCGGATGGCTGGCCCGCATCGAGGCGATCCGCAATGTGCCGCGGGGCTCGGAACTCAACCGCGGCCCAGACCGCACGCCAGCCGCGCCGGGCCCGGGCTGGTTGCCCTTCACCCGGTATGACGTCGAGTGGTCGCGCACGATGCTCAAGGAGGATTTCCTGGCGCTGTGGCGGACCCATTCGCAGTGGCTCACCGCCACCGATGAGCAGCGGACGGAATGGATGTCCGGATGGCGGGAGATTCTGGCCACCGACCCCGCCGTGGCAACCTTGGACGCGGTCTCGATTCCGATGACCACCGAGTGCTGGGTGACCCGACCAGGAGGTTGATGGTGAGTGCGCAGGAGCAGCCCGGAGGCCGGGGTCTCAGTCACAGCCTTCTGCTCCTCATGGCGACGGCCACCGGCCTGTGCGTCGGCGGCAACTACCTCAACCAGCCGCTGCTCGACGAGATCTCGCGGCACTTCGGCGTCCCCGTGGCAACCGCCGCCACCAGCGTCACCGTCGCCCAGTTCGCCTACGCCCTGGGGCTGGTGCTCTTCGTGCCGCTGGGCGACATGGTCAACAGGCGCAAGCTCGCCGTGACTCTGCTGGTGCTCTCGGCGGCGGGACTGCTCACCGCCGCCGTGTCGACCACCTTCACCGTCATGATGATCGGCACCGCCGTGGGCTCGCTGTTCTCGGTGGCCGCGCAGGTGCTGGTGCCCTTCGCCTCCGAACTGGCCGCCCCCGGCAGGGGCGGATCGGCGGTGGGCACCATGATGACCGGGCTGCTCGTCGGCATCCTGGTGGCCCGCGCGGTCTCGGGCATGTTGAGCATGGTGGGCGGCTGGAAGACCGCCTACTGGGTGCTGGGCGTGCTGCTGGTGGCGATGGCCGCCGCGCTGTGGCGGGCGCTGCCCGATGTGCCGGTTCCCGAGACCTTCAGCCTCACCCGGGTGCCCGCATCCATGGCCAAGGCCTGGACGCGTTATCCGAAGGTCCGCTCCCGGGCGGTGATCTCGGCCCTGCTGTTCGCCTCGATGAGCGCCTGCTTCGCGACCATGACGCCGCTGCTGGCCGGCCCGCCGCACGATCTGGGCCCCGGCGTCATCGGGCTGCTGGGACTGCTCGGGGTGGTGGGCGCCTTCGCCGCCGGCCCGGTGGGCAGGCTGGCCGATCGCGGACTGGGAAACCGCGCGGTGGCGTCGGGCCTGGCGATCCTGGCGGCCGGGTGGTTGGCGATGTGGTTCGGGACGTGGTCGGTGGTGATGTTCGGGATCGGTTTCATCCTCGTCGACCTGGGGCTGCAGAGCGCCCACGTCACCAACATGAACGTCGTCTACGCCCAGGAGCCCACGCTGCGCTCACGGCTCAACTCGTTGTACATGACGACCTATTTCATCGGCGGGTCGGTGGGTTCCGCGGTGGCCGTCGGTCTCTGGAGCCGGTTCGGCTGGCACGGCGTGGTGATCGCGGCCCTGGCCTTCGTGGCGGCCGCCGGCGTCGTCTTCGCCCTGGAACTGCTGCGGGACCGGCGCAGCACGGTGTGAGACGCCGTCTCAGGCAAGCCTGCGCGCCGGAGCCGCGTACTAGGGTGAGACCGCCCCACAACAGGAGGAATCAGTGCCCGAGTCCACTTACCCGGAACCCACGAGCATCAACGAGCAGGCCTCCCCGGCCTACCAGACCCTGCTGAACATCATCGGTTCGGTCGAGCCGCGGATCGCCGACGCCACCAGGGCCGAGCTGCACGACCAGCGTCACTCCCTCAAGCTCATCGCCTCGGAGAACTACGCCTCCCTGCCGGTGCTGGCCACCATGGGCACCTGGCTGTCCGACAAGTACGCCGAGGGCACCATCGGCCACCGCTTCTACGCGGGCTGTCAGAACGTCGACACCGTGGAGGCGGTGGCCGCCGAGCACGCAAGGGAGCTGTTCGGCGCCGATCACGCCTATGTGCAGCCGCACTCGGGCATCGACGCCAATGTCACCGCCTACTGGTCGATCCTGGCCCACCATGTGGAGACCCCGGCGCTGGCCGAGTTCGGGTCGAAGAACGTCAATGACCTCTCCCAGGAGGACTGGGACACCCTGCGCCACAGGTTCAACGACCAGCGCGCGATCGGCATGAGCCTGGACGCCGGCGGGCACCTCACCCACGGCTTCCGCCCCAACATCTCGGGCAAGATGTTCGACCAGCGCTCCTACGGCACCGATCCGCAGACCGGTCTGCTGGATTACGACAAGGTGCGCGAGCTGGCCCGCGAGTTCAAGCCGCTGGTCATCGTGGCCGGCTACTCGGCCTACCCGCGCCGGGTGAACTTCGCCAGGATGCGCGAGATCGCCGATGAGATCGGCGCCGTGCTGATGGTCGACATGGCCCACTTCGCCGGCCTGGTGGCCGGCAAGGTGTTCACCGGCGACGAGGACCCGGTGCCCCACGCCCAGGTGGTCACGACCACCACCCACAAGTCCCTGCGCGGGCCCCGCGGAGGCCTGATCCTGGTGAACAAGGAGTACGCCGACGACGTCGACCGCGGCTGCCCGATGGTGCTCGGCGGCCCGCTGGCCCATGTCATGGCCGCCAAGGCGGTCGCCCTGGCCGAGGCCCGCACCCAGGCCTTCCGCGACTACGCCCAGAAGGTCGCCGACAACTCCAAGGCCCTGGCAGAGGGGCTCATGAAGCGCGGCGTCAAGCTCGTCACCGACGGCACCGACAACCACATCAACCTGCTCGACGTCACCACCAGCTTCGGGCTGACCGGCCGGCAGGCCGAGGCCGCGCTGCTGGACTCCGGCATCGTCACCAACCGCAACTCGATCCCCGCCGACCCGAACGGCGCCTGGTACACCTCCGGAGTGAGGATCGGCACGCCGGCGCTCACCTCCCGCGGCTTCGGCGCCGACGAGTTCGACCGAGTCGCCGCCCTGATCGTCGAGGCCCTGACGGCCACCACTGCGAAGACGGCGTCGACCGGCAGGCCGGGCAAGGCCAAGTACGAGATGGCCGACGGCGTCGCCGATCGGGTCCATGCCGAGGCCGACGAGCTGGTCGGCAACTTCCCGCTCTACCCCGGCCTGGAGCTGTAGGGGGGCTGAGCAGTACGGCAGTTCAGCCCGCGAGGAACGGATTGACGATGCGGATGCCATCCAGCGTGCTGCCGGTGGCCAGATCCTCCGTCCACAGCTCGGAGCATCTGCCCCGCCCGGCCGCGACGAGCACGAGGGCGTCGAAGATCGACAGCTGATGTTCCGCCGCCGCGTCGGCGGCGGCGAGAACCAGCGCCTCATCGGTGGGGACGACGTCCAGTCTCAACTCCCGCAGGACGCGGGCCGCGTCCTCACGGCTCTTGCCCAGCTTGCGCGTCAGCACCGAGCACAGTTCGATCTGCACCTGAGTGCTGATGACTGCATCCGGCGCGCTCTGGGAGAAGATCTCGAAGGCTCTGTGCTGCTTGACGGGCTGACCGTCATCGAACATGTAGGCGATGATGTTCGTGTCGAAGAAGACAGTCACGCCGGATTCTTCCCGAGCCGCTCCTCGTACAGATCCTCGCGGGTCCAGCCGCGCCCTCCGCTGCTGCCGCTGTGGGTGCGGGCGAACTCGGCGAAGTCATCGGCGGCCTTCTGCCTCCGCTCGCGTTCGGCGTCGGCTCCCGCGTACTCCTCCAACCGCTGGGCGAGGACGCGGTTGACGGACTCTCCTCGCTCGATCGCCCGAATACGGGCGCGCTTGAGCGTCTCCTCGTCAACCGTGATCGTCAGATTCGCCATGGGCAACACGATACCACCGAACCCGTGCAGCACGGGATATGTGGTTGCCTGACCGACCACGTATCATCTGCGCGTGAGCACAGCTGCCCTTCCCGACACCGTCACCGGGGCCATCGAGACCGGCGTCGGAATCACCCTGGTCTTCGTCGCGCTGACCAGCGCCGAGCGCCCGATGTCGGTGATGGTGGCCGGTCTGGGTGTCGCGGTCACGGCGGGGATGTGCCACACCTACCAGAATCGCCGCGGCGTCACCCGCACCACGTCGCGCACCCTGCTGCTGGCGGTTGCGGTTCTGGCGGTGCTGACGGTACTGACCCTCTCGGTGAGTCTGGACGCCTCCCGCGGCGGCACCGCCCTTGGATCCGGCACCGTCCTGCTCTCCCCCGTCATCCTGGCGGCGGCCTCGACGGGGCTCAGGTGGCTGGCGGAGAGGTCTCCCGCGCTGACTCCCTGGCACCTGTTCGGATGGCTCGTCATCGCGGCGACGGCCCTGACGCCGATGGTCGTACCCGGCAGCCGGGTGGTGCTGGTCGTGGCCCTGGTGTGCGCGGCGGCCCTGATCGCGATGGGAGCGGTGGACAACCGCAGGCTCGCCGCGGCGGTGGGCCCCACCCCGGCGCGTCCCGAACAGCCGCCGAATCCGATCACCGAGTGGGTGCGGGAGCGCCGTCGCCCGGGACGCTGAGGACGCCTCCCGCCGCCGAGGATGCCGGACTGCTCAGCGGCCGAAGAGCCGTCCCTGCACCGTGGTGATGAAGGCTCCCATCGAGACCGGCAGATCCTGCAGGTGCCAGGTGTCGGGGGCGTGGTACCAGCTCAGGTCCTCGGGATCGGGGGTTCCGATGTCGTCGTCGGCGGCAGCCAGCGCCTCCAGCCACCGATCGCGTCCGCCGAGCACCACAGCGTAGGGAATCAGCTCCGAGAGCTCCTCGTACTCGCGGCCCGGCGGCATTTGATCGGTCCGGTGGTACAGCAGCTCCCCGGCGAGCAGGTGCAGCCCCGCCAGCACGTCCGAGCCCCTGGCGGTGCGCCTGGGCATCTGCTGGCCGACGATGAGCAGGGCCACCGCGACGCCCAGCAGTGCCAGCCCGAGCAGTCCCAGAGTGGTGAACGCCACCAGGAGCGCGGCCGCCACCGCGGCCAGCACAACCGCCGCCACTCCCATCGCGTTCCAGCGGTTCCGGGTGGAGTCGGGACGCCGTTCGAACCAGCCCTCGCTCACCACCTCGTCGTAGAGGGCGTCCTCCACCTCGGGGATCACCGGCCCGATCGCCGTCGAGACCTCCGAGACCCGCACCCGGTCCTCGCCGCGCCGGGGCGCCACCGCGTCCAGCAGGAGGCGCTCGTAGCCGCGCAGTTCCCCGGCGCCGCCGACCATGTCGTTGTCGACCCTCTCGAAGGACCAGTCGATCGGGGCGTGCGGGTTCTCCCGCGGCAGCTCGTGGATGATGAGGTGCCCGCGCACCGCAAGATCCAGCAGAGTCGCGGTGACGTCGACCGGATCGACCCGCTCGTCGGCGATGGTGCCCACCTCGCCGGGACGCACCGGCAGGAGGAGGTTGAACTCCTCCTCGCCCGGGCCCACCGGTGAGAACTCTGCGATCCGGGTGGGATCTCCCGAACCGTCGAGGTCGCGGCCGGCGCGCCGGTGGAGCAACCACACCAGGAATCCGCCGAGCAGCAGCGCCGCCAGGGCGGTCAACAGGGCCGCAGGGCTGGCCGAGAAGGCCCGGTCGAGGGTCCATTCGTGCTTGAGGACGGCGTCCGGGGCGACTTGCGTCGAGGAGATCCCGATGGTCATCTCGACCATCTCGCCGGCTCCGCGCGGACCGTCGGTGAAGACTGGGTCGAGCTGGCCGCCGGCCCCGCCCTGGGACAGCCGGCACGCGCTGGGGGCCACCGGGGCCCCCGACTGGCAGGAGTAGCGGTCGATGAGACCGGGCATCTTCACTGTCCCCGTCGCCTCCCGCACCGGGACCGAGAGACCTTGGAGCACCCGCCACACGATGGTGGTGTGGGCCTTGCGCCCCTTCACATCGGCATCCTTGAGGGCCGCTCCGCGCACCGCGTACGAGATCGTCAGACTCGTGCCGCTCAGCTTCGAGGTGTCGACGGTGATCACCTGGTAGGTGCCGTCGGCAGACACCTTCGCACCGAGATCGCGGCCCCCGCTGGAAGCCTTCAGGCCGCTGATCGTGTACTCGTAATAGGCGTTGTCGAGCTGATTGTACCGGGTGGCCAGACGCTGGGTGAGGGTGTCGGGCGGGGTGTCCTCGCCGGTCCATGAGATGGTCTCGCGCACCGTCAGCCCACCGTCCTTGGAGACTGTGCCCTCGACGGTGTAGCTGGTGGCCATGCCGGCGTCATCGGCTCTGGCCGGGGATGCGGTGGCGGTCAGCGAGACCAGCACCGCGAGGAGGGCCACGACAAGACGAGCCCCACGACGTTGCCGACGCCGCGGCGAATACCTGCCCGTGTCGTGCGAAATATCGGTCACGGCGCTGCCTCCCGGTGCTCTGATCTGACCGGCCTCAGTCTTGCACAGCCTCTGGTTCGCGGTTCGGGAATATCGGACCGGGGGCCCGCGGTGAGGACTGCGGGCCGGTACTCTGACGGCCGTGAGCCAGAATCCATGGGCACGGCCCGATCCGGGAGGCGAGGAGACCCGCCCGCGCCGCGGTTGGGAGGATTCACGTCAGCGGTCGGGCGCCTCCGACGGCTGGCGCGATTCGAGGACCGGACAGGCCCGGAGCGCCTCCGGAGCGAACGGCCATGGGGGTTCGTCGACGTGGGGCGGTCGCCAGGCGCCCGCCCACAGTTCTTTCGAGCACAGTTCCTTCGGGCACAGTTCCTTCGGGGCCTATCCGCAGCAGCCTTACGGGGCTCCGCAGCAGGGTCACGGCCGGCCCCAGCAGGGCTACGGGCAGCAGATGCATCCGCAGGGCCGTCAGCAACCGGGCCCCCGGCCTGGATCCGCTCAGCCCGCCTATCAGCCGCCCCAGCAGGCGGGGTTCCAGGACGGCTACGGCGCGTCGGCGTACCAGGGCCGCTACGCCCAGCCCGCCCGGCCGCCGCAGAGCCCTCGCTATCCCCAGCCGCAGGCTCCGCGGTACCCGCAGGCCCCCCAGTATCCGCAGGGCGCCGGATACTCCCGGCCCCCGCAGTATCCGCAGTGGCCTCAGCCCGGTCAGCCGGGGCCCTTCCCACAGCCGGTGCGGAAGCGTCGCAGCTCGGTGTCGGTGCTCATCTGGGTCATCGTCGCCGGCCTGGTGCTCGTCGGGAGCGTCGGCCTTCTGGGGGCGCTCGGGGAATCCACCTCCACCGGAGGAGGCACGGCCTACAAGAACGAGACCTACCAGGTGCCTCCTCCCGATTCGAACCCGCCGGAGATCCCGGTGCCCGAGTACCGCTCCGAACTCACCTCCTGGACCCGGCAGAACAAGATCTACTCGGTCAGCGTCGCCAAGCCGGTGCGTTGCGAACTGCCCGATATCGATTACGGAGCCAGCTCCGACTCCGACGTCGAGTCCCACCTCAACGAACTCACCGCCTGCTTGATGAGGGTGTGGGGCCCCGCCCTGCAGCAGGCCGGGTTCACCGCCGTCCGCCCGACCGTCACCGTCTACACCGGCAACCCGAGCACCGCCTGCGGCAAGGCCCCCAGTCACAACGCCTTCTACTGCTCGGGTGATCAGCAGATCTACTTCTCCCACGACCTGCCCGAGTCCATCCCCCCGGACCTGCGGTCCGAACGGCACGTGGTGGAGGCGATCATGGCTCATGAGTTCGGCCACGCCATTCAGGCGCGGACCGGGATCCTGGCGGCCAATGCGATTGCCAAACAGGAGTTCCACAAGGCCGGGCAGGATTCCGACGAACTGGATGCGGGACGCCGTTCCGAGACCCAGGCCGACTGCCTGTCAGCGCAGTTCACCAGCGCGGTGGCCCGGTCCCTCAAGCTCACCGCCGCCGACGAGAACCATGTGAAGACCCTCTTCTACGACTTCGGCGACGACATCGGCTCCAACGGCAAGATCTCCCCCGGCGAGGGCAACCACGGTTCGGGCTCCAGCCGCCGCGCCTGGTACACCAAGGGCCTGGGGTCGACGGCGATCTCGGCCTGCAACACCTTCACCGCCCCCGACTCCGAGGTGCAGTAACTCGCCCTGAGCAATGCCTGCCGGGGGGCCATGGGCCCAAACCCGCCCCCTGTGCACCGGCTTTGCGCCTCTAACTCTGCGTTGGCCCTCTTGCAAGAGGGCCAACGCAGAGTTAGAGACGCAAAGCGACAGGACAGCCGGAGCACAACAAAGAAAATGCGGGCGGAGAAAAGGCAGGAGTGCCGTCTCAGTCGGTGAGGATCAGCGCCGTGGCCACTGCGGCCACGCCCTCTCCCCTGCCGGTGAATCCCAGCCCGTCCGTCGTCGTCGCCGAGACCGACACCGGAGCCCCCACGGCCGCCGACAGCACCTGCCCGGCCTCGTCACGGCGGGCCGCCATCCGAGGCCGGTTGCCGATCACCTGGACCGCGACATTGCCGATCCTCCAGCCCGCCCCGGCGAGCATCCGAGAGGTCTCGGCGAGGAAGGCGACCCCCGAGGCCCCGGCCCACTCGGGACGGCTCGTCCCGAAGACCGATCCCATGTCCCCCAGGCCCGACGCCGACAGCAGCGCGTCGCAGATGGCATGGGCGGCGACGTCGCCGTCGGAATGGCCCTCCAGCCCCACGGACTCATCCGGGAAGGACAGCCCTGCGACGTGCATCGGCACCCCGGGACTCAGCCTGTGGACGTCGGTGCCGATCCCGGTGCGAATCGTCGGCATCGTGCCTCCGCTCATCCGCGACGCCTCCGGCCACGGCGCGGATCCAGGTCCTTGATGGCCCGCCTGACCCGGCGTCCGGAATGGTGGCCGGCACCGGCGGTTGCCTTGACCAGCGTCTCGGCGATGTCGAGATCCAGCGGCTCGGTGATCTTGAGGGCCATCCTCGATCCCTCCACCAGGGTCACCGGATGGCCGTAGTGCTCACAGCAGGTCACGTCGTCGGTGACGTCCAGGCCGTCGGCCATCAACCGCTCATGACACTCCGTGATGACCTGCCGATCGAATCCCTGGGGGGTCTGGACTGCGCGCAGTGTGGAGCGGTCGACGACATGACTGGCCCCCTCGGCGTCGAGGCAGCGGATCGTGTCGACGACGGCTACCGCCGGAGTGACGGCGACGGCGCCGCCGCCCAGGGCCTCGATGACGTCGTTGACGACGTAGGCCGGCACAAGGGGGCGGACGGCGTCATGAATCAGTACCTTCCGGGCCCGCGAGAGCCGGGGACTGCCGGCGATCGCATTCAACCCGTTGCGCACCGACTCCTGCCGGGTGGCTCCCCCGGTGACGAAGCGCACCGGGATCGGCGATGCGGCGAGCGCCATCCTGAAGTGGTTGTGCATGCCGTCCTTGACCACCACCACGGCCTCCGTGCAGCCGCCCGCGGCCAGGGACTCCACGGCCACCGCGACGACCGCCTTGCCGGTGAGATTGCGCACCTGCTTGGGGACCGGTCCCCCGAATCGGGATCCGAGCCCCCCGGCGACGACGACGGCGACGACGGGTTCTGCTGACATGATCGCGACTCTATCGCCGACATCCCAGGGCAGTGGCCGGATCGTCCGCCACGAGCCTTGATGCATATCGGCCCACCAGCGATGCACGTTCCTCCGTTCGATCTTGTGGGCTGTGGCCGGGTGTGCAATGATCTCAGTACGCATATATTTGCTTTTTCGATGCATTTTTTTGCATCAAACGATCATTGGGAGGACAGATGGATCGGGTCATCGAGGCTCCGTTCCTCATCATCAATCCGAAGGCCTACCTCTACGGGGACGAGCTCCTGAGGCTCGCCCGGCTGGCCGATGAGCTGAGCGCCGAGTACGGGGTCGACATCATGTTCACGGCCCAGCACGCCGACCTGCGGCTCGTCGCCGACAACACCGAGCGCCTGGTCGTGACGGCCCAGCACATGGACCCGATCACCCCGGGTCGCGGGATGGGCCGCATCCTGCCCGAGTCGCTGGTCGCCGCCGGCGCCCGGGCCGTCGTCCTGAACCACGCCGAGCACAGCCTCACCCTCGCCGACCTGGACGCGAATCTGGTCCGCGCCCGCGAGGTGGGACTGGCGACCGTCGTCTGCGCCGACTCCCTGGCCCAGTGCCAGGCGATCGCCGGGATGGGCCCCGACGTCATGATCTGCGAGCCCTCCTCGCAGATCGGCAAGGGGTCGCTGACCACCGACGACTACATCCGCGACTCGACCGCCGCCGTCAAGGAGGTCGACCCCGACATCCTGGTTCTCCAGGGGGCCGGGGTGTCCACAGGCGACGACGTCGCCCGGGTGCTGTCCCTGGGGGCCGACGCATCGGGCGGCACCAGCGGGATCGTCTGCGCCCCCGACTGGCGCGCGAAGGTCACAGAGATGCTCGAACCCCTCCAGGCCGCCAGGCGCGACCGCTCTCATCACTGACACCCTGCGATCCGGAAAGGACACCACTATGACCGTTCACACCGACACCATTCAGCTGCACTCCAAGGCCGGTCGGCCGACCTACTTCGAGATCACCGACGAGGTGCGTCGCATCATCTCGGAGTCGGGCATCACCACGGGGATCTGCACGGTGGCCTCCACCCACACCACCTGCTCGGTCTTCTTCGAGGAGTACTGCCACGACGTCGACTTCGCCGGCGACGAGTTCATCCAGGCCGATCTCAACGAGGGTCTGGACAAGGTCTTCCCCCGCTGCATGACCAACAACCAGTACCACCATCCCGGTCCGGCGCATGTGGAGGCGGTCAAGGGCATGACCGACGGCGCCACCAGCACCGGGGACACCATCCTGGTGCCGGATCTGGAGAGCCTGCTCAATACG
This sequence comes from Acidipropionibacterium virtanenii, assembly GCF_003325455.1. Classification (NCBI taxonomy): domain Bacteria; kingdom Bacillati; phylum Actinomycetota; class Actinomycetes; order Propionibacteriales; family Propionibacteriaceae; genus Acidipropionibacterium; species Acidipropionibacterium virtanenii. The sequence goes on from NZ_CP025198.1 coordinate 2,692,729, forward strand.
GAGGCCCATCTGCGAGGCACCCTCATCGGCGCCTCGCAGACCTTCGTCGTCGAGGACGCCACCCCCCAGATCGGCGCCGTCGGATACATCTACTTCGTCGACTGGGACCCCAACCGCGAGCGCGACCGCAAGGTCAAGGTCGCCGTCATCGGGGAGTGACACCATGCTCATCGGACTGAAAGAGGCACTCTCATACGCCGACTCCCACTCCTGTGCGATCGCGGCGGTCAACACTCCGGTCTTCGAGTCGCTGGTGGCCACCATCCGGGTGGCCGAGAAGCACCAGGTGCCGGTCATCCTGGCTCATGCGCAGAGCCACGAGAAGATCAACCGGATCACCGATATCGGCCCGGCCATGCTGGAGCTGGCCAGGCGCAGCTCGGTGCCCTGCGTCGTCCACGTCGATCATGGCGAGGATCTCGACTACATCCGCACCGGGCTGGAGCTGGGATTCACCTCGGTGATGCTGGACGGCTCCCGGCTGCCCTTCGAGGAGAACGTCGCCAGGACGGCCGAGGCCGTGCGGATCGCCCGGAGCTTCGGCGCCGACGTCGAGGGAGAGCTGGGCGTGATGACGGGCAATGAGAACGGCGACCCCGACCAGGGGGTGGCCGACGAGGCCCTGTACACCGACCCCGAGGTGGCCGGGCAGTTCGTCGAACGCACCGGGGTCGCCTGCCTGGCGGCCTCCTTCGGCACCGTCCACGGCCTGTACCACCGCGAACCCCACCTGGATCTGGACCTCATCTCACGGCTGCGGGCCAGGACCGGTGTGCCGATCGTCATGCATGGCGGTTCGGGCCTGTCACAGGACGAGTACCGCGCCTGTATCGCCCGCGGGGTCCGCAAGATCAACTACTACACCTACTCGGCCAAGGCCGGGCTGGACGGCGCCCGGGCGCTGCTGGCCGACAGGGCCGGGGTCTTCGTCTATCCCGACGTCGCGGTCGCGGCCACCGACGCGATCGCCGAGGACGTCGGCTCCTTCGTGAGATGCCTCTACGGGATCGGCGGCTGATCGCCCCGGACCGATCCCCGACAGCTTGACTGTTCCGGCCTGTCCGGGCCGCAACCCCTCGGCTGTCGGGGGATCGGCGGAGCGCGTCACGACGCCGAGAGGAGCACCTCCGCCAGATGCTCGTCCAGCACGACGCCGGTGAGCACGCCGGAGCGCAGCGCCGCGCTCGCGCCACGCGACTTCTCCGCACCTGACACCAGTCCGATTCTGCGGGGTATGGCGGACAGCTGGTCCAGGGTCACCCCGATGACGTGATCGTCGGCGACTGTGACGATGGGCCTTCCCCCGTCGTCGAGGAATCGGCCGCAGACGTCGCCCGCGACCCCGGAGGTGCGCAGCTCTTCGAGCTCCTCCTCGGACAGATTCATGGTGCGCACGATCCCGGCCGACCAGTGGACCCCCATCGATCCGACGCCGATGAAGGCCAGATCGCATCGGGCCGCCGCATCCAGGGCACGGGTGACCATCGGTTCGGCCCGCAACGCCCGCCCGGTGCGGGCCGCCTGCACGATAGCCGGTGCGTCCACCCGGTGAGCGCGTCCCCCGCACCCTTCCGCCAACATTCCGATGACGGCGTTGCCGGAGGTCGCAGCGTCCTCGTCAGGCATGCCTCCGGCCAGCGGATAGAGCTCGAGCGCAGGGGTCTGAGCCGGAAGGCTCACCGATCGGGCGAAGGAGGCGACGGTGCGACCCCAGCTGAGCCCCACCGAGCGGATCTGAGGGGCGAGTTCGGCGAAGACCTCGGCCGCCAGGCGCCCCACAAGGTCGAGAGCCGGGACGCCGGGACTGTCCTTGGCGACCCACGCCCGCGTCAGACCGAAGCGATCGACCAGGCCCTGCTCCAGTTCCGGGCAGCGCTCGACCGTGGCGTTGGGATCATTGATGATGATGGTGACCAGGCCCTCATTGCGGGCCTGGGTGAGCATCCGGGAGACGCTGGAGGTGGAGATGTCGAGCTCCCGGGCGATCCGTGACTGGTTGCGGCCCTCGACGTAGTACAGCCTCGCGACCTTGACCAGCGTCTCGATGTCTCGACGCGGGGCCATCACGCACCTCCCGTGTTGTGTTGTCGCGCCCGGGTTCTGTCATCGCAGATCCGTGGCGCCCTGCTCGCTCAGGATACGTGAGCGGATGTGGCCGGTCCCGCGCCCTGTCTTCAGATCCGGCGGTTCTGGAGGGTCTCCCCCTTGAGATACCGGCTCAACTCCTCCAGACCGATCTCCACCGAGGCGTGCCAGGTGTCGGCGCAGGTGCCGGCGATGTGCGGGGTCAGTGTCACATTGTCCAGACTCAGGTAGGGATGGTCGGCCGGAAGGGGTTCGACGTCGAAGACGTCGATGGCCGCCCCGCCGATCCGGTGCTCCCTCAGCGCCTCGGCCAGCGCCTCCTCGTCGACCAGCGGGGAGCGCGCGGTGTTGATGAGGTAGGCCGTGGGCCTCATCTGCGCCAAGGCATCGGCGTCGATCAAATGGTGCGTGGCCTCCGAGGTGCGCAGGTGCAGGGTGACGAAGTCAGACTGCTCGAGCAGCTCCTCGAGGCTCACGGCCTCGGCCCCGGCCGACCGGATCGCCTCGGCGTCCATGAAGGGGTCGTAGGCGATGACGCGGCTGTCGAAACCGCTGAGGCGCTTGGCCACCCGCGAGCCGATCTGGCCGAACCCGATGATGCCCACGGTGCGGGTGCGCATGTTGTGGACGTAGTCCTGATTGATGTAGTTCTTGCGCCACCGGCCCTCGAAGATGAAGTGATGACTGCGGGCGATGTTCTTGTTCTCGGCGATCATCATGCCGACGGTGTAGTCGGCGACCGCATCGGCCGAGCGCTGCGGGGCGTGGACCAGCGGGATGCCGCGCTCCTGCAGGGCGTCGAGGTCGGCGTTCTCCACGCCGCCGCGCAGCACGGCGACCAGCTTGAGGTTCGGGGAGTTGTCGATCACCTCCCGGTTGACCGGGGTGCCGTCGACGACGATGACGTCGGCCTGCCCGCAGTGGTCCAGCAGCGCCCGGCATGAGGAGGCGGCGTCCAGCCCGTCGCGCTCGACCAGGGCGAGCCGGTCCATGTATTCGGGCAGGGTGGTGGAGTCGGCGTCCTGGACGATCGTCACCTCGGCGCCCAGGCTCTCCAACGGTTTCAGTTCGCTCATGAGATCGACGCCGACGGCTCCGTCGCCGACGCACAGGATTCGGGTGGTCATGGAATGCTCCTTCGATGGGTTGGGCACGGCGGAACCGGTCCCGGGATGGTCAGGGTTCGACGGTGACCTTGACGGCGTCCCCGCCGGCCAGGACGTCGAAGGCCCTCAGACCGTCGTCGAGCGGTATCCGGTCGGTGATGAGGTCGTCGGCGCGCACCGTGCCCGCGGCGAAGTGGTCCAGCGCCTGCCGGTTCTGCTCGGGCGTCGAGCCGTTGGTGCCGTGGATGTGGAGTTGGCGATAGTGCACCAGGTTCGAATCAAGGGTGATGGTGGGCGCGGTCCTGGGAAGTCCGCCGAAGAAGGAGATCCGCCCGTTGCGCGCCGCCATCTCCACGGCCTGCTGCTGGTTCTGCCCGGCCGGTGTGGCGGTGATGACGACGTCTGCGCCGCGGCAGCCGGTCAGGTCCCGCACCGCGTCGACGACGTCGACCACCGAGGAGTCGACAGCATGATCGGGATGCACCAGTGCGGTGGCCTTCGCGAGCCGGCCAGGACGGTGGTTGACCAGGATGACGGTGCCGGCGCCGTGCACCGCGCGGGCGATCCTCACGTGCATGCAGCCGATCGGTCCGGCACCGAACACGACGACGGTGTCGCCCTCCTCGATGCCGAGCTGCTCCTGGGCGTTGATGGCGCAGGAGAAGGGTTCGGCGGCGCTGGCCTCGGCGAATCCCACGCCGTCGGGAATCCGATTGAGCCCTCCGGCGCGCAGCATCGCGGCCGGGACGATCATGTGGCGGGCGAATCCGCCGTCGTACTGGAACCCCATGCTCGCCTGGTTCTGGCAGATCTGGGTCCAGCCCCGACGGCACTCGTAGCACTGCCCGCAGGGGATGTTCGAGATGGTCTGGATACGGTCCCCCGGCGCCCAGTTCCCGGCGACCCCGGAGCCCACCTCGACGATCTCGCCGGCGATCTCGTGGCCCATGGTGGTGACCCGGCTGATCATGTGGTGGCCGTTGCGCAGCGTCTTCAGATCGGTTCCGCACATCGAGCAGTTCCTCACCCGGATCTTGACCTCGTCGGTTCGGCATTCGGGTTCGGGCACATCCTCGAGGCGGACGTCTCCGGGGGCGTGGAATCTCATGGCTTTCATTGATGTCTCCTCTTCCGGGCCGGATGCGGGGCACGGACGGCGCCCATGTGTGGACGCCGTCCGTGCGATTCGGTGGGGCCGCGACGCGGCCCCGCCGAGATCCGGCTCAGCCGCTCAGCCGATGGTGCCGTTGGCGACCAGGGCGTCCTGGAGGCGGCGCATGGCCACCAGCGGACGGTTCTCGTCGATCTCGACGTCGTCGTAGGTGACGGTCTCGCCCGCCTTGACGTCGGCGGTGAGGACGCAGCCGGCGGCCAGGCCGATCGGCAGCGCCTTCTTCGCGGTGGCGTCCTCGGCGTTGGTGGTCCAGCCGTGGACGTGGTGTCCGCCGATGCCCTCCAGCTTCGTGCCGGCCTTCAGGTCGTGCTTGGCCACCGCGGTCACCTCGGAGGTCCAGGTGGTCGACTGGAAGGAGGGGTGGCGGTCCAGGACGGCCTCGCCCACCGACAGGTCGGCCTCGATGGAGGCCAGGTGGTAGGGACGGTAGATCTTGAAGTAGTCGCCCTTGCCGACGCGCAGGTACTGCAGCTCCTCGGTCACCACAGGGTTGGGAGACCTCACGATGACGAAGACGCCGGGTGCCACGTTGCCGGTGACGTACTCGACGATCGGCCCGTCACTCTCGCGGATGCCGCCGTCGGCGACCGGGACCAGCTTCTTGTCGAGCTCGTCGACGTCGCAGGCGATCCCGTGCATGCCGGGCACCTCGACCTTGTATCCGGTGGCGTTGGACAGGGCGCACATCTCGATCTGCGTCTTGGTGCCGTCGGTGAAGGAGCACAGCATCTTCGGGTTCATCTTCTTGACCTTCGCCTCCTCCACGACGTCATCGGGGACGTCGGTGGGACGGTTCGGGTTGTTCTTGCCCTTGCCGGCCACGACCACCTCGAGGCCGAGATCCTGGGCGTACTCGACGAGCTTGACGCACTCGATCGGCTCGTCGCCGCGGCAGATGGTGTAGATCGAGTCGCCGGCGTTGGCCATCGAGGACAGCAGCAGGCCCACGGTGACGTCGGCCTCCACGGTCATCAGGCCGATGTCGGTGTGATTGGTGATGGCGGCGTAGGCCACCTGGGCGGCGACGTCCGGAACCCCGGAGGCCTCCAGCACCATGTCGATCGGCAGCTCGGGCATCTTGAGCCCGTCGTTGATGGCCACCGACTGACCGGCCTCGATGATCTGGGAGGCCTTGGCGACGTCGTTCTCGACGACGGCGTCGTCTCGTCCGGCGTTCTTCAGCGCGGTGGTGGCGCGGTCGATGTCGACGTCGGCGACGGCGACGACCTCCAGGCCCGGGGCCAGCTGGACCTGGGCGACGAGGCCGCGACCCATCTGACCGGCGCCGACGATGCCGACGCGGACCGGACGGCCGAGTTCGGCCTGACGATCGAGCAGACGCTTGGTGTATCCCATGGGAGTGTTCCTTTCAGAAATGTAACGTGGCGTGTTTGCCAGGATTTGTTTGTCAGGATTTGTTGTCGGAATGTGACTCTTGGCGGTGCGACAGGGTCAGGCGGTGCGGGCGATGACCCGCTTCGCGGCCGTCCGGCGGGAGCCGAGAACGGTCTCGAACTGTTCGGTGGCCTGGGTGAGCGCCTTGGCGGTCATCCGATCGCCGGCTCGCGATGTCGCATCGTCCAGCGGCCCCTCGAGCTCATGGGCCCGGCGAATCTTGGCGAAGACCGAGGCACCGGCCATGACGCGGGCCTCGACGATGGTCCGGTCGGCGGCGTCGATGACGAGCATCGCCACCGACCCGCGGAGCTTCCCGCGACCTCGGCCGGAGACCAGGATCTTGGAGCGATCATCGTGGGCGGCCGCCATCTCCCTGACCGCCCGGGTGTAACGCCGGGTCTGGAGCCAGGTCAGCGGGACGCTGAGGATCATCGCCGCGAACAGGTACAGGGCGAACTGCCATTCCATGTCGCTCCCCTCACGGACGGACGAAGCTGATGGTGTCGCCGACGGACGGAGCCGCCAGATCCGAGCCGGTGGCTTTCACCGCACCGGGCAGCAGCGCCTGATCGGGGCTGTTGACGTAGACGACGATGTGGCCCAGATCCGCCAGATTCCGGTTGGCGATCTCGCCCACCTCGTCGATGGTGAAGACGTCGGCAGCCAGATGCACCTCGTCGCCCGGGGCGATCTCGGGGCTGGCGCCGACGGCATCGTCACCGCCGAGCCGATGGACCACGCTCACCTCGGCCAGAGCGTCGGGGACGGGCTCTCCGAAGAGGATGAGCACCCCGCCCTCGAGCAGGTCGCCGGCGTCGGCACCCACCCCGGTGACCTCTGATTCCCACAGCACGGTAGCCATGTCGAACTCCTTTGATTCGATTCGGATGGTGGAGGGCTTCCTCAGACGAGGAAGGAGAAGAAGTAGGCGATGACGACGGCCAGCGGGGAGGTGAGCTGCCGGGCGAAGAGCACGGCCGGCACACCGACGTCGACCGTCTCGGACTGCGCCTCGCCGAGCCCCAGGCCCACCGGGACGAAGTCACAGCCGACCTGGCCGTCGATGGCGAACAGGGTGGGCAGGGCGTATCTCACCGGCAGTGCACCGGCGGCGATCTGGCCGCCCATCAGCACGCCGATGATCTGGGCGATCGCCGCGCCCGGACCGAGGAAGGGCGACAGCACTGGCAGGGCGGTGATAATGCCCAGCAGCAACAGGCCCCAGAGGTTTCCGGCCAGCGGTGAGACGCTCTTGGCGATCCAGTTGGCCAGGCCGGTGTAGTTGACGATGCCCATGATCAGCGCCACGTAGGCCATGAACGGGATCACCGTGTTGAGGATCATCTTCACGCCCTCGCGGCCCGCGTTGAGCAGGCTCGTGATGACGTAGCCGATGGCTCCGCCGAACTTGATGATGAACTTCGAGAAGCCGGTGGCCTCCTTGGTCTGCCTCGACGGCTGCTGCGCGGCGGCCGTTGCGGCGGAAGCCGCCGGAGCGGGAGCCGCTGGAGCCGACGCCGCGCTCTCCGCGGAGTCATCGCCGATCGCGGCCTCGGCCGGGTCGGCGGGCTGGACGTTGTCGACGCCGACTCCCGAGACGTAGATGTCGTCGGTGATGTACTTCTGGAGCGGACCGCCGGGAGAGGCGTTGAACACGTTGACCGTGGGAATCCGCTTCTTGGGGTAGACACCGCTGCGGGCGGTTCCGCCGCAGTTGATCACCGCGCACAGCACCTGGTTGTCGGGCGCACCGGCGTTGAACGCGTTGACGACCCGCCCTCCGGTCAGCTCGGCGATCTTCTTGGCCACGGGGTGCTCGTCGCCGCCGGTGACCGACAGCACGATGTTCCGCTCACCATGGGCACGGACCACCAGGCCCGGGCCCCATCCGCCGCTGCCGTGATCGATCCTCACGGCCGGGTTCTGCTCTTCGCTCATGCCACTGCCCCCTCGGCGCTCTCAAGACGACCGGCCGCGTAGTCCGCGTCGTACTTCTTGAAGGTCTCGGTATGCCCACCGCGCTTGATGAGGAAGGTGGTGATCCACTGGGTCACCAGCCCGCGCATCAGGATGACGATGAGGCCGACCAGGAAGTACAGGACGGCCAGCCTGGCGTAGGCGCCGCCGTCGACCTTCATCACTCCGGCGGAGACTCCGGTCCACACGAACAGCTCCGCGCCGTTGGCATGGGGGAAGATCGAGGTCACCGGGTGGAGGAAGGACACCGTGGCGTCGTAGTAGGCCGGCTTGTAGCGCTCGGGCAGGAACCGGCCGAAGGTGTAGCACATCGGGTTGGTGAGCATGATGGCGGCCAGCATCGGCATGATCGTGTAGCGGGTCACCGCATATTTGCCGGCCCACTGCACCGCCCGGGTGACGCGCTTCTCACCGATCCAGGTGGTGAGCGCGTTCATGAAGGTGATGAGGACCAGCAGCAGCGGGATCACGCCGGTGGAGAGGTCGACAAAACTCTCGGCGCCCGCCTTGAACAGGCCGATGAAGTGCGTCGCGAACCAGGTGATCCCCTGCATGACAGGGTTCGACTTGACGTCCAGAGGGACCATCAAGGTCTGCCAGCCCCCTGGGAGGGCGGCAAGTAAAGGGGTCATCTCGAAACTCCTTCGTCTCGTCTCAATGCAATTTTTTGCACTGTGTCCGCATCTTTTTGCGAACACAGTGAGCATGACACATCCCTCAGCCATACGCAAGACCTTGCGCATGTTTTTTCACTTCATGTGCCCTGGCTTCCCGCGACGCCTGCCCCTCGTCCCCCATAAGGTGACAACAGGCCGTGGGTGCCCCGGAGCCCGCAGCATCGAGGCCGGTAGCTCACGCCCGATCGACATCACAGGCTCAGGAGGACTCGGATGGCGCATCAGAGCCGCGACGAACACCTCATCCAGGTGCTGCACGTCGCCGAGATGTACTACTTCGAGCAGATGACCCAGTCGGCGATCGCCGACCGGCTGTCCCTGAGCCGATGGACCGTGGGACGGATGCTCGAGGCCGCCCGCGCATCCGGTCTGGTCCACATCACCATCGACCACCCCCTGGCCCGTCACCACCGCCTCGAGGTCGAGCTCATGGACCGCTACCGCCTCACCAAGGCTGTCGTCGTCCCCAGCCAGGCCCACGACGAGGCGACGACCGACGTCGTCTCCTCCGCCGCGGCGGACCGGCTCACCACTCTGCGGCCGGCCCCCCAGGTGATCGGCGTGAGCTGGGGACGCACTCTCGCCCAGGTCACCCACCACCTGCGCCCCGGCTGGAACCACGACGTCACCGTCGCCCAGACCAACGGCGGGGTCGCCATCACCCGCAACGATCTGGTCGGTCGCTCGGTGGTGGCGATGGCGGAACTGGGCCGCGGTCGTGCCATCACACTGCAGGCCCCCACCATCCTGGGATCCGCCCAGCTGTGCTCCATGTTGCGCGCCGACGCCGCTGTCTCGCGCACCCTCCAGACCGCCGCCGACGCGGACCTGCTCGTCTACTCCCCCGGCCCCGCCACGGACAGCTCAGTGCTCGTGAGCGCCGGGCACATCACCAGATCCGACATCGAACGGCTGAGAGCCGCCGGGGCCGGGGCGGACGTCATGAGCCACTTCGTCGACGCCGATGGCTCCCCCGTCGACCAGGACCTGGACGCCCGCACCCTCTCGATCGAGCTCGACACCATCCACAGAGCCTCCCGGGTGGTGGCGGTCGCCGCCGGGCTCCACAAGGCCGAGGCGGTCCGCACCGTCCTGTCGGGAGGCCTGTGCACCGAGCTGGTGACCGATTCCGAGGTGGCACAGGTCGTCCTGAAGGGCTGATCAGAAGGCCGGTCCACAACTCCGGGGCCGGTCTGCCATGAGATGGAGCACCGCCGCACCACCGGTGCAGGCTGCTCAGATGATGCCGTATCCCAACATATGTGCAAGTGGTCGTCGGAGTACGGCCACTCGCACGGCCCTCGGGTTACGGTCAGGATGTCGGTCGGGCAGCAGCGCCGGACCAGCATCACAATTCGATCCATCACAGGGCGCCCACGCGGCCGGGCACGGACCGCTCCCGCGTGCGGCGCCGACAAGGAGCATCATGGCCAAGATCGCAGTCCTGGGCGCGGGCATCATGGCGACCGCCCTCACCTTCCCCGCCGCGGAGAACGGCAACGAGATCCACCTCATCGGGACCCACCTCGACGACGAGATCATCGATTCGGTCAAGAAGGACGGCACCCACCCGGTGCTCGGCCTCAGGATTCCCGAGTCCGTCAAGCCGTACTACTTCACCGATGCGGCCGAGGCGATCGAGGGCGCCGACATCATCATGAGCGGCGTGAACTCCTTCGGCGTCGAGTGGGCCGGTGAGCAGCTCGCCAGGCTGGCCAAGCCAGGTCAGACGATCCTCTCGATCACCAAGGGCATGCATGCCGAGGAGGACGGCACCCTCCACATCCTCCCCGACGTCCTCAAGGAGAAGATGGGTCCGCTGGCCGACCAGGTCGATTGGGCCGCCATCGTCGGCCCGTCGATCGCCGGCGAGGTCGCCGTCCACCACCTCACCTGCGTCACCTTCTGCGCCGAGAAGCAGGAGATCGCCGACAAGCTGGCTCCGCTCTACCGCACCGACTACTACCACGTGTGGACCTCCACGGACTTCATCGGCAATGAGGTCGCCTCCTGCATGAAGAACATCTTCGCCTTCGGCGGAGGCTTCGCCCCCGGCATCCTCAAGAAGCTGGGTCAGGAGAACGACAAGTACGTCATGTACAACTACGCCGCGGCCCTGTTCGGCGAGGGCGCCCGTGAGCTCAAGCAGATGGTCGAGCTGTTCGGCGGCGACCCGACGGTCACGGAGAACCTCGGCGGCGTCGGCGACATGTTCGTCACCACGATGGGCGGACGCAACGTCCGCGCCGGCACCTTCGTCGGCCAGGGCGTGCCCTTCTCCGAGATCCGCAACGTCAAGATGAAGGGCGTCACCCTCGAGGGCGTCGCCGCCATCGGGGTGGTCGGTGAGGCCCTCGGCAGGCTCACCGCGCGCGGCGTCATCAAGGACACCGACTTCCCGCTGGTGCGCGCACTCTACGAGATCGTCGCCCACGACGCTCCGCTCGACCTCCCCTGGGAGACCTTCTTCGGCGGGGAGCGCTGAGCGCCCCGTTCATGCCGTCCCCGACCGCCGGTGGTCCGCCCCGGTGGCCGGGGACGGCTGCGTGTGTGCGATGCTGACCGTGCGGGATCCATGCAAAAGGGTGCATCCGGGGGCTGAATCTCCTCACAGATGCCGCCGGTCGTCTCAACAACCGACGATCACTCGCCCGATGATGCTAGAACTCAATCCCAGAACCCCGGGGACCGCTGAGTGCGGCTCCCAGCCCTTCGAAGGAGACGGACACGATGATCAGCAAGAAGATCCTGGTCTGCTGCGGTACCGGCATCGCCACCTCGGTGCAGGTCGCCAACAAGCTTCAGCGGATGCTCAAGGAGCGTGGCGTCGACGCCACCATGAAGGAGTGCCGGGCCGTCGAGGTGCCCGAGCAGACGCTCAGCTTCAAGCCGGACGCCATCGTCTCGACCACCGTTGTGAAGTCCCCCCTCAAGGGCGTCAAGGTGTACCGCGGGGTCGCCTTCCTCACCGGGGTGGACGCCGACAAGCTCGCCGACACCATTGCCGAGGATCTCAAGGTCTGAGAGCCCGGGACCGGTCATGCCCGAATCCGCACCCGAGGAATCCACGACCGAAGCGCCCCGGCTTCTCGTGATCGACGTCGACTGCCCCTCCACCGGTGAGCTGTTCGACGCCGTGAACGCGCGCCTGCTCGCCGAGGGAGCCGTCAGACGCAGCTTTCTGGCGGCGGTGAGCACACGGGAGGAGCGCTACCCCACCGGCCTGGACTTCAGCCACAGCCGGGTCGCGATCCCTCATATCGATCCCGAGCACGTCATCAGACCGGGGTTGCTGGTGTGCCGCAATGCGCGGTCCACGGTCTTCCGTGCGATGGATGACCCCGAGCACCACCTTGACGTCAGACTGTCCATCTGGCCCCTGGTGACCGATCCGCAGAACCAGACCGGGATGCTGGCGGCGGTGATCTCCACCCTCCAGGACGCCGCCTCCGCCGACCGGCTGCTCACCTGGACCCCGGAGGACCTCGAGGCCTACCTGACGGGCGTCCTGGCCGCCATCTCCGCACCGGACTGAGCACCTCCGGGACGCGATCCACGCCTTCGTCCAGGAGACGGAATTCGGCCCCGCGGATTGTCCGCGGGGCCGAATTCGGGTTCAGGCTCGGGGCTCAGGAGGCCAGGACTTCATCGAGCATCTCCTCGGCCTTGTCCTCCTCGACCTTCTCAGCCAGGGCGAGTTCGGAGACGAGGATCTGGCGGGCCTTGGAGAGCATCCGCTTCTCACCGGCCGACAGGCCGCGATCGCGCTCGCGACGCCACAGGTCACGGACCACCTCGGAGACCTTGATGACGTTGCCGCTGTGGAGCTTCTCCATGTTGGCCTTGTATCGGCGCGACCAGTTGGTCGGCTCCTCGACCTGTGTCTTGCGCAGCACGTCGAAGACCTTCGCCAGACCCTCCTCGTCGACGACGTCCCTCACGCCGACGAGATCCAGGTTGCACGCCGGCACCCTGACCACGAGATCGCTCTGTCCGATGATCCTCAGAACCAGGTAGAGCTTCTCCTCACCCTTGATGGTCCGGGTCTCGATATCCTCGATGACCGCCGCCCCGTGATTGGGATAGACAACCGTTTCGCCGACGTTGAAAGTCATGTACGCAACCCCTTTCGGGGATCCATCCTACCAGAATTCTTCCCTCATTGGAAGCCGTCACTCCTAGTCATCGGCAGATCGACCCTATACCAATGGATTGACATTCCGCCACCGATGTGCGTCACGACTCACCCGGTATCTGCCATCTGCCGCGTGACTAGGCGCTCGAGGGCCAGGAGCGAAGATCCGGCGCGGTACCACACGGACTGCTCGCCACGACAGCGGGGGGTGCCCGGATCAGATAGGCTCGGCGTCGATCCCGTCGTCGGCCTGGAGAGCAGAAGATGATCAGCGCGCGCACGTTCCGCAGCAGGGCCGCCACCATCGTCGTGGCCGCCACACTCCTGACCCCGGTACTCGCCGGGTGCAGTCAGGAGCCGAAGGTCATCCGCTCCTACACCCCGGCCGCCGGGGTCAGCGCGGGCAACGACTCGGTGAAGCTGCGCAATCTGGCCCTGGTCCACGCCGACGGCCAGGCCCGGCTCACCGGCATGGCGACCACCTCCGCCAATGACGCGATCACCGGCGTCACGGGCGAGGCGCTGAGTTCCGACGATGCGGCGGCCGGAGCGCTGACGCCCAGCACCACACGGGTCGTGCTGACCAGCGGGGATGCCAGCAACCTCACGAATGCCGGGATCCAGTTGTCCTCGGACGAGTTGAAGGACGGTCTGCTGGCCTCCATCACCATCACCTTCGCGAACTCGGAGCCGGTCACGGTGCGCACGCCGGTGATCTCCGCCTCGGATCCCGATTTCACACCCGCGGCGCCGACGCCCTCCACCACCCCGAAGGCCCCCACGCCGTCAACCACCCCGAAGGCCTCGACGCCGACACCGACACCTAGTTCCTGACCCGCCGCCGGCCCCAGTTCCTGGTTCATCGGCAGGAATTCCTGGTGCATCGGCAGGCCACTCCACCCTGTGTATTTGCTTTCATTAGGGCGAGACCGCCCGTCAATCGAACTTGTAGCCCAGCCCCCTGACGGTGAGCACCCTCACCGGATGGGACGGGTCCACCTCGATCTTGGCCCGAAGGCGCTTGATGTGGACATCCAGGGTCTTGGTGTCCCCCACGTAGTCGGCGCCCCATACACGGTCGATGAGCTGTCCCCGGGTCATCACCCGTCCGGCGTTGCGCAGCAGCGCCTCGAGCAGCTCGAACTCCTTGAGAGCCAGCGGCACCTCTCGCCCGTCGACGCTCACCTCGTGGCGCTCGACGTCCATCCGCACCCCGGACTCCTCGACGACGTCGGGCTCGACGTCCGGCCCCTGTCCGCGTCGCAGCACCGCCCTGATCCTCGCCACCAGCTCCCGGTGGCTGAACGGCTTGGTGACGTAGTCGTCGGCCCCCAGCTCCAGGCCGACCACCTTGTCGATCTCGGAGTCCCGGGCGGTCACCATGATGATTCCCATCCCGCCGCGCCGTCGCAGTTCCCGGCAGACGTCGGCCCCCGGCATCCCGGGCATCATGAGGTCGAGCAGCACGATGTCGGCCCCGGCGGAGTCGTACTCGGCCAGACCGGTGCGGCCGTCGGCGGCCTCGACGACGTCGAAGCCCTCCTTGCGCAGCATGTACGCGGTGGCCTCCCGGTAGGACTCCTCGTCCTCGATGATCAGTACTCGGGTCATCAGATCAGGTCCTCAGCTGTCGAATCGGTTGTCGTCGAATCGGTCGGAGCCTCGCCCGTCGGCGAAGGAGCCGTCCGGACGGGCAGGCGCAGGGTGAAGGTGGACCCCTGCCCCAACTTGCTCCACACGTCCACGGCTCCCCCGTGCACACGGGCGATGTGCTTGACCAGGGACAGCCCCAGGCCGGTACCGCCGTTGTCACGGGAGCGGGCATAGTCCACCCGGTAGAAGCGCTCGAAGATACGGTCGAGGTCCTTCTCGGCGATGCCGATGCCGTTGTCCGAGACCGCGATCTCGACGCGGTCCCCCTGGCTCCGGGCACTCACCGACACCCGGGCCCGCGGTGCGGAGTACACGATGGCGTTCTGCACCAGGTTGGCCACGGCGTCGGTGAGCAGGGCGGCGTCGCCCATCACCTCCAGCCCCTTCTGGCAGCGCACCACGATCGCCACCTCCCGTCGGTGCGCCAGTTCATCGGCCCGGTGCACGGCGTCGTCCAGCACCTCGCGGGCCGCGACCGGTTCGGCACGAAGCAGCGGCTCGTCGGACTGGAGCCGGGACAGATCGATCACCTGGGTGACGAGAGCCGACAGTCGGGCTGTCTCCGCCTGCATCCGGCCGGCGAAATGGCGGACGCCGTCCGGATCGTCCGCGGCCCCCTCGACCGCCTCGGCGAGGATCGAGACGGCGCCGATCGGCGTCTTGAGCTCGTGACTGATGTTGGCCACGAAGTCGCGGCGGGCCTGGTCGGCGCGCAGCAGGGGGGCCCGATCGGTCACGACCAGGATCATCGTCCCGTGCCCGTCGACCGGCCCGGTGCTCGCCGTCCAGTGCAGCAGCGGGCCGTGCGGAATCCGTCTGAGGTCGATGTCTCGCCGCTGCCCGGCATCCTTCTCGCGGGAGGCCCGAACCAGTGCGATCACCTCGTTGTCGGCGACCCGCGAGCCGTCCACCACGCCGCTCGTCAGGGCCGCCTCGTTGGCATGGAGGATCTCATCATGGGCCCCGATCACTGCGACCGGCATCTCCATGAGGTCGGCCGCGGTGGCCAGCGTGGGCTCGACCGGGAGCACCTGCACCGACGTCGCCAGGGTGTCGACGGGGTGGCGGCTCGCCTCGACGACGCGGATCACCGCCCACGTCGCGAGGACTCCGATGCCCAGACCCAGGAATCCCGCCAACCACCAGTACACGGCTCTGAGCATAGGGGGGCCGACGGCGGCCCCCGACCCACCCGAATCACCTGAACCCATGGATGAACGGCGCGCGGCCAGCCCCCGGGCGGCCCGGCGACTGTCACCGGCCCCGCGAGTTCACGAAAGGTTCACGGCAGGTTCAACGGCCGGACACGGCGCGGTTCCCCGGCCCATTAGGCTCGTCTCGTCAGGCCCACAGTTCTGGAGGTCCGTATGCGCGAGAGCTATCACGACGAGTTGGAGGCGACGACCAATGACGTCGTCACCATGGCCCAGTTGGTCCGCACCGCCGTCGCCGAGGCCACCTCGTCCCTCATCGACGCCGACCTGGCACGTGCCGAGAAGGTGATCAGCGACGATGCCAGGGTCGACGATCTGCACGACGGCGTCGAGCTGAGATGCTTCAACCTGCTGGCCCGTCAGGCCCCCGTCGCCGGGGAGCTGAGGACCGTCATCGCGGTGCTGAGGATGTGCTACGAGCTCTCCCGGATGGGGGACCTGGCGGTCCACGTGGCCGAGACGGCGCGACTGCGCTTCCCCGAGCACGCCGTCCCCGATCCGGTCGCCGAGCAGTTCAGCGAGATGGCCAGGCTCGCCGACGCCATGATCGCCACCGCCACCAGGACTCTCATCGACCGGGACGCCGAGGACGCCGAGCGTCTTGCCAGCGACGACTCGGCCGTCGACGACCTGCGGCGCGAACAGTTCCGGCTGCTGCTCGGCGACGACTGGACCTACGGCGTCGAGAAGGCGGTCGACACCGCCCTGCTCGGCAGGTACTACGAGCGGATCGCCGACCACGCCGTCGCGATCGGCTCCCGCGTCATCTACATCGTCAGCGGAGAGGCTCCCGAGGGCGAGAACTGGCCCAAGGCGTTCTGATCATCTGAGGCGCGAGACGCCCCGGCATCGACGAAGGATGCCGGGGCGCTCGGCGCACCAACAGGTCAGGAGGTCACTTCTTGCCCTGATTCGCCACGGCCTTCTGACCGGCCTCGGCAGCCTCCGGGTCGAGGTAGCGGCCGCCCCTGACGACGGGCTTGAGGGTCTCATCCAGCTCGTAGTACAGCGGGATTCCGGTCGGGATGTTCAGCCCGGCGATGTCGTCATCACTGATGCCGTCGAGATGCTTGACCAGGGCGCGCAGCGAGTTGCCGTGGGCCGCCACCAGCACGGTGTGTCCGTCCTTGAGATCCGGGACGATGTCGGACTCCCAGTAGGGCAGCATCCGGGCCACGACGTCCTTGAGGCACTCGTGCAGCGGACGCTCCTCGGCGGGGATGTCGGCGTACCGGGGATCGTTGTACTGGCTGAACTCGCCGTCCTTCTCGATCTCGGGCGGCGGCACGTCGTAGGAGCGGCGCCACGCCATGAACTGGGTCTCGCCGTACTTCTCGCGGATCTCGGCCTTGTTGAGGCCCTGGAGGCTGCCGTAGTGGCGCTCGTTGAGACGCCAGGAGCGACGCACCGGGATCCAGTGACGATCGCAGCCGTCCAGCGCCAGATAGGCGGTGTGGATCGCGCGGCGCAGCAGGGAGGTGTGCAGCACGGTCGGCAGGAGGTCCTCGGACTTCAGCAGTGCGGCGGCATTCTTCGCCTCTCCGACGCCCTTCTCATTGAGATCGACGTCCACCCAGCCGGTGAACAGATTCTTGGAGTTCCATTCGCTCTCGCCGTGGCGGAGCAGGATCAGCTTCGAGGTCATGGGCCCACAATATCGGCGGAGCCGCAGATCCGGGAGGTGGTCCTGCCCGTCGGCATCTGGACGGGCAACCGCTATGTAGGACCACCCCGCATCCGATCCGCCACTTTCGGTTATCGTCAGGGCAGAGGTTCCGATCATGTTCAGAAGGAGCAGTCACATGCCCAGCCGCACCACCACCATTGCCGCAGCCAGCGGGCTTCACGCACGTCCGGCCGCGATGTTCGTCCAGGCCGCATCGAAGTCCAGTCTTGCGGTCACCATCGGCCGCCCGGGCGAGACTCCTGTCGACGCCCGCAGCATCCTGTCTGTCATGGGACTCGGCGCCAAGTGCGGCGAGACCGTGGAGCTGACCGTTGAGGGCGAGGGCGCCGAGCAGGTTCTCGACGACCTGATCGCCAACCTCCAGACCGATCCGGAGGCCTGATCCGCATGCAGACTCTGACTGGTCTCGGAGTCTCGGCCGGCGTCGGCCAGGCCGAGGCCCTTGTCGTCTCCCCGGCCCCCGGGCTGCCCGAGACCGATCCGAAGGGCGAGGTCAAGGATGATCTCGCAACAGTTCAGGCCGCGCTCAACAAGGTCGCCGACAGGCTCGACTACCGCGCCATGCACGCCGACGCCGCAGCGGTGGCAGTGCTCACGGCCACGGCCATGATGGCCCGTGATCCGGGCCTGGGATTCTCGGTCGAGAATCACCTCAAGTCCGGCTCCGGCCCCGCCCACGCCCTGTGGGACGCCTTCGACGAGTTCTGCGAGCAGCTCACGGCGGCCGGCGGATACCTGGCCGAGCGGGTCACCGATCTCAAGGACGTCCGCTCCCGCACCCTCGCCGTCCTGGCGGGGCTCCCCGAGCCCGGCGTCCCCACGATCGACCGGCCCACCATCCTCGTCGCCGAGGATCTGGCACCGGCCGACACCGCCACCCTCGACCCGGAGATGGTCAAGGGACTGGTCACCGCCGCCGGTGGCCCGACCTCGCACACCGCGATCCTGGCCTCCCAGATCGGCATCCCGGCGATCGTGCGCTGCCCCCAGGCGCGCTCCATCACCAGCGGCACGAAGCTGGCCGTCGACGGCGTCACCGGGACGGTTCTCGTCGAGCCCGAGGAGGAGGCCGTCGCAGTCCTGATCGCCCGCGCGGAGAAGCGCAAGGCGGTGCTCGACGCCGTCCCCGAGGGCGATACTCACACCAAGGACGGCCTGCGGGTGCTCACCCTGGCCAATATCGGCGCTCCGGCCGACGCGATCGCGGCCAAGAAGAAGGGGGCCGAGGGAGTAGGCCTGTTCCGTACCGAGTTCCTCTTCCTGGAGCGCCAGGACGCCCCCACGAAGACCGAGCAGGTCGGCGTCTACTCGCAGGTCCTCGACACCTTCGACGAGGACGCCAAGGTCGTCTTCCGGACTCTGGACGCCGGCGCCGACAAGCCGCTGGCCTTCGCCGACCTGGGGCCCGAGGAGAACCCCGCTCTCGGACGGCGCGGACTGCGTCTGTCACAGGTGCGCACCGACCTTCTCGACACCCAGCTCGCGGCCCTGGCCGAGGCGGCGCAGAAGACCGGAAAGATGCCCTACGTGATGGCCCCGATGGTGGCCACCACCCTCGAGGCCAAGTGGTTCTCCGACCGGGCCCGCGAGGCCGGCCTGGGCGTCGTGGGCGTCATGGTGGAGGTGCCGGCCGCTGCGCTGCGCTCCTCCCAGGTGCTGGAGACCGTCGACTTCGCGTCGATCGGCACCAACGACCTCACCCAGTACGCGATGGCCGCCGACCGCCTCCAGGGCGAGCTCTCCGATCTTCTGACGCCGTGGCAGCCCGCCGTGATGCAGTTGGTGAAGAGCACCTGCGACGGAGCGGGCGGACGCCTGATCGGCGTCTGCGGGGAAGCCGCCGGCGATCCGCTGCTGGCCCTCGTGCTGGTCGGGGTGGGCATCCGCTCGCTGTCCATGGCGGCCGGGAAGATCCAGGCTGTCAAGGCCGCACTGGCCCTGCACACCCAGGCCCAGTGCGAGGAGATCGCCGTGGCCGCGCTGGCCCAGCCGACTCCCGAGGAGGCGAAGAAGGCGGCCCTCGCCCTGGCCGATCCGGGCATGGAGGTGCTGGTCAGTTGAGAGGGGGGAGGCGACTCCCACGCTCGGCAGCTCGCTGATTCCCTCGTAGCGGCGGTCTGCGAGATCCGCAGGTCCGCGTCGCAGGTCTTTCCCGCGACGCGGACCTGCGACCGCGTTCGGGGCCCGGCTCCCGGGCCCGGCGCCTTCTCGTGGACCCGCGACGTCACGCGCGCAAGAATGAGCCCATGAGTACTGCAGTAGTGACAGGGGCCAGTTCCGGAATCGGTGCAGCCACCGCCAGGGCGCTCGCACATGACGGCTGGACGGTGATCTGCGCGGCCCGCCGGGTGGACCGGATCACCGAGCTGGCCGCGGAGATCGACGGGCGGGCCGTTCCTTGCGACGTCACCTCCGATGCCTCGGTCGCCGAGCTCGCCGAGGCTGTCGGCCCGTCCCTGGGCCTGCTGGTGAACAATGCCGGCGGGGCGGTGGGCCAGGAGCCGGTTGACCGGGCCGATCTGGCGGCCTGGCGGACCATGTACGAGTCCAACGTCCTCGGCACGGCCCGGGTCACCAAGGCTCTGCTGCCGGCCCTGGAGGCGGCCTCCGGGATGATCGTCTTCATGTCCTCGACCGCCGCCGACGGCGCCTACGAGGGAGGGGCCGGGTACAACGCCGCCAAGGGCGGGGAGCGGATGATCGCCGAGGCCATGCGCCTGGAGCTCTTCGACCGCGACGTGCGGATCTGCGAGATCTGCCCCGGCATGGTGAAGACCCCCGAGTTCTCCCTCAACCGTTTCCACGGCGACCGGTCGAAGGCCGACGACGTCTACGCCGGCGTCCCGGCCCCGCTGACCGCCGACGACATCGCCGAGTGCGTCCGCTGGGTGTCGGGCCTCCCCCATCACGTCAATATCGATCGGATGACGGTGCGCCCCCGGGCGCAGGCGGCCCAGCACAAGGTCTACCGGGTCGCCAGGCACCGGGCGGACTGACGGGCCAGCCCGGTCGCCGACCCCGGACATGCAGGACGCCGCGCCCCCGAGGGAGCGCGGCGTCCGATGTTCCGCGAACGTACGGTTCAGCCGATGGCCACCAGGCCCTGGCCGCCCTGGACGGCGTCGCCGACGGCCACCAGGATGCCCTTGACGGTCCCGTCGGAGGAGGCGGTGATCTCGGTCTCCATCTTCATGGCCTCCAGCGTCAGCACGACGTCGCCGGCCTTGACCGCGTCACCCTCCTTCACCAGGATCTTGGCCACGGTGCCGGCCAGCGGGGCGGGAATCTCGCCCGCTCCGGCCTTGCCGCCGCCGTTGCCTCCGGCAGCGCGGGCCGGGCCACCGGAACCGCCGCCGAACAGGATCGGCGGGATCGGGGAATTGTTGGTCTTGTCAACGTCAACGTCAACGTCGTATCCGACGCCGTTGACAGTCACCTTGAGCTTCATGTCAGTCTCTCCGGGTCAACGAATGGAATGGTTCTGGAGCGCCCTGCGACCCTGGCGGGTCCAGTTCTCGCTCGGGGCGAAACGGATGGCCTGAACCTTCCCGTCATTGCCCAGGTAGGCCGCCACGGCGGCGCTGATCACGGTCACGACGTCCTCGGGGATGTCGGCGCTCTGGGCCTTCAACCGGCTCACGTCGGCCTCCAGCGCGCCCAGCCGTCTGGTCAGCGTCTCGATGACGCGATCCTTCTCATTGTCAGTCATCTGTTCCTCCGATCAGCACGGCATGTTCCCGTGCTTCTTGGCCGGACGGGACTGACGCTTCGTGGCGTAGGTCTCCAGAGCGGCGGTGATCTTGCGGCGGGTGTCGGCCGGGTCGATGACGTCGTCGACCTGACCGCGGGCGGCCGCCACATACGGCGTGTTGAACGCCGTCTGGTACTCCTCGATCTTCTCCGCACGGGTGGCGGCGGGATCCTCGGAGGCCTTGATCTCACGACGGAAGATGACGTTGGCGGCGCCCTCGGCACCCATCACGGCGATCTCGGCGGTCGGCCAGGCGTAGACGGCGTCGGCGCCCAGGTCGCGGTTGCACATGGCCAGGTAGGAGCCGCCGTAGGCCTTGCGCATCACCACGGTGATCTTCGGGACGGTGGCCTCGGAGTAGGCGTACAGCATCTTCGCGCCGTGGCGGATGATGCCGCCGTACTCCTGCTGGACGCCGGGAAGGAATCCGGGGACGTCCACCAGCTGCACCAGCGGGATGTTGAACGAGTCGCAGAAGCCGATGAACTCCGCGGCCTTGTCCGAGGCGTTGATGTCGAGACAGCCCGACATCACCTTGGGCTGGTTCGCCACGATGCCCACCGAGCGGCCGTTGACCTTGGCGAAGGCCGTCACGATGTTGGTCGCCCAACCCGCCTTGACCTCCAGGTAGTCGCCCCAGTCGACGATCTTGGAGATGAC
Organism: Acidipropionibacterium virtanenii; assembly: GCF_003325455.1. NCBI lineage: Bacteria > Bacillati > Actinomycetota > Actinomycetes > Propionibacteriales > Propionibacteriaceae > Acidipropionibacterium > Acidipropionibacterium virtanenii. Next base: position 2,714,246 of record NZ_CP025198.1, read on the forward strand.
GTCGCGGACGTCGTACCCCTTCTTGCCGTCGATCGGGACGATGTCGCGCAGCTCGGGGGTCGGGGAGACGTCGTTGTTCGGGAACTCGATCGCGGCGTCCTGGGTGTTGTTCTGCGGCAGGAAGCTCAGCAGCTTCTGCGCGATCAGCACCGCGGCGTCGTCGTCCTCGGCCACGAAGTGGATGTTGCCGGAGGTCGACATGTGCGCCTCGGCACCACCCAGCTCGTCGCCGGTCACGTCCTCGCCGGTCACCGACTTGATGACGCCGGGGCCCGTGATGAACATCTGGGCCTTCTTCGTCATGATGATGAAGTCGGTCAGCGCCGGGGAGTAGGAGGCACCGCCGGCGCACGGCCCGGCGATGATCGCGATCTGCGGCACGACGCCGGACAGCTTGACGTTCGCGTAGAACATCTTGCCGTAGCCCGACAGCGAGTCGATGCCCTCCTGGATCCGGGCGCCGCCCGAATCGTAGAAGAACAGGAACGGTGTGCCGGTCAGCAGCGCCTGCTCCATGGTCTCGACGACCTTGGTCGACTGGGTCTCGCCGGCCGACCCGCCCATGACGGAGAAGTCCTGGGAGGCGACCTGGACCGGGCGGCCGTTGACGGTTCCGCGGCCGGTCACCACGCCGTCGGCGGGCACCTCGGCGGTGTCCATCCCGAACAGGCTGGTCCGGTGCTCGCGGAAGGCGCCCACCTCGTCGAAGGAGTTGGCGTCGAGAAGGTTGTCGATGCGCTCGCGGGCGGTCTGCTTGCCCTTGTCGCGCTGCTTCTGGAGGCGCTTCTCGCCACCTCCGAGCTCGATCTTGTGACGCTCTTCGGTCAGCTGCTCGAGACGACCTTGCATCGTCTCGGCGAGCTTCACGCGCTTCTTGTTAGCCATGATCGGCAATCATCCTCACGCAGGCTCGACGGTCACGTCGTGGCTGCGGCCACCGACCGTGACACTGTAATTGACCGGCCCGGAGACCGACGTGGATCCGTTGCCCTCGGCCTCGGCCTTCATCTGGGCCTCGGTCATCGCGACGCTCTTGGGGCCCTGCGGGCGCTCCTTGAAGAACTTCGGGGCGACTCCCGGGAACAGCGCGTTGGTGAGCACGTCCTCGTCGGAGCCGTCGAAGCCCTCGAGCTCGGCGGACTGCTTGACCAGCTCGTCCCACTCGTCATCGATGAGATCGGCCGGGCGGACGTCGATCGGCTTCTTGCCGGTCTGCTTCTCCGCCGTCTTGATGAGCTCGGGGTTCAGCTCGCCGACCGGCTTGCCGTAGTAGCCGAGCATGAGATCGGCGAACTCGGCGGTCAGGTTCTTGTAGGAGCCGTTGCCCATCAGGACGTTGAACACGGCCTGGGTGCCGACGATCTGCGAGGAGGGGGTGACCAGGGGCGGGTAGCCGGCATCCTTGCGGACGCGCGGCACCTCCTTCATGACCTCGTCGGTACGGTCGGCAGCCCCCTGGGCGGCCAGCTGGGACTCCATGTTGGAGAGCATGCCGCCGGGGATCTGGGACTGGAAGATGTTCGTGTTGACCAGGGTCTTCGACTCGAACTTCTTGTACTTCGGGCGGACCTTCTTGAAGTGGTCGCGGATCTTGATGAGGCGATCCATGTCCAGGCCGGTCTCGTAGCCGGTTCCCTCGAGCATCTCGACCAGGGACTCGGTGGGGTTGTGGCCCGGCCCCAGCGACATCGAGGAGATGGCGGTGTCGACGACGTCGACGCCGGCCTCGATGGCCTTCATGAGGGTCACCAGGGTGACGCCGGTGGTGGAGTGGCAGTGCAGGTTGATCTGCACGTCGGGGTGGTTCTCCTTGATGCCCTTGATGATGTCGTAGGCGGGCTGCGGCTTCAGCAGCGCGGCCATGTCCTTGAAGGCGATGGAGTCGGCGCCCATGTCGATGAGGCGGTCGGCCTGCTTGACGAAGCTCTCCGGGGTGTGGATCGGGGAGGTGGTGTAGCAGATCGTGCCCTGGGCGTGCTTGCCGGTCTTCTTGACGGCGGCCATCGCGCGCTCGAGGTTGCGGGGATCGTTGAGCGCGTCGAAGACGCGGAACACGTCCATGCCGTTCTCGGCCGACTTCTCGACGAACTTGTCGACGACGTCGTCAGCGTAGTGACGGTAGCCCAGCAGGTTCTGGCCTCGCAGCAGCATCTGCAGGCGGGTGTTGGGCATCAGCTTGCGGAAGGTCCGCAGCCTCTCCCAGGGATCCTCGTTGAGGAACCGGATACAGGAATCGAAGGTTGCCCCACCCCAGCACTCAGCGGACCAGTAGCCAGCCGCGTCGATGTCGGCACAGGCATCGACCATGTCCTCCATGGACATCCGGGTTGCAATCAGGCTCTGATGCGCGTCGCGGAGCACGAGCTCGGTAACGCCAATCTTTCGCGGACTCATGGGTCCAATCCTTGCACCCGCGGTCGACAAGTTCAGCCCTGGGGTCGACGTTGACGCACTGAACATCGTTCAAAATATCGGCGTGTCGCAGTGCCCTCCAGACCTGAGCGCCGAATCCTGTGGGAAATCCGACACCGGGATTCGGAGATTGTGAGGAACTGCACATTGCCATCCAGCAAGGATTCCCAGGATCCGGGGTACACCCGGACCGGACGTGCAACCGGGGCCGGCCCTGACGGGCCGGCCCCGGCATCACGCGCACACACGATGTGCGGAGCGGTCGGATCAGGCGCTCACCGAGGTGCCCTTGGAGCCCAGCTGCTCACAGGCCTCGACGATGCGGGCCGCCATGCCGGACTCGGCCTTCTTGCCCCAGGCGCGGGGATCGTAGGCCTTCTTGTTGCCGACCTCGCCGTCGATCTTCAGGACGCCGTCGTAGTTCTTGAAGAAGTGATCGGCCACCGGACGCGAGAACGCGTACTGGGTGTCGGTGTCGATGTTCATCTTGATGACGCCGTAGGACACCGCGTCGGCGATCTCCTGCGCGGTGGAGCCGGACCCGCCGTGGAAGACCAGGTCGAAGGGCTTGTCCTTGCCGTACTCGGCGCCGCAGGCGTCCTGGATCTCCTTGAGGATCTCCGGGCGCAGCTTGACGTGACCGGACTTGTAGGCGCCGTGCACGTTGCCGAAGGTCAGGGCCGTGATGTAGCGGCCCTTGTCGCCGGTGCCGAGCACCTCGAGGGTGCGCATCCCGTCGGCGACGGTGGTGTACAGCTTGTCGTTGATCTCACCGGTGACGCCGTCCTCCTCGCCACCGACGGCCCCGACCTCGATCTCGAGGATGATGTGGGCCTTGGCGGCCTTGGCCAGCAGCTCATCGGCGATCTGCAGGTTCTCCTCGACCTCGATGGCCGAGCCGTCCCACATGTGGGAGTTGAAGATCGGATCCAGGCCCTTGTCGACGCGCTCCTGAGAGAGGGCGATCAGCGGACGGACGTAGGAGTCCAGCTTCTCCTTCTGGCAGTGGTCGGTGTGCAGACCGACGGTGACCGGGTAGTTCTTGGCCACGATCCGCGCGTACTCGGCCAGTGCGACGGCGCCGGTGACCTTGTCCTTGATGGTCTGGCCGGAGGCGAACTCCGCGCCGCCGGTCGAGATCTGGATGATGCCGTCCGAACCAGCCTCGGTGAAGCCCTGCAGGGCCGCATTGACGGTCTGCGAGGAGGTCACGTTGATGGCCGGGTAGGCGAAGCCCTGGGCCTTCGCCCGGTCGATCATCTCGCCGTAGACCTCAGGTGTTGCGATGGGCATATGTGTGCCTTTCTGCTGTGTGTCTCGCGATGACCGTCCCATTGTCTCGCATTCGCTCGACGAATGGGGAGTCGGGCTCAGAAGGGACGGTCCAGCCCGCTGACGTCGAGGCCGCGACGGCCTCCCGACCAGGCCCGGGCGGCCGAGTCGACGGTCCCCGGCAGGGCGTCGAGCCAGGAGACCGGGACCTCCCACCGGTGACCGGCGGCGTCCTCCAGGCGCAGCACCGGGCCGGCCCCCATGGACGTCCCCAGAACCGCCAGCTGGGTGACGTCATTCCATCCGACCAGATCCAGCTCGGGGGCCAGCGGATGGGCGCCCACGTCGGCGAAGGAGGTCCGGGAACCCGCGTCGCGCTGGGAGCGCCGCACCGCCACGCCCAGGGGATCCACCCTCAGGGCGGTGCCCTCGTCGATGCTCAGCAGGGCCTTGCGCGCCGAGCGCAGCCGCAGGTTCTGAATACTGAACAGCACGACGAAGACGATCACCCAGCCGACCAGCATCCCGAGCAGGGTGCCGACGTCGAAGGAGTTCCTGGTCACCGCCCACACCAGGGCGCCGACCACGACGAGGACCAGTGCCTCCAGAGCCAGGCGCCAGCGGGTCGCCTGGTGACGCGCGACCCGGCCGGCCGCCGGCACCGGGTTGAAGGCGACCACCAGTGCCTGATCCGATGGGGCTCGATCCGACGACATGACGCCAGCTTAACGGTGCGGCGCCGATCCGCCCCCTACCGATCCGCCCTGCACCGATCCACCCTGTGCCCACCGCAGCGCCCAGTGATACATGGCGATGGCCGAGGCGGCCCCCGCATTGACAGACCTCGTCGACCCGTACTGGGTGATCGCCACGAGCTGCCGGCAGCCGGCCACCACCTCATCGGTGAGCCCCGATCCCTCCGAACCGAAGACCAGACAGCAGTCGTGGGGCAGCTCGGCGGTCTCCAGGGGCACCGAACCGGGCAGGTTGTCCACGCCGATCGGGGTGACGCCGTGGGTGTCGAGCCAGTCCAGGAACTCCCCCACCGTCTCGTGATGGTGGATGTGGAGATAGCGATCGGTCACCATCGCGCCGCGTCGGTTCCAGCGCCGTCGGCCCAGGATGTGGACCCCTGCGACGTTGAAGGCGTTGGCGGTCCGCACGACCGACCCGATGTTGAAATCGTGCTCCCAGTTCTGGATCGCCACATGCAGCGGGTTGCGACGGGTGTCCAGATCGGCCACGATCGCCTCGACGCTCCAGTACCGGTACTCGTCGGCCACATTGCGCCGGTCGCCCTCGGCCAGCAGCTCACGGTCGAGGCGCGGATCCTCGGGCCAGGGCTCAGACATCGGCCCCACCCCGACCTGAACCGAGGGGGGCACCCGCACGGACAGGTCGGCGAGCGGGCCGACGGCGCCCTCCTCACCAGCGGCGTCGACGCCGCGACCGCCGGGCGGGACAGTTTCAGGACGGCTCGGGCACATGGCATCAACGTAGTCTTGTGGTCATGACGCAACTCAGTGCCCTGGTGCCGCTCCTGCTGCCGTCCTGGCTGGACCCGCAGCACATCGTGTCGGCAACGGGCGCCTCTGCCCTGTGGATCGTGGCCCTCATCGTCTTCGCCGAGTGCGGCCTGGCGATCTTCTTCATGCCCGGGGACTCCCTGCTCTTCGCCATCGGGATGTTCACCGCGGTGGGCGTGACCTCCGGATCCGACCCGCTGATCTCCTACGGAGGGAAGTTCAGCACGGTCCTGGTGGTCAACATCGTGCTGCTCGTGGCGGCCGTCGCGGGCAACATCGTCGGCTACTGGATCGGCCACCGGATCGGTCCCGCACTGTTCCGCGAGCGCCAGGGCCTGATGGGCAGGCTCTTCAAGCCCGAATACGTCGGCAAGACGAATGCCTTCTTCGAGCGTCACGGCTCCGCCGCCCTGATCCTCGCCCGATTCGTCCCCATCGTGCGAACCTTCGTCACCATGGTCGCAGGCATCGGGAAGATGGATTTCCGCAGGTTCATCACGTACACCGCGATCGGCGGCGTGGCATGGGTCCTCATCGCCGTGCAGGCCGGCCACTTCCTCGGCCAGATCCCCTTCATCCGGGACAACTTCGAGATGGCGCTGATCCTCATCGTCCTCATCTCAGTGGTACCGATGGGCATCGAGTGGCTGCGCGCGCGCCGCAAGGCCGCAGAGCCGGCGGCCGCCGTCTACGACGACATCGAGAACCGGCTCCACCAGGGCTCCGGAGAGACCGACTGAAGTCCTGCTGCCCGTCGCTGAGAAGCACTGACGCCGGGCCACCCGGACGGGGTACGTCGCCGACCGGAGCCGATTCACATTCTATGACAGTGTCCACATATACTTCTGGCGAACTATTTCCTGCAGGACGCCGAGTACCTGGACCATGCGATCGATTCCCGATCATCTCCCGCTGCGCCTCACGGGGCCGCGCGCCCTCGCGACGCTCGTGCTGTCGTGCGCCATTCTGCTCACCGGTTGTTCGGGCCCCGGCGGCTCCACAGGCGCCTCGGAGAATTCAGCCTCCCCCGTGCCCGAGGGATCGCCCGGCGCCACAGGATCCGCCACGCCACCGCCCCTGACCGCTCCGACAGGCAGCTGGACGCCTCCCGCGAAGGGTGCCACCGCCGGCCCGACCGCCCCGGCCGCGGTGCCCACCCGTTCTGCGGCGCTGCACAGCCCGGTGGCCCTCGACACCCGGGTCACGGTGAACCTGGTGGCCGTCAGCGCCACCACCGTCAAGGCCGTGACCCCAGGCGAGAACAGCGGTCCTGCTGTCAAGGTGACGGTCTCGGTCCAGAACCGGTCCACCGCGCCGATCGACGTCAACTCGGCCGTCGTCTCTCTGACCGCCGACAAGGGCGCCGCCGGCGTCGGTACCACGGCCGGGAATTCCCTGCCCCTCAAGGGCAGCGTCGCCCCCGGCGCCACCGCCAAGGGCACCTACATCTTCATGCTGGCTCCCGCCAAGGGGCGCCAGGTCAGCGTCAGCGTCAACTACTCGGCGGGCGAGCCCGTCGCGGTCTTCACGGGAAGGACGGCATGAGCATGCGGTCCCCAGCACGTCACATCCGCCGCATTCTGGCCTCCACCACAGCAGCCGCCGTGGGGCTGGCGATCGGCATCCTCGGCTCAACCGCCCCGGCCGCGCAGGCCGACACCGCGACATACCCCTCGCCGGTGCCGGTGCGCGCACGATCCACCGACCATGTGACCGCCGATCCGCTGCCCACGGTCCAGATCAACGACGGATACGTGTGGGCCCAGACCACGATCGGCACCACCGTCTACGCGGTCGGCCAGTTCAAGAACGTCCGGCCCGCGGGCGCCGCGGTGGGCACCAACCTCACCGCACGCAGCAACATCCTCGCCTACGACATCACCACCGGTGATCTCATCACCGCCTTCGCGCCGACCGTGAACGGCGTCATCAAGGCGGTGGCCCCCTCCCCCGACGGCAAGCGCGTCTACATCGGCGGATCCTTCACCTCCGTCAACGGGCAGGCGCGTTCCAACTTCGCGGTGCTGGACGCCGCCACCGGCCAGCTCGTCTCAGGCCTGGCTCCGAGCGTCGGGGGCACCGGCGTCTACGCCATCACGGCCACCGCGGACGCCGTCTACGTCGGTGGCCTGTTCACCCAGGCCAACGGCGTGGCCCGCAGGAACCTCTCGGCCTTTGACACGAGTACCGGCGCCCTTCGGTCCTGGGCCCCGACCACCGACCTCCAGGTCGACGCGATGGTGATGGAGCCCAAGACCGGGCAGGTGGTGATCGGCGGGCGGTTCTACGCGGTCAACAGCAAGGTGCAGCGCGGCCTGGCCAATCTGAACCCGACCACGGGCGCCGTCAACACCGCATGGCAGGCACCCAGCACCGTCAAGAACGGCTGGAACTCCGGCACCTATGCCGGAGGGGCCGGTATCTTCGCGCTCACCACAGACGCCAACGGCGTCTACGGCACAGGATGGGTGCATTCCAACGCCTCGGTCGGCAATCTCGAGGGCACCTTCGCAGCAGAGGCGGGCACCGGGAAGGTTCGCTGGGTCGCCGACTGCCATGGCGACCACTACGGCGTCTACTCCACCGGCTCAGTGGTCTACACCACCAACCACACCCATCAGTGCGAGACCGTCAGCATGTGGGGGTACACACCGACCAAGTACTACCGCTACGCCGAGTCCTACACCGCACAGGCCAAGGGCAAGCTGACCACCTCATCGGTCCTCGGCAGCATCTACAAGGACTGGGGCGGCACCCCCTCCCCCGCCGCCCATGACTGGTTCCCCGACTTCACCGTCGGCACCACCTCGGGTCTCGGACAGGCGGGTCTGACCGTCACCGGGGCGAACGGCTACGTCTCCATCGGCGGCGAGTTCGGCACCGTCAACAACCACCTGGTCCAGGGCCTGACCCGGTTCTCCACCAAGCCGTCCACCGGGGCCAAGCAGGGGCCACGGGTCCAGACCGCCGACTGGAAGCCCACCGCCACCGGCGGCAATGCGGGCACCGCACGGATCACCGTCCCGGCCAACTGGGACCGCGACGATCTGGATCTCACCTACGCCCTCTACCGACAGGGCACCACGGCTCCGGTCGCCACGAAGGTGGCCTCCTCCACCTGGTGGAACCTGCCCTCAGTGTCGCTCACCGATCCCACGGCCGCCGCCGGGTCCAGCCACACCTACACGGTGAGGGCCACCGACCGCGACGGGAACTCCGTGACGAGCTCCCCGGTCACTGTGAGCGTCGCCTCGGGCACGACGTCGAAGTACGCCACGGAGGTCCTCAAGGACGACCCGTCGGTCTACTACCGCCTCGGCGGCTCCACCACCGACTGGGCCGGCTCCAACAACCCGTTCTACGGCGGTGGCGTCACCACCACCAGGCCCGGAGGCCCGGCCGAGCAGGGGTCGGCCGGCTCCACCTTCAACGGCAACACCAACGGCCGGGTCTCGACCAGCAGGACCACCCCGGCGACCGCGCCCATCTCCCAGGAGACCTGGTTCAGGACCACCGGCACCAGGGGCGGCGCTCTGCTGGGCTACGGCTCCGCGCAGGCCGGAGCCTCCACCAACCATGACCGGCAGGTCTACATGACCAATAACGGGCGGATCGTCTACGGCGTCTACCCGGGGGCCGTCAAGACCGTCACCAGCCCCCGCTCCTACAACGACGGGTCCTGGCACCATGTGGTGACCACGCTGGGCTCCGAGGGCATGCGGCTCTACATGGACGGCGCTCTGGTGGCCTCCAACGCGTCGGTGACCTCGGCGCAGTCCTACTCCGGCTACTGGCGGATCGGCGGGGACTCCTTGAGCGGCTCCTGGCCCAACAAGCCCACGGGCAGCTACTTCGTCGGATCCATGAGCGACGCCGCCTTCTACCCCAAGGCGCTCACCGCCCGGCAGATCTCCCAGCACTATCAGCTCGGCAAGGGGCTGACGCCTCCCAGCGCGGCCTTCACCACGACGAAGAACAACCTCACGGCATCGGTCGACGCCTCGACCTCCACAGCCCCGTCCGGGCGCACCATCTCCTCCTACAGCTGGGACTGGGGAGACGGCTCGAACGTCGGCTCCGGGAGGACCGCCGCTCACACCTATGACGAGGACGGCACATACCAGGTCAGCCTCACCATCACCGACTCCTCGGGGATGACCAGCACCTCGACCAAGCCGGTGGTGGTCCAGTCCCAGAACGTCCTGCCCACTGCCTCCTTCACCAGCACGGTGAACGGCCTGACCGCCTCGGTGGACGGGACGGCGTCCGGTGACACCGACGGCTCGATCGCCGGCTACTCGTGGAACTGGGGGGACGGTACTGCCGCGGGCACCGGCAGGACGTCGGCGCACACCTACGCCAAGGCCGGCACCTACACCATCACCCTGACGACCACCGACGACCGCGGCGGCACCGCCACGAAGACCGGCACCGTCACCGTGACCCACGGCGCACCCACCGCTGCCTTCAACATGGTGGCCAACGGCCTCGGCATCAGCGTCGACGCCGGTGATTCCACCGCCGATGACGCCGCCGCCCTGAGCTACGCCTGGGACTGGGGCGACGGCACGGCAGCCGGGTCCGGAAAGAACGCCACCCACACCTACGCCAAGGCCGGCAGCTACACCGTCAAGCTGACTGTGACCGACAGCCTCGACCGGACCGCGACCGCCTCTCAGCGGGCCACCGTCAGCCAGGCGACCTACATCGCCTCCGACGACTTCTCCCGTGACGTCGCCTCGGGCTGGGGGGCCGCCGCCATCGGTGGCACCTGGTCGGCGATGTACGGCACCGCCTCCGTGGCGTCGGTCGACGGCTCCACCGGTAAGATCGCCCTTCCCGTGGGCCAGACCCGCAACATGGCGCTGCCGTCGGCCTCCGCACTGGACTCCGACTCGTCGGTCCGGTTCTCTCTGAGCGCGGCCCCCTCGCAGGGCAATTCCTACGTCGGGATCGCCTCCCGCCAGTCCTCCAGCACCGCGTACCAGGTGCGTGCCTGGATGAGGAGCGACGGCAGCGTCTGGCTGGTCGCCGAGCAGTCCGGCGAGACGCTGAAGGCCCAGCAGGTCTCCGGCCTCACCTGGACGGCCGGTGAGAAGCTCAACCTTCGGACCAAGGTCACGGGCACCAGCCCGACGACCATCGAGGCCAGGATCTGGAAGCAGGGCTCCACCGAGCCGACGACCTGGCAGCTGTCGACCACCGATTCGACCGCGGCCCTGCAGAAGGCCGGCTACACCAGCCTGCACTTCGCCCGGGCCACGACAGCGACGGCAGCCTCGACGGCCTCCTTCGACGACTTCCGGGTCTCCAGCGCCACGACGTCGGCTCCGGACCCGGAACCGGAGCCGGTGAACCAGGCGCCGAGGGCGTCCTTCACCGCCTCCTCCGACAGCCTGACGGCCAGCGTCAACGCCTCCGCCTCGACCGATGACACCTCGATCTCCTCCTACGCGTGGGACTGGGGCGACGGCACGTCTGCCGGATCCGGCAGGACGGCGACCCACACCTACGCCAAGGCCGGCACCTACACCGTCAAACTCACCGTCAGCGACGGCGACGGGCTCACCGGAACCGCCACGAAGTCCGTCACGGTCACTGCTCCCGCCACCGATCCCGGAACAGACACCGATCCTGAGACAGACACCGGCCTGGCCTCCGACAAGTTCGCTCGCACGACGGCCTCGGGCTGGGGAACCGCCGACAAGGGCGGTGCCTGGAGCACCATGTACGGCAGCTCGTCGGCCGCCAGCATCACCAACGGATACGGTCAGATCAGGCTGGACAAGGGGCAGATGAGGGCCCAGATGCTCAACGGGGTCTCAACCCGCGATGTCAGCCTCAGGACGACCTTCTCGGCGACCGAGGCCCCCACCACCGGCCAGGCCTACGTCGGGCTCACCGCCCGCCAGACCGCTGCAGGGGACAACTACCAGGCACGCGTCTGGCTGCGTCCCGACGGCACGGTGTGGCTGGTCACCCAGCACGGTGGTGACAACCTGAGCACCTACGCCGTGCCCGGTCTCACCTGGAAGGCCGGTGACTCCTTCACGCTGAAGGCGCAGGTGACCGGATCCGCCACGACGACCATCCGGGCCAAGATCTGGAAGGCCGACGGCACCGAACCCGCATCCTGGCAGGTCACCTCGACCGACAGCACGGCGGCCCTCCAGGCCGCCGGTGCGGTCGGCGTCACGGCCAGCCGTGGCTCGACGGCCACGACGACCGGCGTGTTCAGGTTCACCGATTTCAGTGCCACGGAGGTCGATTGAGCACACTGGCGGCGATCGGCGCAGCGCTGGTCGGCCTGTCCTCACTGGTGGTCATCGTCCTCGTGCTGAGGGCGATGCCCCGGACCACCTTCGCCCTGTGGGCGGTCGTGATGTTCTTCGTGCCGGTGTGGGTCGGACTGGATGTGAGACACCTCTTCCTGGAGGCGATCACCGCCGCCACCCTGATCGCGATCGCCGCCCTCGGCGGGGACCTGAGACTGTCGATCGTGGACCTGTTCGTCGCCATCCTGGTGCTCCTGGCCGTCGTCCAGACCGTGATCGGGGTCGTCGATCTCAGCTCTGCGGCGACCACCCTGCTGGAATGGATGCTGCCCTACATCTGGGGGCGACTCGTTCTCTCGCGGGTGTCGCCGGCATTCGTCACCGACATCATTGCGACCTGTGCGGTGATCGCAGCCGCACTGGCCCTCGTCGAGTTCGCCACGAAGACGAACATCTTCACCCTCGTCCCCTTCGACAACTCGCTGTACGAGGCATGGGGAACTCTTCAGGTCCGCAACGGCATTCTCCGCGCCGAGGGTGCCTGGGGTCACTCGATCGCCCTGGGAGCGGCTCTGGCCATGAGTTCCAGCTTCATCCTCGCGTCGCGATGGAGACCGGTCGTGCGAATCCTGGCGCTGGTCCTGATAGCAGGGGCCACCACCATGACCCTCAGCCGGATCGGGCTGCTGACACTGGTTCTCGTGGTGGTACTGACCATCGTGCTGCTTCCCGGGATCGGCCGCACCATACGCATCGTCGTCATCGCGGCGGGTGCTCTCGGCTCTGTCGTCATCGTGCCGATCATCGGCAAGGTACTGGCCGGCGCCGGCGATGAGGCCTCGGGCAGCGCCGACTATCGCAGCACGCTGTTCTCCCTGTTCCGCTACGTCAGACTGTTCGGATCGGCGCAGAGCTTCAAGGGCGCCACGGTCGGCGGCGACTACCTCGGCAGCTTCGCGAAATCGATCGACAACACCGTCCTGCTCACCGGCCTGAGGCTCGGATGGTTCGCCCTGGCCATGTTCTGCCTCATCGTCGCCCTGGTGATCATCCCGGCCTTCTCCCCCCGCTGGGCCAACCCGGCCTCGATCGCGATCACCGCTACCGCCCCCAGCCTGTTCGCGGTGGCCCTGATCACCCAGTTCGGCATGTACTTCTGGTTCCTCACCGGGTTGGCCGTCGCATGGCAGGTCATGCGCGAGGATGGATCAGCATGGCAGGTCATGCGCGAGGACCACGACGCCCAAACCGCATCGGGGGCCGGCCGAGTGGGCCCTGTACACTTCGGCGAGGATGAGGCCGCCGCGCCCGTGCCGTCCTCGCCACCTCGTCGCGAATCACAGTTGCAAGGAGGCACCTCACATGACGCCTGAATCCTCGGGGTGGACTCTCTCACGGATCTGGGGAACGCTGAGGAAACTCTGGGGCGTCATTGCTGCGACGGTTCTGGCAGGGGCGCTGGTCACGTTCGCCGCCACCTCCGTGATGACACCGCATTACGAGTCGACGTCGACCCTGGCGTTCTCCGCCGGTAAGGGCTCGACCTCCCAGGAACTGGCTGACGGCAGCACGTACATGCAGACTCAGATGCCGACCTATGCCCAGCTGGCGACATCCTCGGCGGTCCTGCAGCCCGTCATCGACGATCTCGGTCTCAAGATGAGCGTCAATGACCTCAAGAAGTTGATGGTCGTGACGATCCCGCAGAACACCCTCGTTCTTCAAGTAGCGGTTTCCTGGACATCCGCTCAAGAGTCAGCGACCGTGGCCAACGCGGTGGCCCAGAGCCTCACCACGGTGGTCCGACAGGTCGCACCGAAACCGGCCTCGGGACAGCGTTCGGCCATCAACGTCACCTTGGTCGACAAGGCCGTCGCTCCCGCTCATCAGACGTCTCCGGACAAGGTGAAGGACTCCATTCTCGGTGCCCTCGGCGGGTTCATCATCGGTGTGCTCGCCGTTCTGGTGTGGACCCTTCTCGATACCCGGATTCCCACTCCCCAGGCGCTCAAGCAGCTCACCGGTGCATCTCTCCTCGGCTCGGTCTCACGGGTCCGGACGCCGTCAAGGCTGTGGGTCGCTGAGGATCCGAGTGGCCAGACCGCCGAGGAGTTCCGCCGCATCGCCTCGGCTCTGACCTACGCGACCTTCGACAAGCGGGCGCGCAGCATCATCGTCACCTCGTCCGGACCGGGCGAGGGCAAGTCGGCGATCTCGGCGAATCTCGCACTGACGCTCGCGAGCCTGGGAAGCCGGGTTCTCCTGATTGATGCCGACCTGCGGCGCCCGCGAGTAGCGGCGAGTTTCGGACTGGTGGATGTCGTCGGGCTGACCACGGTTCTCATGGACCGCACTCCCCTCCCCCAGGCGATTCAGAAGCATCCCGGCAGCGATCTGGATGTACTGGCCTCGGGCGCGCTGCCGCCGAACCCGGCCGAGTTCCTCACCTCGGAGAGGATGCGTACCCTCCTGAAGGAGGCGGCGGAGCACTACGACTTCGTCCTCATCGACTCGCCGCCTGTGCTCAGCGTCGCCGACACCGCTCTTCTGGCCCCGCTCACCGACGGGACGTTGGTCGTCGTGGATGCCAAGCACACCCGGCAAGGAGCTCTGACCGCTACGGTCACAGGACTCGAGGGCGCCGGTGGCCGCATCACCGGCATGGTCCTCAACCGCGCCAGGCTCACCCGCCGCGGGAATCGCCGGTACGGGGAGTATCTGTCGGAGAAACCCCGTAAGCCATGGCGCGGACCCGCCTCCATCGGTCACTCCCCGACATCCGCAGCTGCCGCTCCTGCCAAGTCCGCCCGTCGGGGGCAGTGACTCAGTCTGTGCGCTCGCGCCTGATCATCAGGCGGATGAAGTCCATCAGTTCACGGGCGTCGCTTCGATAGGCCGGAAGAATCAGGAAGACCAGCACGGCCACCGCCCCGGCGCCGACCCCGGCCAGGAGGGTCAGCCATGCCCCGACGTGGACGGCCGAGGCCGTGAGCCACGACACGGCCGTCACCGTCGCGGTGAGGCCGAGGATGCGGAACCCACCGAGCCACAGGGATCTCACCGGAATGGGTGTGATCCGCGAGAGCCAGTAGATCGACAGGGACCATGACAGGAGAGGCTCGACGAAGACCCCGGCCGCCACACCGAGCATGCCGAAGAAGGACCCGACGACGATGCACACGACCCGGATGCCGACCTCGACCAACGAGTAGAGGAACAGTTGCCGGCCCAGTCCGCGGCTGACGTAGACCCAGTATCCGACAAAGGCGAGAGTCGACATGAGTGTGGCGCCGCAGAAGAATCGCATGTACGGGGCGACCTGCGTCCATTGCGACCCCAGCATGATCTGCACGACCGGATCGGCAAGACCGGCCACCAGGGCGATCGGGATGCCGAGGCCGTAGCCCAGGGTGATCTGGCCCGCCGCCACATAAGAGTTGAATCGTCCCTTCTCTCTCTGGACCCTCGACATCACCGGTATCGCCACATCCGACAGAGGTGATCGGATCTGCGAGAATGTCGACATGATGAGCTGGTAGGAACGGTTGTAGAAGCCCAGCGAGGTGGTGCCGAAACGGCCGGCGACAATGAGAGTGTCAACCTGCTTCCCTCCATAGGACAGCAGGTTCGAGCCCACGAGATTCCAGCCGAAGCGCACGAAGGAGCCGATCTGGTGGCGTCGCGAGTACCAGCGCGGCATCCACCTGCCGGCAACGGCCGCACCGACCAGAAGCACCAGACAGCTGATGATCTGCTGGAGCACAAGGGCCCAGTACCCGGCCCCGAGCAATGCCGCCACGATCGCCGATCCCAGGGAAAAGGTCGCTGCGATGATGTCGATCACCGCCATGGCACGGAATCGGAGGGCGCGCATGAGCTGCGCGCGGTACTGGGTGGTGAGGCCGTTGAGCACGAAGGTCACCGAGAGCACATGGACAATGCGAATGAGTTCCCGGTCATGCATGAACGCCTGCACGGGCCAGGCGGAGCAGTACATGAGGGCCGCCAGCACGACACCGATACCGGTATTGATCCAGAAGAGATTGTCCCGTTGACCATCCGTCAGTTCAGGCGCCTGTACAGAGGCCGATGTGAGACCGAAATCGCGGAAGATCTCCCCTATCCCGATGATGACGAGCACAATCGCGAGGAGGCCGTAGTCGTGCGGTGTGAGCAGCCGCGACAGGGTCACCACGGACAGCAGCTGCAGGAGAATCTTGATTCCCTGCGCTCCGAGAGTGAACATCGCTCCTCGCGCAGCCGAACGCCCCAGCGAGGGACTCACGAATGACCTCTCCCGATCAGAATTCTCTCCACAGTTCTTTCCCTTCGTCCAAAAGTCTCAGCCGCGTCCTGAGACTCTGGGTCCCGACTCGTGTGCCGGACGATGATGCCCATAGGACGACTGTTAACATACCTTGGAATGCCGTCCGACCCGGAGCCGCCCTTCAGGAGGTTCCTGAAGGAGCACCGTGACCACGCCGATCCGACACCGTCCCTCATCCCGGCACAAGGCCCTGCTGGTGGCGATGGCAGCGGCCCTCGCGATCGCCTCCCTCGTCCTGCCCCGGACCTCGGCTGTGGCGGCGGGCCAGATCATCGCCCACGACACGATGAGTCACGGCGAATCCAAAGGCTGGGGCGGCGCGAACAGTGGGGGCGTCTACACCGCCTCACCGGCAGATGCCGGCGCGGTCAGCGGAGGGACGGCGTCTTTGGTGAGCCCCGCACCGGGAGGCACCGCTGTCGTGACGCTGAACTCGGTCAGGGCTCAGAACGCCACCAGCCGCATCGACGTCCTGCTGCCGTCGTTGCCGGCCGGTAACAGCAAGGTGTACATCACACATTTTCTCCGCGGCACTGATCTCAATTCCTACGCGGCCATGATGGTGGTCTCCTCCGACGGCACGAGTCTTCTGGTCCTCGAGCGCATCAGGAACGGCGTCGAGACCAAGTTCTCCACCGTGACCGGTCCGAGGATGGCGGCCGGGAGGCCCACGACTCTTGAGGTGTCGCTGGCGGGCACGAACCCTGTCCAGGTGGGAATCAAGGCCTGGTCGACGGCCGGTCGCGAACCCACCGGATGGGCTGCAGTGGCATCAGACAGCAGCGCCGGACGCGTCACCGCCCCGGGCGCCACAGGGGTCGACGTCTACGCGTCGAAGTCCGGAACGGTGACCCCCGTCCGATTCGACAACCTGCTGACCAGGGCCACCACCACTGCCCCGGAGAACTCCACCACGCCGGCTCCCTCCTCGACTCCGAGGCCCACCACGCCCACAACAGCACCGGCCACCACAGCGGAACCCACGACTGCGGCTCCGGCCGGCACCGCATACGCCGGCCAGCGTCTCCATGCGGGTGCCACGGCTCCCGGATCCCAGTCCTACGGCGTCGCGGCGAATGCCAAGTACGTGGCAACCACCGGATCAGATGCCGGTCCTGGCACCAAGGCCAGCCCGTTCAGAACGATCAGTGCCGCGACCAGGGCCGCCAGGGACGGCGGCACGGTGGTGGTGCGCGGTGGCGTATACCACGAGCAGGCCGTCGTCTACCCGCACAACAGACTGACGGTCGAGGCCTACCCGGGAGAAGCCGTCTGGCTCGACGGTTCCCAGATGGTCTCGGGCTGGGTGAAATCCGGCAGCACGTGGGTGAAGAACGGCTGGACCGCCTTCTTCGATGCCAGCCCCACCTACACCAAGGGCGCCCCGGACGGAACGGAGGAGAACTGGACGTGGATCAACCCGAGGTATCCGATGGCCTCCCATCCCGACCAGATCTGGGTCGACGGTACAGCCCTGAGGCAGGTCGCCACCCGTACCGCGGTCACGGCCGGGACCTTCTTCGTCGACGAGTCCGCGAAGCAGCTGGTGATGGGCAGTGACCCGACGAACAGGAAGGTCGAGGCCAGCACCCTCGTCGAGGCCATGTCGATCCGCTCGAAGAACTCCCTGATCCGGGGGATCGGCGTGCGCCGCTATGCCACCAGTATCCCCGGGATGGGCGCTGTCACCACCTTCTTCCCGGGTGTCACCTTCGACAACATGACGATCATCGACAACGCGGCAACCGGACTCTTCACCGGCGCCAGCAACGTGACGGTGAAGAACGTCACGGTGCGCAACAACGGCCTCCTGGGCCTTGATGCGAATCACGCCGACGGGCTCACCGTGAAGTCACTGCTGTCGACAGGCAACAACTCGCAGCACTTCAACACGGCTCCGGTATCCGGCGCCATGAAGATCACCACATCTCGAAATGTCACCGTCACCGACAGCGCATTCATCAACAACAACGGACAGGGCCCCTGGTTCGACGAGTCTGTGTACAACGCAACTTTCTCCCACAATGACGTCGTCGGCAACGAGGGCAACGCTCTGGTCTTCGAACTGTCCGATCGCCTGATCGCCGCGGACAACGTCTTCACCAACAACGGCGATGACGCCGTAGCGATCATGAACAGCGGGAACGCCACGATCTGGAACAACACCATCATCGGCAACGGCGGCGGCATCGATATCACCCAGGACTACCGGCGGGCCTCCGATCTGAGACTCCCCGGCCACGACAGGCGCCGACCCGTGCCCGACCCGACGATGCCCTGGATCGTGCGGAATGTGTCAGTCGCCAACAACATCGTCTCCCAGAGCAAGGGCGAGTACATTCTGCGGATCGCTGACTGGTCGCGGGGGTTCACCGGTGCGCAGATGGTCTCCCGGAGCGAGGGCAACCTCCTGCACAGGGCATCGGCGGCCACGCCGACCTACACGGCCGTGTGGTCGCCTCATGTCGGTGCGGGCAGCAAGGGTTACGCGACCTTGCGGGACTACCAGTCGGCCACGGAACGGGACTCCTCGTCCATACTGGTCACCGGCGCCTCGCCGCTCACGGCGAACCTGCAGCTCACATCCCAGTACTCATCGCGAGCGTCTTCAGCGCTGCCGATCAGTGCGGACGTGGCCGCCGCCGCGCCGCGCCTCACGCAGGGAGCGAGGATCCTGGGCGCGAGCCACTGAGATCTCACGGCCCGGTCAGCACCGGTCCCGGTAGATGTGGAGTTGCGCGGTCCCCAGTGCCCGCGCCACGAACCTTGGATAAGGGTGGGTCTCGCCGGCCCCTCTCCGGTGCTGCGGGGAACCGGAGACCACGACGCACGCCCGCGAAGTCCTGAAGTGATCGACGTACCACCCGCCACCCGAGGGCCGTCCGGTAGCCCGGGGCAGGAACTTCCGGTCAGAATGGGTACCCACCCATTCCAGCCCCGCATCGACATCGCGCGGCGCCTCACCGGCGGCTACCAGGCCTTCGGCGGCCCTCCATCGTGCAGCATCGTATGAATCAGTGGCGGCGGTCAGGACCAGTCCGAGAAGACCCAGCAGACACGCACCGACGATCGCGAATCTGAACCCCGGCCCGGTCATTCCCGACGGTGCGCCGGCGGTTCCCTTCCTGGCCGGCAGGACGACGCCCGCCACCACTGGGACCAGAAGGAGGAGGTACCGGCTGAAGATGACTTGGCCCACGGCGCCCTGGGCGAGCGTCCCCAGCACCAGCAGTGCGCCGGCGACGATCAGTAGGGGATCCCGGACGAAGGCGCCCTCAATGAGCTGCCCGGCAAGAAGGCCGGCACCCACGACCGCCAGCACGGGGAACAGCCCCCACAGCGCCGTGGGAAGGATGGCGGGTGCACCGACGGAGGCCACCGGATAGGCAACGGTATCGCCGAGATAGTTGCCCAGCAGCATGGATCGCCGTGACTGAAACACCCAGACGAGACCTAGCAGCACGAGCCCGCTCGTCAACCACCAGGTGCGTTTCCGCCACCGCAGTGGGCGTACCACGGCACACAGGACAGGAAGCAGATACAGACCCGAGGTGAAGAACATCTTCACCACAACGCTCGCGGTCTCCTCCACCGATATCCCGGTGGAGCCCAGCGGATCGTCTCCCGACAGCGTCCGGCGCCAGACCTCGAATGCCACCACCCCGGCAAGGACGATCATTCCTCCGGCCACCACCTGGCGGCGGGAGGGACGACGTGCCCACCATCCGGCGATCAGCACTGCCACCGGGGCGAGAATCGCCTGTTCGCGCACCGTCACCGCCCAGATCCCGGCAATCAGACCCAGCCACAAGCTGAGGGAAGACGTGCGGCGGACCGCCCGGTCGCCCGCCCACAGGCAGGTGAGAACACCGGCCAGAGCGGGGATGTCGGCCATGTAGGACGTCGTCAGCAGACCGAACTCAGGAACCGCTCCAAGTGCCGCCGCGGCGAGCAGGGCCGCGCGACCTCCCGCCCTCGGCAGGACCAGGTGGTAGGCGGCGACGAGGCAGACCGCACCGCACAGGGCGACGAACACGTGCTGAGCCGTGATCGACGTTGCCAGAGGACCGAGGACAACCACCTGCCCGACCAGTGCCGATCTGTTCCAGCCGAGCATCGTGATCTGTGCGGTCCGACCGAAGTGCTGGGCGATCCACGAGTACGACCATGCATCGTTCCGAGGGAGCCCCAGACTCCCGGCGGCAAGACCGATCACAACTGGCATGCCGACGAACCCGCCCACCAGGAAAGCGAGAGCCCAGATGTGGGCCTTCCGGCCCATCGGTGTCACCACCTCTGCCGCGGGCCCCGCGGAATCGGCCTGCCTGAACCGGGTCATCGTGTCCCTTCCGTCGGAGCCGGAAACCGTCGGCGCATAGCGCTCAATGACCTGCATGACTCTTGGGCGATTCGCTGGTATGTCTCCCACTCAGGTCCTGGTGACGGCGTCCACAACCATATCCGGCGGGTCGGCCGAAACCACCGGGACCCGCGAGGGTCCGACCACCGGCCCGATGATAGGCTCACACCGCTCACATCTGGGCCATAGAGAAGGAGCTGTCCTGAGTTACGAGAGTTCGTATTGTCAACATGCCGCCGCGCACCTGCTTCGGAGTTCCCGGGTCCTGGGAGCCGGGGCCCGGTGAGTGCGGGCGCGCCCCAGCGACGCCTCGTCGTGGCGGTGGCGACCTTCCGGCGTCCGCAGCTTCTGGCGGGGCTGCTTCCGCTGCTCGACGAGCAGGCCCGCGATGTCGCCTCCGCTGAGCTGTCAAGCGGAATTCTCGTCGTCGACAACGACCCCGACGGCAGTGCCGGCCCACAGGTGACCACGGCGGCCCTCAGCACACCATTGAGCCTGGTGGCTGAGCCCCGGCCGGGGCTGGCTGCCGCCCGCAACCGCATGCTGGACGAAGCGGAGGATGCCGACCTCCTGGCCCTCATCGACGATGACGAGCAGCCCTCCCCCGGTTGGCTCCGAAGCCTGCTGGAGGTCATGGAGCGTACCGGCGCCACTGCGGTGACGGGCCCCGTCGAATCGATCCCGGCCCATCCCCTCGAAGACTGGCTCACCGGCGCCGGGGTGTTCTCCCGCGCCCGGCACGCCACCGACTCGGCGCGCCCGGGCCTCGCCACGAACAACCTTCTGCTCGACCTCCGGCAGGTCCGTGAGCTGGGACTGCGCTTCGACCCGCGTTTCGGTCTGACCGGGGGCGAGGACTCGATGTTCGGCCAGACCCTGCTGCGACGCGGCGGCACCATCGTCTGGTGCGACGAGTCGGTGGTCCGCGAACTCGTCCCGGTCGAGCGTCTCACCAGGCCATGGGTGCTCACCCGCGCCACCCGGTCCGGCGAGACCTGGGTGCGGGTCCGCACCATCGACCAGCCTCATCGCGGTGTCGCGCTGCGACTGCGGTACGCCGTCACCGGGGCCGTCCGCTGCTTACTGGATACCGCGAGGGCACTCATCTGCAGGGCCCGCGGGGACGCGAAGGGCGTTGGGCGCCATCAGTTCAGCGCTGCCGGGGCACGCGGGATGGTGCGAGGTGCCTTCGGTCGCACCACCGAGGAGTACTCGCGGGGCTGACGCGGGCCACCCGGCTCCCGATGGTAAGCTCACACCGCCCACATCTGGGTCATAGGGAAGGGGCTGTCCTGAGTTACGCGAGTTCGTACCGTCAACTTTCCGACGCGCAGAAGGGCCGCGGCCGAGGGGCTCCGGCCTACTCGCTGTACGTGAATCGCCCGGTCGGCCGGGTCTTCGCCGCGGCCCTGAACGAGTTGGGCCTCACGCCGAACCAGGTCTCTCTGGTCAGCGCGGCGTTCACCGCGGTCGGCATCGTCCTGCTGGCCACCGTGCATGCGTCCGTGTGGCTCGGAGTGGTGGTCTGGCTGCTGCTGGCCGTCGGCTACGCCCTGGACAGTGCCGACGGGCAGGTCGCCCGGCTGCGCGGCGGAGGGTCGGTGGCCGGGGAGTGGCTCGACCACGTGATCGACGCCTTCAAAGCCGTCTGCCTGCCTCTCGCCGCGGCCGTCGGCTGGTACCGGTTCTTCCCGCTGGAGCACGATTCCTGGCTACTGGTGCCGCTCGTTCTGGCGGTCGCCACCACCGTCGAGTTCTTCGGCATGATCCTCAACGACCTGCTCAAGGCCCGGCAGGGCGTCCCCCAGGCCACCGAGCAGGGCGGTTCCTCGATAGTGCGGTCGCTGATGGGTCTGCCCACCGACTACGGCGTGGTGTGCTTCTCCTTCGTGCTGTGGGGCTTCCCCCGCGTCTTCGTCATCGTCTACGCACTGCTGACCCTGGCCGAGGTGGCCTATGTGGCCCTGGCCCTGCCGACCTGGTTCGCCCGGATGCGCCGCCTCTGAGGATCAGGCCCTCACCTCGGTGAAGTGCTCGAAGGGCCGGAGGAAGTCCTCCACCCAACCGGCCGGGAAGTGCGGAAGCTGGCTCTGGTAGGCGGCGACGGCCGCCCTCTTCTGTTCACGGAACCCGTCCGCCCGGCACAGGAGCGGGCCCGAGATCCGGCTGTCCGCTCCACGACGCAGGTACAGCGCCGCCGGGATCCGCTGCCAGATCGGATACTCCAGCAGCCTCGGGCGATTGCGCAGCCGCGCCACGGCCTCGCGGGTCGCCATGCCCGCGACGGCATGGTCGGGATGGCGGTCATGGGCCGAGGTGACCATCACCTGTTCGGGGGACAGGTCGGTCAGCAGGCCGGCGACCCGATCGGTCAGCTCGGCACGGTGGGCCTCCACACTGCCGTCGGGGAAGTCCCAGAAGGTGATCGCGGACTCGTCGACGCCGAGCGCCGCCAGCGCCGCGATGGTCTCCTGGCGCCGCAGACCGATCATGGCCTCCGGGCCCACGCCATCGGGACGCGGTGAATCGGCCCCGTCGGAGACGACGAGCAGCTGTACGGGTGTTCCACCGGCCCGGATCCGCGCGATCGTCGCCCCGCAGCCGAAGGTCTCGTCGTCGGGGTGGGGGGTGATGACGAGCGTCGGACGGCCGGCGATCGCCGAGGTGGCATCGACCCCCAGGGCGCCGATGATCGTCGAGGAGACCGTCCTCACGAGGGTCTTGGCGGCTCTGCGGGGCGCCGTCGCCAGCAACGCCGGACTTGTTCTCGCCTGTGAGCGGTTCATCCTCGGTTCCTCTCCGGGCCGGCCCGCGTCGACCGCAGTAGCGATGGCCGCGCGCACTCCTGCGCGATAGATCTGGGGGGCCAGACGCCGCCGGGCCTCGGCGCGGGCCTGCGGTGCGGCGGCGACCACCGCCGGCCAGTCGTCGCAGATCTCCTGGATCCCCGTCGCGACGGCGTGAGCGTCACAGGCCGGAACCAGGCGCGTCGTGGGATATCCCTCGGCGGCCTCCCGCAGGCCGCTCATGTCCGAGGCGACCACCGGGCGCAGTGCCAGCACCCCCTCGACGACGGCGTTGCCGAAGGACTCGTCGGCACGCGAGGGCACCGCCAGGATGTCGGCGGCCGCCAGCCGTGGCCACACGTCGGCCTCGAATCCGGCGAACTCCACCGGGACGTCCATCCCCTCGGCCTTGGCGCGCAGTTCCTCGGCGTACCACTCGTAGCCGGAGAAGACGTCCCCCACCAGGGTGACATTCACGTCGATCCCCTGATCGGCAAGGATCTGTGCGACGTCCAGCAGCAGATCCGGGCCCTTCCGCGGCGACAGTCGCCCGACATAGACCAGCCGCAGGGTGCCGTCGATGGCGGGCCTGGGAGGAGGCGGATCCTGCGGTCCCTCGACTCCGTTGAGCAGGATCCGCGCCCGGTGAGCCGGCCCGGGCAACACCCGGGCGAACGCCCCGGCAGTGAAGCGGCTGTTGAGGATCACCTGTGTCGAGAGCGCGTGCGGGCCGTAGAGCAGGGCTGCGACCGGCAGTGACCTCTCAGCCTCATGGACGTGACTGACCACCGGAACCTGGTGCAGCCGTCCCAACGGCGGCCACAGGGGCTCGATGATCGTACTGACGTAGATCGCGTCAGGACGGACCCTGCCGATCAGTCGGAGCGCCGAACGAGTACCGCCCGCCAGGTC
This sequence comes from Acidipropionibacterium virtanenii, assembly GCF_003325455.1. Classification (NCBI taxonomy): domain Bacteria; kingdom Bacillati; phylum Actinomycetota; class Actinomycetes; order Propionibacteriales; family Propionibacteriaceae; genus Acidipropionibacterium; species Acidipropionibacterium virtanenii. The sequence continues at coordinate 2,738,116 of NZ_CP025198.1, forward strand.
CGCCAGCAGCTGCGGCCAACCGGACGGGCGCATCAGCGCCTTGCGGAGCACGAAGGCCCGGGTGATCACCACGGAGGCACCGGCCCCCTCCAGCCGCGCGACCAGCGGCCCCGTCATCGGGAGAGCCGCCACGACGCGCGCGCCGCCCTCGACCATCCCGGTCACCGACTCCAGGAACATCCGGTCCGAGCCGAACATCTCCGCCCCCGGATGGACGGCCAGCACGGTCCGGCCGGTGAGGTCTCCCGCTCCGCTCATCGGCGGCCCTCCCGGGTGTGCGGGTGGGGCCTGGCGGTCACCAGGATCCCGGCCAGGGTGCCGCGTACGGCGGCAACGAAGGTGCCGGGATCCTCCAGGAGCTGGCGGCGTCCTCCCCGCAACAGGATCTGCCAGGACTGGGACGGGGTCGCAGCCAGCCAGTCCCGCCAGGCGACGCGGGCGAAACGGCGCCCGAACACCACCCGGTTGCGGCAGTTCCAGTAGTAGTAGGAATGGGATTTCGCGCGGCGGCCCTGGGAGCCCTGGGTGCCGCCCTCGTCGTGGACCACCAGCAGGTCGTGACGCACCGCCAGGTGCCGGCCGCAGGCCACCGCCCGGCGGGAGAAGTCGACGTCCTCCCAGTACAGGAAGTACTCCTCGCCGAAGCCTCCGGTCTCCTCGAAGGTGCTCCGGTCGAAGGCCATGCAGGCCCCGGTCAGCCAGTTCACCCATTCGCCATCGCCATCGCTGTCGATCCAGCGCATCCGGGTGCGGCCGGTGCGCAGGCTCACCATCGCCCCGTCGAAATCGGTGTGTCCGTCTGACCCCACGACCCGCGGCGAGATGACGCCGCCCGGATCCTCCCGGACGGCCCGTGCCAGCCCGGCCAGCACCGGTCCGTCGGCGGCGGCGTCCGGATTGAGCAGCACGAAGACGTCCAGCCCGTCGGAGATCGCGGCGCGCACGCCCTGGTTGACCCCGGCGCCGAAGCCGACGTTGGCCGCAGAGGCCACCAGCGTCCACCCGCGTTCGGCGCACAGCTGCCGGACGGCCTGGCACTCGGCGACGCTGGAGGGGTTGTCCACCACATAGACGCGGGCGCCCTCTTCGGCGACCGGTCCCGCGACGTTGTCGGCGATCAGCTGGTGGGAACCGTAGTTGACTATCACCAGGGCGAAGGGAGAGGCAGTCATCAGCGCGCGCCCCTGCGTCTCCCACTCGGGTGGGAGCGCAGCGGGGTGACGCCGACCCGGTGCAGATCGCGCAGCAGCTGCTCGTAGCGGTCGGTGACGGTGTCCCAGGAGTAGCGGGGCTTGATGTCGGTGCGCAGCCTCGCCCCCATGGACCAGGCCGCCTGCGGATCCTCCCGCACCGTGGCCAGTGCGCTGGCCACACCGTCCGGATCGGAGAAGAACAGCCCGTTGCCGTTGAGCACCTCGCGGTTGAACACGACGTCGTAGGCGATCACCGCGGCCCCCGCCCCCGAGGCACGCAGCAGTGACGGGTTGGTGCCGCCGACGCTGTGGCCGTGAAGGTAGGAGGCGCAGTTGGCGTACAACTGATCGAGGAGCTCCTGATCCCACACCGATCCGATGAAGCGGACGTCGGCCGGGCCGGCCGCCTCATGGACCGCCCGGGTGTATTCGGCAGAATAGGGCGCCGCCCCGGCCACCACCAGCGGCAGACGAGAGCCGGATCGCCGGTACCCTTCGACGATCTCCAGGATGTGATTCTCCGGCTCGAAGCGCGCGACCACCAGGTGGAAGCGCCGGGGCTCCAGGCCCTTCTCCGCAAGCTTGTCGGAACGTGAGGAGTCGATGATCGGCGCGCCGTAGGTGATCTCGCGGGTGTCGGCCCCGAACTCGTCCCGGTAGTACTCGGCGATGCCGCGGGCATCGGCGATGAGGGCGTCGGAGAGACGGACCGCCATCCCCTCGGCGACCCGGTAGTAGGTGCGCCCTGTCCCCTGCCACTTCGCCCGCTTCCACTCGATGCCGTCGACGTGGGTGGCGGTGGGGATCCGGCGGGCTCGCAGCACCGGCAGCAGGGGCGAGTTCGCGGCGTTGAAGAGGATCGCGGAGTCGACGTCGCGCAGCACCGGGTGAATGACGGACAGGGCGGTGTGGCTGAGGGTCTCCAGGGACCGCCGGCGCATCGCCGGCAGGGTCACCAGATCCATCCCCAGGTAGTGCTGGAGAGACTCGGAACCACCATCATTGGAGTGACGGCAGAAGACGGTGACGCGGTGCCCGCGGTCCGCCAGCCGACGTCCGATCTGCTCGACCGCGGTCTCGAAGCCCCCGTACCGGGCGGGTACGCCCCGGGTCCCGATGAGCGCGATCCTCAGAACGCCGTCCACATTTTCCTCCATATCTCCTCAGTCGCTCCGCCATCTGCATCCTGTCATGCCCGGCAACGCCTTACACTGCCACGCCGACTACTCTCCGGTCGTCTTGCCGCCGCCGGTCGCCCATGCCAGACTGAGCCCCGTGGACGATGTCTACCACTGTGCCCCCGAGCCGAGGACGGCAGGCTCTGAACTCGACGACCTGCGCGTCCTGGTGGCCGTCACCACCTTCCGGCGCATCCATCTGTTGCCCGATCTCATCGCGCGCGTCCAGGAGGAGATGGCCGAGGCGCCGTGCCCGGCGCGCCTGCTGGTGGTCGACAACGATCCGGACTGCTCGGCCCGTCGCGTCTGCGAGACCGCCGGCGTCGGCTATCTGCCGGTCGCCCTCCCCGGGATCGCCGCCGCCAGACAGGCCGCACTGGCCGCAGCCGCCGACCAGGAACTCACCGTCATGGTCGACGACGACGTGATGCCGCAGGCCGGATGGCTCTGTGAGCTCGTGGCGGTGTGGCGCCAGACCCGCGCCGCGGTGGTCATGGGTTTCGTGCAGTACGTATGGCCGCCCGACTGCGACCCGTGGGTGTCCGATTCGGGCTTCATGCGACGCACCCGCCATGCCCGCGCTCAGGAACTCGACTACCTCGCCACCAGCAATGCGCTCTTCGACACCGGCCAGGTGCGCAGGCTCGGCGTCGATTTCGACACCTCGCTGGGACTTGCCGGCGGCGAGGACACGCGATTCGGCCGCGACGTGCTGGCGGCCGGCGGACGGATCGTCGCGGCCCCCGACTCCGTGGTGCGCGCCGACATCCCGCCCGAGCGCGCAACCCGCGACTTCGCCCGCCGTCGGGCGAGGACCCAGGGCGCCTCTCGCTCGCAGATGCTCATCGATGATCCCCGGCCCGCGGTGCGTCTGCTGCGTTCTGGTCAGCATCTGCTCGGAGGGGTGGCGCGTCTGGCGGTGTTCTCCACCGGCGCACGGCTCATCCCCGCACGGCTGGACCGGCGGCGCAATGCGGTGCTCTCCAGGCGGGCATGGTTCGCGCAGGGTCGCATCCTTGGGGCGTTGGGCAAGGGTTCTCCGCTGTACACGCGTCGGCCGACTGCACACTGAGACAGGCGCTCAGGCGATCCTGAGGGCTTTGGTGAGGTAGCCCCGCAGTATCGTCGAGGAGGTCGTCGGAGTGTAGGGAAGGTAGACCACCCGGGCACCGATCTCGGCCATCTCCGCCTCCAGCTGGTCGCCCTTGGGGGTGTCCTTCCAGTCGTCGCCCTTGAACAGGACGTCGAAGTGATGACGCCGCCAGGCGATGCGCTTGTCCTGGCCGACGTCCGCCACCGCACGATCGACGCATCTCAGCGCTGCGACCAGTGCGAGCCGCTCCTCGAAGGGGACCACCGGAGCGCGTCCCTTCATGGCGATGAGGGCCTCATCCGTGGCGACTCCGGCGATGAGCCGGTCACAACGCTCCCGGGAGGACGTGAGAATGTTCAGATGACCGATGTGGAGCATGTCGAAACCGCCCGGCACATAGCCCACCGTCATCGAACCCGCCATCGAGCAACCTCCGGATCAGTGCGCGGCGAACCTGTAGGTTCACCCGTCCCTTCCGGATTATAACGGCGTCCACATTGTGAACGCCATTCGGCGGTCGACAGTTGTGCAGCCGCCCCCCCACTCCCGGGTGACCGCCCCCCCACTCCCGGGTGACGTGGTTGCGCCCCGGCCGCGAGATGTCGCGGCCGGGGCGCAATGTGGAGAGTCGGGGCCCCCGGGAGCTACTGGGAGGTCTGGTTACCCTGGTTCCCCCACGGCTGTTGAGACGGATCGGCCTGCTGCGCCGGATTCGGCCGCTGTGCGGCCTGCGGATCCGGCAACTGATCGGGGGACTGCTGCGGCGCCGCGTATCCGGGAGCCTGGGCCTGGGAGCCCTGGCCGAGCTGCGGCGCCCCGGCCTGGCCGATGTTCTGCTGCGTCTCGGGCCGCTGGCTGATCTCCCCGAAGTTGACGCCGGGAGCCGAACGGACCGCCGGATCCTCGACCTGGAAGTAGCTGGCCTTCTCGAAGTGGAACATGCCTGCCACCAGGTTCGACGGGAAGCTCTCGGTCTTGGTGTTGTAGGTCTTCACGTTGGCGTTGTAGTAGCGCCTGCCGGCGGCGATACGGTCCTCGGTGGCGGCCAGCTCGCGCTGCAGCTCCAGGAAGTTCGCGTTGCTGCGCAGCTCCGGGTAGGCCTCCACCTGGGCCACCAGGTTGTGGACGGCACCGGTGAGCTGCGACTCGATCTGGGAGCGCTGCGGGTCGGGGGCGTCGCCCCGCGCTCCGGTGGCCATCGCCACCGCCTGGTTGCGCAGCCGGGTGACCTCCTCCAGGGTGTTGCGCTCATGGGCGGCCGCTGCCCGCACGGTCTCGACCAGATTCGGGATGAGTTCGTAGCGGCGGTTCAGTTCCACGTCGACCTGTCGCCAGGACTCCTGAATGGTGTTGCGCAGTCTGACGAAGGAGTTGTAGGGCGCGATGAACAGCCCGACCCCGCCGCCGATCACGACGACGAGGATGATGAGGATGAGGATCAGTGCCAGTGACATCTGGGATGGACCTTTCTGGTCTTGGGCTTGACGCCGAGAGTACCGGCAGCCGGGGGCGCTTCCGGGTCGGCGCGGCGGCCCGGGCCCTAGCGGTTCCGGGCGGAGACCAGGTGTCCCATGGCGACCGAGCGGCCGGAGGTGGCGATCATGTCCTGACCGGTGGTCAGCGTGATGAGCGGCTGCTGTGCGGTGGCGTCGGCATGGCCGGGCACCGGGTCGAGCACCCAGTCGTCGGTGCTGCGCACGGTGAGGCTCGCCGGGGCGACGTCGATCCGGTAGGTGAACACCGAGGATGCGGTCTCCACGACGACGTCGTCCCCGGCGTGCAGCTTCCGCAGATCGCGGAAGCCGTTGGCGCCGGTGGCCGAACGCCCGGCGACCGCGAAATTGCCCTTCTGGCCGGGCAGCGCTGTGTCGCGGTACCAGGCCAGACCATCGGCCAGGGCGGAGTCGGCGTCATCGGTGGAGGCGTAGACCGGCCATGCCCAGCTCGATCCGAGCCTCGGGATCCTCATCACCGCGATGAGATCGCCCTCGGCCGGGCCCTTGGAGGTCGACGCGGAGGGGGACGGTGACGCCGACCAGGACCGGGCGGCCGACGACGCCGCGGCGCGGGCCCGGTCCCCGGGCGGGAGGGTGCTGCCCCACCACGTCCATCCGGCCCACAGGGCCGCGGCGACGATCAGGGCGACGAGACTGACGACGGTCCAGCCGAAGGGTCGCAGACGTAGGCGGCTCATCGGCTCAGACCTCCCCCTTCGTGGCGCCCGGGTTGTCCGCCCATCTGTGGGCCGACCGGGACGGCCCGGCGCATCTCCCACGCCTCCACGTCCCTGAGCCAGCGGTTGTACGGGGGGTTCCACACGCAGATGAGGGCGGCCACCACCAGCAGGGTGGCGAGCCAGGCGGGGGTCAGCACGAAATGCACGTTCCACCAGAACCACGCCGTCCACAGCACCGCGGCCGCGGTGAACAGCCAGCGGTCGATCTGATGGCCGCCGCCCATCGTGAGGGAGAGCGCCGCACCGGCCAGCGGCAGCAGCACCATGGGCGCCCAGTCCCCGGCTGCCAGGCCGAGGACGAAGGTGCTGACGAGGGGCCCCAGCGCCGACTCGGAGAAGCTTCCCTGGAACAGCCAGATCATCAGCAGCCCGAAGAGCCAGATCCCGGCGGGGATCATCACCACGATCCGTGCCGCGGTGAGCGCCGCGGGCGTGGGAGGCTTGACGTCGCGCATCCGGTGCTGGTCCGGAACCGGGCGCTGAGCGTACTGCGACTGGTATCGCGGAGGGTAATTCTGAGCGGGGGGCGGCCAGCCCTGTCCCTGTTGGGGCTGACCGTAGGGCGGCCGACCCTGCGGTTGCGCGCCCTGGCCGGGAGGGGGCCAACCCTGGGGACCCTGCTGCGGAGGCTGGGCCGGCCCCGGCGGCTGCCCTCGCTGCCCGGGCGGAGGCCAATTCTGGCCCGGCGGCTGCCCTGGCGGAGGCCAATCGTGGCCCTGGTCCTGTTGCGACGCCCCGTGTCCCTGCGGGGGCCAGCCCTGGCCCGGCGGCACGCTGAGGGCCACCTGACCGGATCCTCCCACCGCACGCGACGTCATGGTCGCCATCGTACTGGTCAACCCACCACCTGAGCCGACGACGTCCCTGCCCTCCCTCGTTTCCCGTCCCCCGTCATTGTCTTCGCCATCCTCCAGACTTCCCGACTTCCCCGAGTTCGTCGACTTCCCCGTCGCAGCGCCAGAGTGTGAACGCAGCGCCAGGAATTCCTGGCGCTGCGTTCACACTCTGGCGCTGCGTGAAGGTGGGTGGATGGGGCCGGTGCCGTGGAAGGTGAAGGTGGGTGGATGGGGCCGGTGCCGTGGCGACGCACAGGGGAGGGGCGGTGACGATGGGGCGACAGGGACGGGAAGCAGTCGCGCCTCAGGAGAAGTAGCCCGCCCCGCCGGGCGGCCCGGGCGACGGCTCCGGGGCGTCGTCGGTGAAGGGCATCGCTCCGGCGGCCATCCTCTCCAGAGCCGGTCCATGGACCACCCGGAACGGGAAGGCCGCCCCGGCGCAGCGCCGGGTCACCTCGCCGACCGGGAGCGGTAGATGGCTCGCGGCCAGGATGACGTTGCCGTACCGGCGTCCCTTCAGCGTCGCCGACTCGGCCTCCAGCACCACCTGGCTGAACACCTCCCCCAGCCCGGCGACCACCCGCCGCGACCATCCCATCGGCGCCGAGTCGGTCACATTGGCCACCAGTACGCCGTCGGGCGCCAGCATCCGGGAGACCTCTGTGAAGCACTCGACGGTCACAAGGTCGCCGGGCACCCGGGCTCCGGCGAAGGCGTCGAGGATGACGACGTCGGCATAGTCGTCGCGCATCGCTGCGATCCCGGTCCTCCCGTCGAGGGGCCGCACCTTGATGCCGGATCGAACCGGCAGCGGCGCCTTGCGGCGCACCTCCTCGGTGAGCCGCGCGTCGGGTTCCAGAACGATCTGGGGGGACGTCGGCCTGGTGGCGCTCACGTAGCGGGCGAGGTTCATCCCGGCCCCGCCGACGTGTACCACCCGCATCCGCTCCCCCGGGGGTCTGTGAAGGTCCAGGTGGTCGGCGATCCGCTCCATGTAGTCGAACTCCAGGCGGGTCGGGTGCTCCGGATCCACCCAGGACTGGTCGGCCCCGCCCATCCGCACCACCCAGGCACCGGGCCGGTCCGGGTCGGGGATCAGACGTTCGATCCCGGCGTCCGTGTGCGAGGTTTCATCCGGCTCCCCCCGCGGGCGCCTGTCAGTCACTGAAGATCTCCATCCGGCGGATCCTGGCGAAGGCCTCACGGATGCGCTCGACGTCGAGGGTGGCGGCCAGCCTGAGGTAGCCCTCCCCCGACGCCCCGAATGCGGGCCCCGGAATGGTGAGCACATGGGCCTGGGTGAGCATGGCGTCCATCACGGCTTGCGAACTCAGCCCGGTGTCGGCGATGTTGACCCACAGATAGATGGCCCCACCCGGCTCCAGGGCGTGCATGTTCGGGGTCCGGCAGATCTCCTGGTGGGCCGCCATGAGACGGGAGCGATAGAGCTCGGCGATCGGCGGCATGATCTCGTGTCGCAGTCGGATCGCGGCCAGTGCGGCCCGCTGGGACGGGTCCGGAGCGGAGTAGACGATGTTCTCGTTGATGTCGGTCATCGCGCCGATGATCGCCCGCGGCCCCATCGCGTAGCCGATCCGCCAGCCCGTCATGGCGTAGTTCTTCGAGAAGGACCGGATGGTCACGGTGCGCTCGGCCATACCGGGCAGGGTGGCGAAGGGGATGAAGGGTTCCGCGTAGGAGAAGGAGGTGTAGATGTCGTCGGCCAGCACCAGCAGGCCGTGCTCGGCGGCCACGCGCGCGATGACCAGCTGGGCATCACGGGTCCAGCAGACCCCCGACGGGTTGGTCGGGGTGTTGAGGATGATCGCCCGGGTGCGGGGGGTGATGGCCGCCTCCAGGGCGTCGGCCCGCAGCTGGAATCCGTCGGCCTCGGCGGTGGGCACGTGGACGGGGACGCCCCCGGCCTGCTCGATCTGCCCGTCGTAGCAGTTGAAGTAGGGCTCGGGGATGATCACCTCAGAGCGCTCCCCGAACGGCAGGTCCGGGTCGAGGACGGCCATGCAGGCCAGCGCCATGGCGTGGCATGCCGAGGCGGTCACCAGTACGTCGCGGGGGTCGACGTCTACGCCGTAGTCAGAGCGCTGGGCCTCGACGATCGCATCGACGAGCTCTGGGTCCCCGTGGGCGGCCGTGTAGTGGGTGTGGCCCGCCAGGGCGTCATCCATCGCGGCGCGGATGATCCGCGGATCGGTGGTGAGATCGGGATCGCCGATCGAGAAGTTGATGAGGTCCTCGTGACCGGCCTGCTGCCCTGCGGTGATGGCCTCCGCCAGGATCGAATGAGGACGGATCCGGTAGCGCGGGGCCAGAAATCGGGCGGGGTCGGCGGTCATGACGTCCTCTCAGGTGGGGTGTGCGCCCTCCATTGTCGCCCCTCCGCCGACCGGCGCCGCGATGCGGACGGGTCACGGGTGCGGCCGCTCCCAACGCGCCGTCCCGCAGCCCTGGTGAGCTGCGGGACGGCGTGTTGGGAGTGAATTCTTCGGGGACGACGGAGTCAACGGCCATCTCCCGGATGATCGGACTACTTCTGGTTGCCGGTCAACTTGCCCTGCTCCCACTTCTTGATCCAGTCGGAGTTCTGCCCGGCCCACTCGGCGACGGCCTTGTCATTGTTCTTGCCGCCGTACTTGGAGTCGGAGAACATCACATTCTCCAGGCTGGACAGCTCGGCATCGCTGAAGGCCAGGTTCTTGACCAGCTGCGCGGCCTTGGGATCATCCTTCTCGAATCCGGGACGGCCGAAGCTGTAGATCTTCTCGGCTCCTCCCATGGCCCCCTTGGGATCCGCGAGATCACGGACCGGGAAGGCCTCGTAGGCCCAGTGCGGACGCCACAGGGTGACGGCCACGTCCTGCTTGGCGGCGGTGGCCTTCTTGAGCTGGGACAGCATCGCGGGGGTCGAGGACACCTTGAGCTTCATGTTCTTCAGCCCGTACTTCGGGATCATGGTGTCCTGCACGACCTTCGTCTCCCCGGCGCCGGCCTCGATGCCGTAGAGGGTGTTCCCGAATTCGCTGCTCATGGACTCCAGATCGGCGATGGACTTGGCCTTGGAGTCCTTGTTCACCGCGATGGTGAGCTTGGCGTTGTCGTACCAGCAGCCCATCGACTCCAGTTTCGAGCCGTACTTCTTCATGTAGTCGGCGTGGGTCAGCGGCAGCCAGCCGTCGGTGATGAGGTCGATGTCGCCTCCGGCCAGGCCGGTGTAGCCGGGGCCGGCGTCGAACCCCTTGACGGTGACCTTGTAGCCGTCCTTCTCCAACGCGTACTTGATGAGGTGGGCGGTGGCGAAGGACTCGTCCCAGCCGTTGAAGGCACCGATGGTGATGTCCTTCTTGCTGTCGGCGTCCATGCTGCTGGCGTCCTTGGCACCGTCGGTCACCTTGCAGTTCGCCCATTTCTGGTCAACATTGGAGGAGGGAGCGTCCGAGCTTCCCCCCGCCGAGCCGCCCCCGCTGTTGGAGGCGCCGCATGCCGACAGGTACATCGTCGTCGCACTCAACAGTGCGACGACTGCCACGAGCTTCTTCCTGATCATCGTCGAACTCCCTCTCAGTCTGATGAGACTGGTCTCGGTTGCGACCGAGCGGCGGGCGTGGCCCGGGCGGGCCCGCGCAGTTGCAGTGATGCTAGCCGCGGACGGGTCGATCACGGCATGAGCGCGGGCCTCAGCCCTGAATCACTTGACCTGCAGCTTGCCCGCCTGCCAGTTCTTGATCCAGTCGGGGTTGTCCTTGGCCCATTCGGCCACGGCCTTCTCCTGGTTCTCGCCGCCGTACTTGTCGTCGGAGAACATCACATTCTCCAGGCTCGACAGGTTCTTGTCGTCGAAGGCCATGTTCTTGACGAGCTGGGCGGCCTTGGGGAAGTCCTTCTCGAATCCGGGACGCCCGAAGCTGTAGAGCACCTCGGCGCCTCCCATGGCCCCCTTCGGGTCCTTGAGATCGCGCACCGGGAAGGCGTCATAGGCCCAGTGGGGACGCCACAGGGTCACGGCGATGTCCTGCTTGGCGGTGGTGGACTTCTTGAGCTGGGACAGCATGGCCGGCGTCGAGGACACCTTGAAGTTCATATTGTCCAGGCCGTACTTCGGGATGGCCGAGTTCTGCGTGGTCTTGGTCAGGCCGGCGCCCGCCTCGATGCCGTACAGGGTGTTGTTGTACTCCTTGCCCATCGACTTGAGGTCGGCGATGGACTGGGCCTTGGAGTCCTTGTTGACGGCGATGGTGAGCTTGGCGTTGTCGTACCAGCAGCCCAGGTTCTCCAGCTTGTCGCCGTACTTCTTGATGTAGTCGGCGTGGGTCAGCGGCAGCCAGCCGTCGGTGATGAGGTCGATGTCGCCTCCGGCGACGCCCGTGTAGCCCGGGCCGGCGTCGAACCCCTTGATGGTGACCTTGTAGCCGTCCTTCTCCAGGACGTTCTTGATGAGACCGGCGGTCGCGAAGGACTCGTCCCAGCCGTTGAAGGCACCGATGGTGATGTCCTTCTTGCTGTCGGCGTCCATGCTGCTGGTGTCCTTGGCGCCGTCGCTGGGCTTGCAGTCGGCCCACTTCTGGTCCGGTGTCGCCGCGGCGGTGCCCGACGCCTCGCCCGAGCCTCCTCCACTGTTGGACGCTCCGCAGGCCGAAAGGGCCAGTGCTCCCGCGCTCAGCAGCGCGGTGAGTGCCAGAAGCTTCTTCCTCACCATGTCTCTACTCCTTCGGATTGATGTGAGGGATCGGGGGATCCCAGGTCTTGAGGCCTCAGCTGGCGCGCTGGGCCCGGGCCAGCGGTGTCCGGTTGGCCAGGCCGCTGGTGATGCGGTCGAGGAACACAGCCACGACGACGACGGCCACGCCGGCCTCCATGCCCAGCCCAATATCGACCTGCGACAGGGCGGCGACGACCTCGCCTCCGAGGGCACCGGCGCCGACCATGCCCGACAGCACGACCATCGACAGGGCCAGCATGATCACCTGGTTGACGCCGGCCATGATGGTCGGCATCGCCAGCGGGATCTGGATACGGGTGAGGATATGGCCCGGGCTGGCCCCGAAGGCGGCGCCGGCCTCCACGGTCTCGGTGTCGACCTGGCGGATGCCCAGCTCGGTGAACCGCACGCCGGGCGGCAGGGCGAAGATGATGGTCGCGATGGCGCCGGGCACCTGGCCGATGCCGAAGAGCACGATCACCGGCACGAAGTAGGCCAGCGACGGCATGGTCTGCATGAAGTCCAGGATCGGTTTGATGATGGCTGAGAACTTCTTGGACTTGGCGGCCCAGATGCCCAGTGGGATGGCGATGATGAGGGCGATCACCACGGCGACGATCACCAGGGACAGCGTCTGCATGGCGTTGTCCCACTGGTCCACGGCACGGATGATGTAGAACCCGATGAGGGTGAAGACGGCCACCTTCCAGGAGGCGCACAACCAGGCGATGGCCGCCAGGATGACGATCATGATCAGGTACAGCGGCGCACCGAGGACTGCCTCCAAGCCGTTGTACATGCCGCCGACGACGAAGTTGACGAAGGAGATCAGCCAGTCGAAGGCCTGCTGGAACCAGTTGAAGAAGCTCTCGATCCAGCTGCCGAGCGGAATGCGCGGGCTCAAGAAGTTGAAGCTACCCATGAATATCAGACCTCCTTGGGATCGTCAGTGTGCCGGGGTTCCGCCGAGGCTCCTCCCGAACCACCGCCGCTCCCCTGCTCGCGCGGGCCGGTGGTGCGCTGGTCCGCGGGCTCCAGGCCGACGGGCTCCTCGTCGGTGATCACCGGCAGTTCGCCGGTGTCCTCCAAGGAGGTGGCGACGCCGTTGTCCGACTCGCCGCCGTTCATCCGTGACATCGAGTCCAGCAGCGCGACGCGCGGGATGATGCCCAGGAAGTGGTAGCCGTCGTCGACGACCGCCAGAGGTACCCGGGCGCTCGAGCTGGGGGCGAAGAGCTGTGCCAGTGGGGCGTCGGGTTTGACGGTGAGGATGTCGGCGTTCTCGACGATCGAGGAGACGTCGGGCTTGCCCTCCCGGGCCGCGTTGACCACCGACTGGTCATCGACGATGCCCAGCAGGCGCCGGTTCTCGTCGACCACGAAGATGCCACTGATACCCAACTGCTCCATGATGCGTATGACCCGGTGAGGCCCAGCCTTGGCGGAGACGATGGCGTCGGTCTCCTTCATCACGGTCGACGCCGTGAGCACACGGGTGCGGTCGACGTCCTGGATGAATTCGGCGACGTAGTCGTCGGCCGGGGACGTGAGGATCTCCTCGGAGGTGCCGATCTGGGAGATCCGGCCGTTGCGCATCACCGCGATGTGGTCGCCGAGGTACATCGCCTCGTTGAGGTCATGGGTGATGAAGATGATGGTCTTCTGGATCTTCGATTGCAGGTCGACGAGCTCATCCTGCATCTCGCGGCGGATCAACGGATCCAGGGCGGAGAACGCCTCGTCCATCAGCAGGATGTCGGTCTCGGCGGCCAGCGCCCTGGCCAGACCGACGCGCTGCTGCATGCCGCCGGACAGCTGGTGCGGGTATTTGTCACCCCACCCCTTCAGGCCGACGGTGTGCAGCCATTCATTGGCCTTCTCGAGCTGCTCGTTGTTGTCGCCCTTGCCCTGGAGCTTCAGGCCGTAAGCGGCATTCTCGCGGACCGTCAGATGTGGCAGCAGGGCGAAATGCTGGAAGACCATGGAGACATGGTCGCGGCGCAGCTCGCGAAGCTGCTTGGCGCCCATGTCCGACACAACGTTGTCTCCGATCTCGATGGTGCCGTCGGAGGGGGCCCACAGGCCGTTGATCGTTCGGATGAGCGTCGACTTGCCCGAACCGGACAAGCCCATGACGACGAACGTCTCGCCCTTCTCGACCTCGAAGCTCGCGTCGATGACGGCGGCGGTGCCCAGATGCGCGAGCTCCTCGCGGCTCTGGCCCGCCTTCAGGCGGTCGACGACTTCGCGTTCATGTCGTCCGAACACCTTGTAGACGTGTGACGCACGTACAATAGCCACTTCGTGTGAGACCTTCCTCTTGAATTCGGCTGGATATTTCCTCAAATCATCCTTGAAATATCACGGCGTATCATAATAATTAGGCAGGCAAACGATTCCGCCACGCTACCAGTGGGATTCCCAGAATGCAAGGACTTCCTCGAGGGCGGCCGTGCGCAGAAGGTCCTACCAACTTCGAGGAACGAGGCGCAGAATGTCTTCACGAATCATGTGCATGCTGTCTACTTGAACGTTCGGATAGGATGTTGCGTTCGTTTCATGATGGACCCGTCGGGCCCTCGCGAGACGGCCGACAGCTTCCCGCGGACCGACCCGCCCGTGCGCTCCGGCCCGAGATGAACACCGCTCGGGCGAACCGGGCAACCCGCTCCAGACCCCGTAGGAACCGGGCCGTCAACCCGATGACGAGATGAGAGCCCGGGACTACCAGAGCACCCCCACAGGCTGACGCCGCGCGCATCTCCTGCTACTGCGGGGGTACCGGCAGCAGCTCGACCTACGACCGTGGAGTGCGTCACCGCATAATGTGTACACATGCCCACATCGGGGATTCTGGGGAGGCCCTGGACAGCTACCGCGAGACGGCTCTCCCCAGAGAGATCGCCCGGGCGTCCCGGACCTCCAGGACCCTCACGCACCGCGTCGCCCGGGCCACCCGGAATGCACTCGGACGCATGTCCGGCGACTGCGGGAACGGCGCCTCGCGCGGCAGAATGGGGCCATGGGTTCCACTGAAATCTGTCCCTGCGGGTCCGGTGCGTCGCTTTCCTCGTGCTGCGGTCCGATCATCGACGATCCGCGCGCCGCGATGACCGCAGAGCAGCTGATGCGCTCCCGCTACACGGCCCATGTGCTGGGCCGCTGGAATCACCTCTGGGTCACCTGGCACCCGCGGACCAGGCCCGATCTGGTGGAGGAGGACGGGCTGCGGTGGACCGGCCTGGAGGTTCTTCGGGTCGAGAGCGGTCAGGAGGGGGACGACGCCGGTGTGGTGGAGTACCGCGCCTCCTTCCGGGAGGGGAGGCGCCCCGGCGTCCTTCACGAGGTGGCCCGGTTCCGTCGGCGGGCGGGACGATGGCTCTACGTCGACGGGGACGTCCTGGAGAGCTGACGTCCCGCCCACCCCGCCGTTCACCTGTCCCCCATTCCGGTCTGTCACCTCTTCCGGTCTGTCACCACCCCGCCGTTCACCTCCCCCGTCCCGTCGGCCCCACCTCCTGGCCCATCCACCCCTCCACCTCCACGCAGCGCCAGAGTCTGAACGGAGCGCCAAGTATTCCTGGCGCTCCGTTCAGACTCTGGCGCTGCGTTCGGGAGAAACATCGATCCCGGCCGGATCAGAACTTCCACGGCGGCAGCCACGGATAGTCGTCCTGCGGAACCTGCGGCATCTGGGGCGCGGGGTTGGTCCAGGGCGTGGGGAGCAGGCCGCGTTGGTTGAGCAGACGTCGGACCCGTGCAGCGGCAGCCTTCGGGTTCCTGAGGTCGTCGGCACAGAACCTGACGACCTCCAGACTCTGGTCCCGGATGTCCGCCTCGCGGGCCTTCTCCCGGACGATGACGTCGGAGAGACTCTCGCCCGGCTTCCGATCCCGGAGGTACTTCTGCGGCCCGTCGTACTCACCGACCACGCCCCACTCCAGCCACCCGAAGTCGCAGCGGGCGACGAAGCGTCCGAAGCGGTCGTGGATCTTCACCTGGAGGCTGGTTGGAGTGCAGCCCTCTGCCTTCAGCATGGCCCTCATCATCGACTCCCCCGGGCTCTCCACCACGCCGTCGGCGAAGGCGACCACCTTCCGGGCTGTGGCGTTCCCATGTCGTCGGCGCGCGCGTTCGAGTTCCAGCTCCAGGAGATCGCGCCTCCCTCCCATAGCCAGGACGGCATCGGTGATCGTGACACCGGTCACGAACCCGAACTCCCGGGCCATGTCGATCGCCGTGCGCTCCGGCGACGTCACCCGAAGGCCGTCGACCAGCACGATCTCGTCGGGTACAAGTCCGCTTGCACGGGTGATGAGCTGCGGACGACGGTGGCCTCCCACACCGGGCGGCCGGTTGACCCATATGGAATCGGAGCCGTCCCGCATCATCGGCAGCCCGAGCAGGGCCACCGCCGTCGTGTGGCTGAGCACCCATGATTCGCCATGCAGCACCGGAAGTGTCCCGGCGAGAAGCTCGAGATGCCGGGCTCGTCGGTCCGTCTGCAGTCTGCCGACCACCACAGCCCCGTGCCTGACTCTGGTCATGTCTCCCGCTCTGATGCGCGCCCGGAGTTCCTTGTAGGTCATGTCGCCGTCGGTCAGATCCGTGACACGGAGAATCTGCCGGATTTCTTCTTCGCTCTTCATACCCAGGTTCTAGGGGCGGAGGCCCTGATCTGTCGGCCAGACATCAATCTGTGGACAACTTCTGCCCGCAGTCACGAACGCCCTCCCCTGTGGACAACTCCCTTGAGCGACGCAGCGCCGGAGTCTGAACGGAGCGCCAGGTATTCCTGGCGCTCCGTTCAGACTCCGGCGCTGCGTTCGGGAGAAACATCGGGCCCGGACCGGGTCAGGACAAGGAGACCTCTGCGGCCGAGCTGAGGATCGAGCCCCTGAACTCGGCGGTCACCGGCGTCGTACCCACCGGGACGTCGTAGTAGGCGACGCCGGTGAGCTTGTTACCGGGGTTGATCTGCTTGAGGAAGATGCTGCCGTCGACGAACACCGTGTCCGAGGATGTGCTGTACTCGTTACCCTTGGCGTCCTTCACCTTGATCTGCGAGTCATCGACGGTGGCCTGGTCAGAGCCGTCGTTCTTGATGGTCACCGACATCTTGCAGAACTGCCCCTGCGGGCTCAGGTCCTCGATCGGATCAGCGACCGAGACGCCGCACTTGAACGCCGTCACCGTCATGGTGAGTTCGTCCGAGGTCACTGGAGTCCCGATACCGGCCTTCTTCTCCGCAGCGTTCGTCTCCTTCGTGGTGGCTTGCTTGCCCTTGGAATCGGTCGCAGCGCTGGATCCGGAACTGGCAGCGTCGGAACCACCCCCGCCGAGATTGGCGATGACGGAGAGTCCGAGGATGATGTAGATGCAGATCATCCACCAGCGCTTCCAGACCGACTTCTTCGGCTTCTTCGGCGGCCGGGGGTAAGGGCCCTGGGGATACCCGGGGGGCTGCTGACCGGGTACCTGGCTGTACGGGTCCACATACCCGGGCATGGGTGGGTACGGTTGCTGGTAGCCAGCAGGCTGCCCCTGGGACTGAGGGTAACCCGGCGACTGCTGGGACATGGCTCGATCTTTCGGTGAAGGATTCAAACGAGATGCGACGTAGCACCCCATGACTACCGGGCACCCTGAATATGGATGGCCGTTGCACAGCCGATATTGTATCGGTACACAGGATTGATGCTGCAACCGGGTCCGTTCGACGTACGACAGCATCGAGGGCGCCGCGCGTCGCGACGGCCGGCGCCCGCATTCAGGAGCGGCCGTGCCCTTCACCACTGAAGCCTTCAGCCGCACGGACCGGCTACGGCTCTGCCCGGCCCCAGTTCAGGTCAGGACAGGGCGACCTCTGCGGCCGAGCTGAGGATCGAGCCCCTGAACTCGGCGGTCACCGGCGTCGTACCCACCGGGACGTCGTAGTAGGCGACGCCGACAATCTTGTTGCCGGGGTTGATCTGCTTCAGGAAGATGTTGCCGTCAACGGTCATGGTGTCCGAGGAGGTGCCGTACTCGTTGCCCTTGGCGTCCTTCACCTTGATCTGCGAGTCGTCGACGGTGGCCTGGTCGGAACCGTCATTCCTGATCGTCAGCGACATCTTGCAGAACTGCCCCTGAGGGGTGATGTCCTGGTAGCCGTCGCTGACAGACACTCCGCACTTGAACTCCGTGACGGTGAGAGTGAGATCGGCGGACTTCACCGCCGTGCCGATGCCGACCTTCTTGGGGGCCGCCTTCTTCGTGGCCTTGGTGGCCGGCTTCGTCGCTGTCGCCCCGGCGTCACCGGCCTCATCCGCGGCCGCCGTGGCGCTGGAGTCGGTGGTGGCTGCCTCCTCACCGCCCCCGCCTCCCATATTGGCGAACACGGCGATCGCGACGACGATGTAGAGACAGATCATCCACCAGCGCTTCCAGATGGACTTCTTGGGCTTCTGGGGCGGGAAGTTGGGACCCTGGTATACGGGCCCCTGCTGGTAGGGCTGCCGGGGGTCGGGCTGCTGATGGCCCGGGGTCTGCTGGGACATGGTTGTTCCTTTCACGCATGTGCGGATGACGTTGGGTGAGACGTTGAGCTTGCTGTCGGCCCCCGCCGACGGCGACGTCACAACTGTGACTGAGAACAGTGCAACGTCATCTTGCGGTGGCTGATAAGTCCCCTTATCAGGATTTATTGCCCCAGGATCATCCGTTTCGTCGTCCATCGGCCGTACAGTGCAGACACCACGGCACATCACAGGAGACGGAAGGAGACGCCATGACCACCACGACCATGTCCCTGGCCGATGTCGCCCGCCTCGCCGGTGTGCAGCGGCCGGTCGTCTCCATGTGGCGTCGGCGGCCCGTTCGCAACGTGCCTTTTCCCTCGCCTCAGCCGGACGGCCGATTCCTGGCCGACGACGTCGTCAGCTATCTGCGCACCACCGGCCGGGGCAACAATCCCGAACCCGAGCTCTCGTCCGACATGGCCGTCACCGCCAGCCCGGCCGCCGATCCCGGAGATCAGGCCGACATCCTGGCCCTTCTGGCCGCCCGCGCGATCCTGGGCCTCGACGCCATCACCGGCGTCGACACCGAGGACCTCCTCGATGACATCGAGGCACTCGACCCCGACGACGAGTGGCTCTTCTCCGAGGTGGCCGACACCGACGCGGACCGCCTCGCCCCACAGGCCGACGCCATCGCCGACAACGCCTTCTCTACGGCCGGCGGCTACGAGGAACTCAGATCGCATGCCGCGGCCCCGGGCGGTCTGCGCGACTCCCTCACCTCAACCCTTGTAGATCTCGCGACCGCGCTCCTCGGGGAGAACGGCGCCCTGGTCGACGTCGACGCCACCGCCTCCGATGTCGCCCTGGCGGTCACCGGAGACGATTCCCTCCCCGAGACACCGATTCTCCTGGCGACGTCCTCCCTCACTGCACCCACTGCGCCGGCGGGCGCCCCGCACATCCGGCGATGCATCCGCCGCTACCGGGTGCATTCCCGCGATGTGCGCGCCGTCGGCATCCAGGACGACTGGGATCTGCCCGAGGGCTCGGTCATCCTGGCCCGGGTCGGTGGCCCGTCTCCAGATGGCGGCTCCGCTGAGCCGAACCCTGCTGATGCGATGACCGTCATCGACGAGCTGGCCCTCCACATGGACGCATCCACGGCGGCGCTGGTCGTCGGACCGGCGTCGATCCTCATCGACGAACTGCCGGCCGACGTGGTGGCGTCGCGAGACGCCTTCCTGCGCCGCGGCCAGCTGTTGGCGGCGGCGCGACTGCCCCGGGGCCTGCTGCGCGAGGGCGGCGGGGAGCACCTGGGGCTGTGGGTCATGGGTTCCGGCGATCCGAAGCACCTGTGGGCCGGCGACCTGTCGGGCACCGACTTCGAGGCGCCCACCCGGCAGCAGCTGCTGGACGACGTCGTCGCGGTCGCGTCGGCCTCCGGCCAGGCCCGTCAGACATCCGGCCACCAGCAGACCGACCGGGCCCATCGCCACAGCGCCGATCAACACCGGACCTACGAACACAGTGCCGATAGACGCCGCGCATTCGCCCTTCTCCACCGGGCTGATTCCACCCGTCTTCTGGCGAGGTCCCTGGCGCTGACCGCGCTGGACGTCTCCCCCACCGATCCCTTCCCCGTCTCGGCCGCCGACGACGCCGCCCGGATGGCCGAACTCCTCATCGGCCTGGCTCAGCCGATGGCCGACCCGTTCGCCGGCGTCCGTCCCCGGGCCACCGGATCGGCCACACCAGGAATATCGACTCTGGGGGATCTGGCCCGCACCCGGCTCATCCAGGTGATCTCAGGTCACCGCTTCGGTCCTCTTCCCGGCGGGCAGCTGCGGATGTGGACCGCAGACGCGGTGGCCGCCCGCCGCCCCGAGGCCGTCGATCTGATGGCGCTGACCTCCCGATACCCCGACGTCCGCCTCACCCGGCCGGGCGACGTCGTGTTCACCAGCGCGGCAACCCCGCACGCCGTGGTCGACGCCGAGGGCGGATCCGCGGTCGCCGAACCGGCCAGGATTCTGCGAGTATCGGCCACCGCTTCCCTGTCAGCCAGAGCGATCGCCGCGGCGATCAATGACCTCAGGCCGGCCTCCGGCAAGGGAAGATGGCGGTCCTGGCCGGTTCCGGTGGTAACCGGCTCCCGGGCCGAGGCTGAGGCAGCGCTGAGCCGCATCGACTCGTGGGAGGATCAGATCCGCAGCCGGCTCGACCTGCTCGACGAACTGCATCGCCTGGCGACCCGGTCGGTCACCTCCGGCGCGGTCGAATTCGTCCCTGTCAGGAACGCCCAGTGAGAACCCCCAGAGACAACAACCCAGTGACAACAACCGAGTGATGGAAAGGCCAGTGATGGCACGCAGACCCGCAACGACTCAGCCCTCGACCCGAAAGGAACTCAAGGACACCCTGTGGAGGGCGGCCGACAAGCTGCGCGGCTCGATGAGCGCCGCCCAGTACAAGGACGTCGTGCTGGGGCTGATCTTCCTCAAGTACGTCTCCGACGCCTTCAATGAGCGTCGCGGGCAAATCACCGAGGAGCTGCGCGCCGACGGCTACGACGACGAGGCGGTCGCCGAGACTCTGGAAGACCGCGACGAGTACGCCTCGGGCGCCTTCTGGGTGGATCCGGATGCCCGCTGGGGCGCCCTGGTGGCCGAGGCGAAGGTGACCGGGGCGACGACCATCGGGCAGCGGATCAATGAGGCGATGGATCTGCTCATGCGCGACAATCCGTCGCTGGAGGGCACCCTGCCCAGGCTCTTCAACCGGGACAATGTGGACCAGCGCAGGCTCGCCGAGCTGCTGGATCTGCTCAATTCGGTGCAGTTCTCCGGGATGGGGGCCGCCAAGGCGCGAGATCTTTTGGGCGAGGTGTACGAGTACTTCCTGGCGAATTTCGCCCTCTCGGAAGGTCATCGGGGAGGGGAGTTCTACACTCCGGCCAGCGTGGTGCGCGTGATCGTGGAGGTGCTTCAGCCCAGGAAGGGCCGGGTGTACGACCCGTGCTGCGGTTCGGGCGGCATGTTCGTCCAGGCGGAGAAGTTCCTGGACGCCCATGACGCCGATCCGACGAATCTGTCGGTGTACGGGCAGGAGCTCAATGAGTCGACGTGGCGGATGGCGAAGATGAACCTGGCCATTCACGGGCTCAACGGGGATCTGGGGCCGCGCTGGGGCGACACCTTCGCGATGCCGTACCACCCGGACAGGCAGATGGATTATGTGATGGCGAATCCGCCGTTCAACATCAAGGACTGGAACCGCAACGAGTCCGATCCGCGCTGGGTCTACGGGGTGCCGCCGGCCAAGAATGCGAACTACGCGTGGATGCAGCACATCATCTCCAAGCTGGCGCCGGATGGGATGGCCGGCGTGGTGATGGCCAACGGCTCGATGACGTCGACGTCGAACGGCGAGGGCGATATCCGGGCGCAGTTCGTGGAGAACGACCTGGTGGCGGCCATGGTGGCGCTGCCCGACAAGCTGTTCCGATCGACCGGGATTCCGGCCTGCCTGTGGTTCTTCGCAAAAGACAAAGGGGCCGGACGCGGCGGCTCGGTGGATCGGCGAGGGCAGGTCTTGTTCATCGACGCCCGCGAGATGGGCTACATGATCACAAGGGCCCAGAGAGGGTTGAAGGCCGAGGAGATCCAGCGGATCGCCGACACGTTTCATGCCTGGCGCGGGATGGAGCAGCTGAGTCTGGCGACCGCGGACGTCACGGTCGACGACGAGGCGGATGTGTCCGCGGCCGGGATCGAGTACGAGGATGTTCCGGGGCTCTGCAAGTCTGTGTCGATCTCGGAGATCAAGGACGCCGGATACGCGCTGACGCCGGGGCGGTACGTCGGAATGGCGGGAGCCGAGGAGGATGCGGAGCCATTGGACGAGAAGATCGCCAGGCTCACGAATGAGCTGAACGAGCAGTTCGCCGGATCGTCACGGCTACAGGACGAGGTTGTCTCACAGCTGGAGCGTCTGCAATGAGTCGTTTCAGGACCACGAATCTCGCTGACCTTCAAGACGCCATCATCGACAATCGCGGTCGAACGTGCCCAACCGCCGAGTCTGGAACTCCGCTCATCGCGACAAACTGCATTAAGGAAGACTCCGAGTACCCTGTTTTCGAGAAGATTAGATATGTCGACGAACACACCATGAGAACTTGGTTCCGAGGGCATCCGAAGCCCAACGACATCATTTTTGTATGCAAGGGGTCACCTGGTCGATGCGCACTGGCGCCTCAGCCGGTCGGATTCGCAATCGCACAGGACATGGTGGCGCTTCGCCCAGACCCGACCCAAGTCTATTGGCGATACCTGTATTACGTTCTGAAACTCCCCAGCACGCGATCCTCTATTGAGAGCCTCTTCGTTGGAACACTGATTCCGCACTTCAAGAAGGGCGACTTCAACAAACTTCAACTGAGGATACACACTGACCTCCCCGAGCAGCAGGCCATTGCGGAGGTGTTGGGGGCGCTGGACGACAAGATCGCCGCAAACCGCAAGCTCGTCACCACCGGCACCGAGCTTGGTTGCGCCCTCACCCGCCGCGCCCTCGCCACGAGCACGGTCGCCCCACTCTCTGAGCTGGCGGACATCACCATGGGCTCATCCCCGAAGGGCGACACCTACAATGAAAACGGTCAGGGAATCGTCATGTACCAGGGCAATCGGGACTTCGGACCACGATTCCCATCGCCCCGAATCTGGACGACTGACCCAGTTCGCATCGCCGATGCCGGGGATCTCCTCCTCAGCGTTCGGGCGCCAGTTGGAGAACTAAACATTGCAGGAAACCGGTGTTGCATCGGCCGCGGCCTTGCTGCGATACACGCCGCACACCCACGCGCGATGTACTTCCTGATCAGCTGCCAGCCTGAGGTCTTTTACAGCTATAACAGCGACGGAACGATTTTCGGCTCAATCACCAAGAAGGGCCTGGAAGCGCTGCCACTGACAGTTCCAGACACTGGACTGGCACCACTTGAGGAATTGCTGTCACCGATAGAGGACCGCATCGAAGCCGCAGTTCGGGAGTCCGAGACTCTCGCCGCGCTTCGTGACACCCTTCTTCCCGCCCTGATGGACGGGACCATCCGCGTCAAGGACGCCCAAAAAGCCACAGAGGAGGCGGTCTGAATGATCAGCGAGGCCGACTGGGAGGCCGACATGCTCGACTGGCTGGCCGAACTCGGCTGGCAGCCGGGCACGGGCGCCGACATCGACGGGCAACGTCTCTCGCCCGCCGATCTCATCCTGCACACCGACCTGCTGGCCGCGCTACGACGTCTGAACCCCGACGTCCCCGACCAGCGGCTGGCCGAGGCCGCCGCCGAGATCATCGCCCCGAAGTCCCAGGACGCGATCGCCGAGAACGAGCGTCTCCACCACTTCCTGGTCCACGGATTCCGGGGCCTCACCTACGTCGACACCCAGGGCCGGGAACAGACCCCCACGCTGCGCCTCCTGTCGGACTCCCCCGCCGAGAACAGCTACCGCGCCATCCACCAGGTCGCCATCGCATCCGGCCAGCACCGCCGCCGCTTCGACGTCGTGCTGTATCTCAACGGACTGCCGCTGGCCATCGTCGAACTGAAGAAAGCATCCAACACCTCGGCCACCCTCGGCAATGCCTACAACCAACTCCAGACCTACCTGGCGGAATTCCCCACCGCCTTCCGCACCGTCGTCGCCACCGTCATCTCCGACGGCGTCGGGGCGAAGTACGGCACCCCCTTCACGCCGTCGAACCACTTCACCCCCTGGAACATCGACGAACACGGCGCGCACATCGACGACGACAACCAAGGCCTGGAACACCTGACCTACGGACTGTTCGAACCGCATCGCTTTGTCGACATCGTCAAGCATTTCGTCACCTTCGAGCACGGCGACCACATCACCAAGAAGATCGCCAAACCGCACCAGTACCAGGCGGTCCGCAAGGCCGTCGAACGCACCCTGACCGCCGTCGACTCCAACGGGAAGGCCGGCGTCGTCTGGCACACCCAGGGGTCGGGCAAGTCGATGGAGATGGAGCTCTACGCCAACCTGGTGATGAGCGACCCCGCGCTGCTCAACCCCACCATCGTCGTCATCACCGACCGGCGGGATCTCGACGGGCAGCTCTACGACATCTTCAACAGGTCCACCCTGCTGCCCGAGAAGCCCCGGCAGATCCGTCGGCGTCAGGAGCTGCGCGACTCACTGTCCAACCGGAACTCCGGGGGCATCTACTTCACCACCCTGCAGAAGTTCGGCCTCACCGATGAGGAGCGCGATCGCGGCGCCGATCACCCCCTGCTCACCGACCGGCACAACGTCATCGTCATCGTCGACGAGGCCCACCGCAGCCACTACGACGACCTCGACGGCTACGCCAGACACCTCAAGGACGCCCTGCCCCACGGCACCCTCATCGCCTTCACCGGGACGCCGATCAGCAAGCCCGAGCACGACACCCGTGAGGTGTTCGGCGACTACATCGACATCTACGACCTCACCCAGGCCGTGGCGGACGGCGCCACCGTCCCGGTGTACTTCGAGCCGAGGCTGGTGAAGGTGGCCCTGGCGCCGGGGTTGTCCGCCGAGGAGATCGACGAGGCCGCCGACGAGCAGACCGCCGGGCTCGACGACTCCGAGCGGGAGCGCATCGAACGCACCGTTGCCGTCATCAATGCCATCTACGGGGCGCCCGAACGGCTGGCGGCCCTGGCGACTGACATCGTCGCCCACTGGGAGCGACGCCGGGACCTGATGGCCGAGTACCTGCAGCCCACCGATCCGGGTGATCTCGCGGTGCCCCACGGCAAGGGGATCATCGTCTGCGGCACCCGGGAGATCGCCGCCAGGCTCTATGACGAGATCGTCGCGCTGAGGCCGGGCTGGCATTCCGACGACGACCGCACCGGCGTCATCAAGGTGGTGTACTCCGGGTCGGCGTCCGACCCGGATCCGATCCGCAAGCACGTACGCCGCGAGTCCCAGAACAAGGCCATCAAGAACCGTCTCAAGGACGTCAACGACGAACTCGAACTGGTGATCGTCAAGGACATGATGCTCACCGGATTCGACGCCCCCGCCTGGCACACCATGTATCTGGACCGGCCGTTGAAGGGCGCCCAGTTGATGCAGGCCCTGGCCAGGGTGAACCGGACCTTCCGGGGGAAGAAGGCCGGGCTGCTGGTGGCCTATGCGCCGCTGGCAGACAACCTGAAGGCGGCGCTGCGCGAGTACACGGCACGGGATGAGGAGAATGAACCGGTCGGCAAGGACATCTCGGCGGCGGTTCATGAGACCCGGCGCCTGGTGGAGGCGCTGCGGGGATTGCTGGCCGGTTGCGACTGGAGGTCTGTTCTTGAGGGCGGTGGACGGCGGGCGGCCAGGGACGCCGTCACCAAGGCCGTGGAGTATCTGAGGTCTGCGGCCACCCCCGGCAACCGGGTGGAGGAGGGCCAGGCGACCCTCAAGGAGCGGTTCCGGATGCTCTCGGGGCAGTTGGGGCGGATGTGGGCGCTGTCGGCGGGGTCGGAGAACCTCAACGAGCTGCGCCAGGAGATCCGGTTCTACGAGGAGGTCCGTGGCTGGATGGCCAAATGGGACGCCCGGGAGCGCGAGGCCTCCGGGCAGGCCATTCCCGAGGAGGTTCAGCGGATGCTCAAGGGGCTGGTGGCCGAGGCGACCGCCGCCGGCGACGTCGCCGACATCTACGCCGAGGCCGGCATCGACCTGCCGGATCTGCGAGCGCTGACACCTGAGAAGGCCGAGGAGCTGGCGAAGAGCGACAAGCCGCAGCTGGCGATCGAGGCGCTCCGCGACATGCTGATGGCCGAGGCGAAGGCCGCGACCGCGCACAACCTGACCCGGCGGACGATGTTCAGCGAGCGGATCAACGACCTCATGATCCGCTACACGAACCAGCAGCTGACGTCGGTGGAGGCCATCACACTGTTCCTCAGAATGGCGGGAGACGTCGCCGCCGAGGCGGCGCGCGGGGAGCGGTTCGACCCGCCGTTGAGCGCCGACGAGCTGGCCTTCTACGACGCCGTGAGCCAGAACGACTCCGCGGTGGAGTTGATGGGCGACGACGTCCTGGCCGTGATCGCCCGGGAACTGGTGGGCGTGATGCGCCGGGATACCAGGACCGACTGGCGGGTGCGCGCGGATGTGCGGGCGAAGCTGCGCTCGGCGGTGAAGAGGCTCCTGCGCAAATACAAGTACCCGCCGGACAAGCAGCCCACCGCGGTGAAGCGCGTCATCGACCAGATGGAGGAGTTGGCCCCGGGATACGCGGCGCGGTAGCACATATATTACATTCCAGCCGCCTCGGGTCGACTTTCAAATTCATCGCGAATCGTGGTGAGATTACATTCACCCACCTCGAAGCCCTCGGGTGAATGCTCCCACCTTTGGGGACAGACCCTGAGAATCACGACATAATCCCGAACGTTTGACCAACCCCTTCGGTCCATCTTCCAACAATGATCACTGGTCCGCGGGAATAGAATCCGAACCATGAAGTAGGTGCAAGACTCAAGGGTTTGAGCGTACTTTGGTGCCGTCTTCCGTGCCGCCGCGATTAGCTCGTTTGTTGCCGCGAGGCACTCAAGCACCTCTCGAGCGTCGAGCCTCTTCGAGTCACCCGCAATCAATAGCTGCCAAGCTCGGCGTGTGACCTCAGAGCCAAGTTGGGAAACGTGCCGCGTCTGGAACGCACGAGCTTGAGCCCGTATCGTCCACCAGACCCCGGCGGCAGCGGAGACGCCGCCTACAAGGCCACTGATGAGCCCACTCAGCAGGACTCCGAACCACGTATCAGATGGGACCATGGAATTGACTCTACTTCACGATGGGATCGGTCCGAAGCGACTCCGGTGGAAACACGAACCCGCATGGCATAGGCACCGTCCAGCCTCGGAGAGAATTACTTCCAGTCTTAGATTTGCCCTTACCTGAACACCTCCGAGACGTGCCGTGTTCTGATACTATATCCGTATGGTGTCGATATTAACCACGCTCCTAGGCGTATTCTTGGGGATTCTAGCAACTTTGACTCTTGACTTCTTGAAGCCTCTAAGACATCGCCTCTCATCAAAGGGAATCGATTCGCTCAAAGTCCCACCGGTGACGGTCGTTTCGGAAACCGATCTTGATGTCATTTATGCTGGGCATCCAGATTGGATCGCCACAAGGTACTGGATTGCGCGATTGCCGACCGATCTTCCGCACGGTGGAAGAGGTGCCTACCGACACTGGGTGATATCTCAAGGAGGATTCGACAAGGGATACTCCGTCGTCATGGTCAACATAGTGGCTGAGAGCGACGCAACTGTAGTTATTCGACCACCGCTAATTGACGTTACCTCGGTGGTTTCCTTAGAGGAACCGGGCGTAGAGCTCGTTCGAACTGTTGGAGGCGCTGAAACGCGGCCTCGTGCGTTTGAGGTCCATCTTGACTCGCATCCTGAAGTTGTCAAGCTAGTCGCGGGTGATGACCGCGATGCCACACTCACCTACACGTGGAATATGAGAAGAGGTGACGTTGAGACGTTTCTTATTAGAGTTATGGTTCACGCTCCTGGAGTTTGGAAATGGCGGGCAAGGGTTCCCGCACTCACCAATGGCAGGATGCACTACTTCGAGGTAAATGATGATGGGCACGATTTCACCACCGTCGGATCGGATACCAAGGTGTCATCAGAATGGGTTCGCGACGAGAGTGGATGGGTAAGGAGAGGATCAGAAAGATGACGCCAAAGGTTCAAGCCCGCAGGGTTGGCATCATGATGAACGGAGAATCGGTATTCTATCCGTTCTTTACGCTGAGCGTAAATCCAGACGGCGGAATCATGGTCACGATGACATCAATCGACCACCATTCTTGGCAAACCTGGGGTAGGGAGCTTCCCGTGCCAGCATTGGGGCTCAGTCAGCGTGTGGAGTGGGGGCCGCAGAGTGCGGCTAAACCTGCTCCAAAATTGCACTATCACCGAAGTGGTTTCGTTTCAGTGCAAGCGTCAGGGAAGAGGCGCGTTGCTCGTCAGTGCTTGCCCCTCGAGGACATTGATAAGGCGCAGATCTTCAGCGTGATGCGGAGGGATCCAGCAGATCTGAAAGCGATAGGTATTCGTCCCAACGACTCATATATCGTGTCGCATGATGGATGGCCTGCAGCGGTATGGTGCGCTGGCATAGTATACAGACGAGACTTAATCCCGCACCTCGAAGAGGATATTGAGTCAACACAGTCTCGAGGGATTGTTCGTGGTCGCATTGCGGAATTGTGTATAGATCTTTCTGGACATCACCTTGACGGTGTTCTGATTCTTCGGTTCGAGTTCCTTTTCCAGTCGATTGCTGGCGCAGCAAAAGGCTCAGTGATTGGTTTCTGCAGTCGGGGAGAAGAGCCCAGCCAAGCTGTCGGTGCATGCACGTCTGATGGATACCCAGCTCCCATCTTGATAAATGAGCACAATTACCCGCAGTTTCCACGTGCGAAAGATCAGCGAACCAGGGATAGAAGGCACTCTGACAGAATACCTGGACGCGGCCCAGAATATCTTGATTGGTTTTAGCTAAGAGGGTGTAGGACTCCTTCGGGCCTTGCAAGCGCATTCGGCATCGTCGACATACAGGATGGCACGTGGAGCTTGCTGAAATTGGGCCCGGGACCACGTGGGTGTAGACCTCGGGGACCGTGTCCCGTCCACCCGAGAGGCGACCCGGATCGACGACTGCTCTAAGCAGAGCCCGGATGCAACCAACAGGCAGCCGAGTGGGACGCCACGCGAAGGGGTCGCGTGCCGACTCCGTGTCCGGTACTGACCATGAAAGTTGACCTCGCTGGTACTCCCCTGGGAGCAAGGGACAGGATCAAGCGTGCGCCCACTCAACCAGCGCCTCGCGGACCGCGTCCGACAGGCTACGATGCTCGCGACTGGCCCGCGCCATCACGGCCTCGAGTTCGGACTCGCTCAGGCACACCATGACCGCACGCGTCGGCTCGTCAGTCCTGGCCGGCCTGCCGGGAGACCGGAACGTCGCGCCCGGGAACCCCTCCTCGGCGTTCTTGACGAGGCGTGCGATCACCTCCTCGGTGATCTCCACACCCTCGATCTCTCCATAGGATCCATTGACCGGCTCTGCAGTGGTCTTGCTCATGTTGACCTCGTCTGGATCGCATCCTCCTCGGACACGCCGTGCTTCAATGCACCGGGATGGGCCTTCATGCCGACTCTGGTAGGAGCACGTCGCGAATGTAGGCGGACCGGGTCTTGCGCGCGGCGGCCGCTCTTTCATCCACCTCGGCCAACTCATCAGGAGTGAGCCGGACGGCCACCACCTGGGACGGCTGCGCGCCACGCCCCGGTCTGCCGCGTCCACGTCGACGGAGCTTCTCGACGTCGTACCCGGCTTCAGCCTCAGCTGCCCATTCGGCGATCTGGTCCTCGGAGACCTGACGGCCGCTGATCGTCTCCTTCATGGGAATATCGTAATACGCCTCGAATGAGGAGACCCGCCGCCGGGCGGACCGCACAGGTCCAGTTCTGGTCGGAGCTACTCCGAGGGCGTGTAGGAAGTTGGTTCGTCTATTCACCAACTTACTACACCCTCGGCTCCATGATCAGCGCCGGAGCTTTGCTACATCCCGGTCCGTACTCGAGCCCGGATTCAGCAATGCTCAGGATGAGCCTGGGCGTACCCGAGCTCACATCTGGCGCAGTGGCGTCAGCTGGAGCTAACATGTAGGCTGATGTCATCTATAGCTGACATCACTCCCAATGTCATCTGGAGCTGACATTCAGGTCATTCCCGAGTCCAAGGAGGCACGATCCGTGGAGATCTCCAGTGCATCCGATGCCGGCGCCATCCTCCGGACCGCCCGCCTTGAGAAGGGCATGACCCAGCAGCAGCTGGCCGATATGCTCCACGTCACACGCCAGTGGGTGGCCAACGTCGAGGTCGGCGCGCCGACCGCCCGTCTCGGGCTGGTCATCGACGCCCTCCGCTGTGTCGACGTGCTCCTGGAGACCAGGAACGACGATTCCCAGGCGCTCCTCGATCAGATCCGGAGCAATCTCGGATGACTGACGTGCTCGATGTCTACCTGAACAGCCGACTCACGGGCCGACTCAATCGCGATACCGACGGATCTGTCAGCTTCGACTACGTCGATTCCACTGACCCGACACCCCTGTCATTGTCAATGCCGAAGGGGGCTTCCCACCACTCCCCCGACGTGACGATGCCATGGCTGGACAATCTGCTTCCCGACAACGACGAGGTGCGCCGGAGATGGGCCACAGAGTTCGGTGAACGGCGCGCCACCCCGTTCAACCTGCTGCGTCACATGGGTGCCGACTGTGCGGGCGCGGTCCAGGTGGTACCCGCCGGCGAGATCCCTGGCCAGGACGGGGCGCTCACCGGACCGTCAGAGACTGAGATCGCTTCTCACATCCGTACCCTTAGGGCCGACGACGCGGCATGGGACTTCGAGGAGCGCGGTGGCCGATGGTCACTCGGCGGGCAGCAGGGCAAGTTCGCCCTCGCCCGCATGGAGGATGGCTGGTTCCTGCCATCCGGACGTGCCGCCAGCACCCATATCGTCAAGGTCGGAATCGCCGCCGTCCCGGATTCCGACATCGCCGAGTTCGTCACGATGCGGACCGCAGCACTGCTCGGGCTGCCCGTACCGACGGTCGAGTACGCCCAGTTCGGCGATCAGGCGGTGCTGGTGGCCGAGCGCTTCGACCGCCTCAAGATGAACGAGGACGTGCGAAGGCTGCATCAGGAGGACCTCTGCCAGGCCATGGGACTGTGGCGTTCGAGCAAGTACCAGTCGGACGGTGGCCCGTCCTCCTCGGACGTCGTCGAGTTCCTGGAACGCACCCTCGACCCACGCGACCGGGACCGCGGGATCCACGACTTCGCCCGCGCCCTGGTCTTCAACTGGATCCTCGCGGGGACAGACGCCCATGCCAAGAACTATGCGCTCCTGCACCTCGGCAGCCGAACCATCCTCGCCCCGTTCTATGACCTCATCTCCACGGCGCTCCTATGGCCAGCGAAGCAGGTTCACTTCGAGGGCCGCCTCGCAATGAAGTTCGGCGGGGAGTACAGGCTCCGCAGGGTCGACCTCGGCCGCTGCGCGAAGGCAGCCTCAGAGCTGCGGGTCCCCGAGGAGTTCCTGGTCGGCATCACCAAGGACTACCTGACCCGGATCCCCGATGCCGTCGCCACAGCTCTGAAAGATCTCTCTGATTCAGTTGCCGACTCCACACGTGCTCGGATGCAGGACGCCATGGCCGAACGCCTCACTCAGGTCAATCCCGCCTGAGGTTCTTCTCACCAGGGTCTTGCGTCCGGGCCCACACCGTGCCACACTTCTGCTTAAACGTTAAACTGTTTAATCGTTAAAGCACAGCCGGAGAAACCAACCACGGAGCAACCAACGGAGGTCGCAATGCCCAAGCCCGTGACCCTCAAGGCGGTGGCCGCCCGCGTCGGCGTGACCCCCGCCGCGGCGTCCATGGCGCTCAAGGGCAGCCCACGCATCAGCGAGGCCACCCGTGAGGCCGTCGAGCTCGCCGCCAAGGAGCTCGGGTACGTCCCCAACGCCGCCGGCCGCAACCTCCGCAACCGCCACGCCGGAGCCATCGCCCTGGTGGTCCCCAACTCCTCTGTCCACGTCTTCAGCCACCAGTACTTCATGCACGTCCTCTCGGGCATGACGATCCCGGCGGCCGCCCACGACGCCCAGGTCATCGTCTCCACCAACGCCGAGACCGCCTCGGGAGACATGGCCTACGAGCGGATCATCCGTTCCCAGGCGGCTGACGGCATCATCTCCACCAGCTCCTCGATCGACGACGAGTACATCCACAGCCTGGTCGGAACCGGCCTACCCGTCGTCCTGCTCGGCAACTACCCCGACCTGCCCGACGCCGTCACCATCTGGATCGACGACACCGCCGCCTCCCGCCAGATCACCGAGCACCTCATCGCCGACCACGGCTGCCAACGCCTCCTCCACGTCGCCGGCAGCCTCGACCACCAGACCGGCATCGACCGGCGCCAGGGCTTCCTCGACGCCGCCGCATCCGCCGGCATCGAGACGGCCGACGTCATCGAGGGCGACATGAACGAGGAGTCCGGCGCCGCAGCGATGCGCACCGCGATCGTCGACGGCGCCCTCCCCTACGACGGCATCGTCTTCGCCAACGACGACATGGCCGTCGGGGCGCTGCCCGTCCTGCGCGACGCCGGGATCCGGATCCCAGAGGACGTCCGCATCACCGGTTTCGACGACTTCGGCGTCGCGCGCCTGACAACCCCCGACATCACCACCATCCGGGTGCCCGCCCAGGAGATCGCCGGCATCGCCGCCGAGACCCTCTTCGACCTCATCGCGAACGGACGCCACGACAACTCATCCCAGCGGCTGCCGGTCTCGACCACCTACCGGCACTCCTGCGGATGCACCCCCGACAACGCCTGACCCAGCAAGAAACCCCTGTAATGCCCGTTGCAAAGGAGCAATCCATCATGAGAAAAGCACGTTCACTCGCCGCCGCAGGGCTCGCCGCCCTGCTGGCCCTCACCGGCACCGCATGTTCGGGATCCGGTGACGGATCCTCACAGGGCGGCGGCCAGGTCACCCTGAAGCTGTGGACCGGATTCACCGGAGGGGACCGGCCCGGCTACGACACCATCGTCAAGGACTTCGAGAAGTCCCACCCCAACATCAAGATCGAGAGCACCGTCCAGCCCTGGGACACATCCAGCAGAAGCTGCCCTCGGCCTGGCTCACCGGCCAGGGGCCCGACATCGCGGCCGTCAGCTCCGACCCGAACGCGGTGGCCCAGTACGTCAAGACCAACTCCGTGCTACCGATCACCAACACCGGCTCGGGAGACACGAAGATCAACACCGACGCCTTCGCCCCCGGCATCGTCAAGGAGTTCACCTACAACGGCAAGCTCTACGGCGTCCCCGCCAACTTCGCCACCCTGAGCCTCTACTACAACAAGACCCTCTTCAAGAACGCCGGGATCGCCAATCCCCCGACCACCGTCGCCGAGATGAAGCAGGACGCCAAGAAGCTCACCACCGGCGGCAAGTACGGCATCGCCCTGGCCGACAACAACACCATTCAGATGTGGCCCATCCTCCAGTGGCTGGAGGGCGGCGACATCGTCAACTCCAAGAACTGCAGCGTCCTGCAGACCACCGAGGGCCAGAAGAGCCTCACCGACTGGACGAACCTCGTCGTCAAGGACAAGGTGAGCCCGGTCGGGCTGACCGGCGCCGAGGCCGACTCGCTGTTCTCCGCCGGCAAGGCCGCGATGGAGATGAACGGCCCCTGGGCCGCCCCCGGCTACAAGTCGGCCGGCGTCGATTTCGGCATCGTCAAGATCCCCACCGGCGTCGACGGCAAGTCCGCCACCCTCGGATCCGTCGCCCCGCTGTCGATCTCCGCGAAGACCAAGCACCCCAAGGAGGCCCAGGAGTTCCTGGCCTTCTGGACGGGCAAGACCACCCAGAAGAAGTTCTCCCTGCAGACCGGATTCCCGCCGGTGCGCACCGATCTGGTCGACGACGCCGAGCTCAAGGCCAACCAGACCGTCGCCGTCTTCCAGAGCCAGACCGCCGACTCCCGGATGTACCTGCCCCAGGTGCCCAGCGCCACGAAGGTCGACTCCGACGCCTACGTGCCGCTCATCGGCAACATCACCAGGGGCAAGTCGCTGGCCTCCGAGACCGCCACGGCCGCCAAGACCATCAACTCGCTGACCGGGTGCCAGCAGTGAGTGCCCAGGCCTCCGTCCGGGCGGGCGAGCCGCACACCGGGACCGGGGCCCCCACGCCGAGCCGCGCCGGGGTCACCGCCCCGGCGCGGCGCCGGCGGGCACGCCATTTCCAGCCGGCGTGGCTGTTCATGGCCCCCTCCCTCATCATCCTCGGGGTCTTCGTCATCTATCCGATGCTCCGCTCGCTCCAGTACAGCTTCTACAACTGGACCGTCGGCGCCGTCTCCCAGGAATTCGCCGGCGCCGCCAATTACGTCAAGCTCTTCCACGACAAGCAGTTCTGGAATGCGCTTCGGGTCACCCTGGAACTCACCGTCGTCTCCGTCGTCCTGCTCATCGTGCTCGGCCTGGCCGCAGGCCTTCTGCTGCAGCGCAACACCTGGGCCCATCGGATCGTGCGCAGCGCATTCTTCTTCCCCACCGTTGTCGCCCTGTCGACCATGGGCATCGTCTGGCGATTCCTCCTCGACCCCGACATCGGCATCATCGGCGGGCTCTTCTCCGCCCTCGGGCTGCCGCGGGTGGCATGGCTGCAGAGCGAGCACCTCGCCCTGCCCACGGTGATCTTCGTCTACATCTGGAAGTACGTGGGCTACGCCATGATCCTGCTTCTGGGCGGCCTCAACGCCGTCCCCCGGGAGCGCTACGAGGCGGCCCAGCTGGACCGCGCCTCCAGGTGGCAGACGCTGCGCTACATCACCCTTCCGGGGATCCGCCCCACCATGCTGTTCACCTCGCTGATCCTCACGATCCAGTCCTTCGAGGTCTTCGATCTGGTCTACGCCATGACCACCGGCGGGCCGGTGTTCCACACCGACACCCTGGTCAACATGCTGTACCGGGTCGGCTTCACCAATTTCGAGACCGGATACGCGTCGGCCATCTCATGGGTTCTGTTCATCATCATCCTGGCCGTATCGCTGCTTCAGCTGAAGTTCTTCCGGTACGACGACGTCGACTGAGAGGCGCGCCATGACCATCAGTCTGAAATCTCCTGCTCCGAGCGGTTCAGCTCCGGTCCGACGCCGGCATCTCACCGGTACGACACTCAAATGGATCTACCTGGGAATCGGCCTCCTGGCGACCCTCGTCCCCTTCCTGTGGATGGTGTCGGGATCCTTCCGCACCGAGAAGGACCTGTACGGGAATCCGGCGAGCCTCATTCCCTCGAGCCCGTTCCTGCACGGATACACCGATGTGTGGAGTCAGCTGCCCTTCGGCCGGCTCTTCCTCAACTCGGTGATCTTCACCGTCGTCACCACCCTGCTCACCCTGTTCTTCGACTCGATGTGCGCCTACGCGCTGGCCAGGATCAGGTTCAAGGGCCGCAATGTGGTGTTCATCATCATCATCGCGACGCTCATGATCCCCTTCCAGGTGACGCTGGTCCCCGTCTTCGACGAGCTGTACCACTTCGGCTGGCTCAACACCTATCAGGGGCTCATCATCCCCAGGGCGACCAGCGCCTTCGGCATCTTCCTGTTCCGTCAGTTCTTCATCGACATCCCGCCCGAGCTCGACGAGGCGGCCCGCGTCGACGGCGCCAATCACTGGACGATCTACTCGCGGCTCATCCTGCCGCAGGCCAAGCCGGCGATCGCCACCGTCGCCCTCATGAACGGGATGAACCTGTGGAACGATCTGCTGTGGCCCCTGGTGGTCTCCTCCTCCACCGAGATGCAGACCCTTCCCGCGGGCCTCACGCTGTTCGGCGGGCAGCATGTCACCGACCACGCCGTGCTTCTCGCCGGCTCCACAATGTCCATGATTCCCATCGCGCTG
Organism: Acidipropionibacterium virtanenii; assembly: GCF_003325455.1. Classification (NCBI taxonomy): domain Bacteria; kingdom Bacillati; phylum Actinomycetota; class Actinomycetes; order Propionibacteriales; family Propionibacteriaceae; genus Acidipropionibacterium; species Acidipropionibacterium virtanenii. The sequence continues at coordinate 2,773,477 of NZ_CP025198.1, forward strand.
CTGTTCTTCTTCCTCCAGAAGTACTTCGTCGCCGGAATCGCCACGACAGGACTCAAATAGTGCCTCGACCACACCCCCTCACACCCGCACCAGACGGCGCGCCACTCGATCGCGGCACGGGCCGCCCGTTCGCCCCCGGGAGCTTCACCTGGCTGCTGGGCATCGAGGACACCTGCGTCTACCCGCGCCCGGGATTCGGCATGAATCCGCTGGACGAGCTCGCCCTGACCGGGCACCGGGAGGACTGGCGCGCCGATCTCGAGACGGCCAGGGCGCTGGGAGCCCAGGCGATCCGATACGGGGCCGACTGGCCGCTGGTCGCCACCGCACCCGGCGTCTACGACTGGAGCTCCCTGAACGAGCGGGTCGCCTACGCCCACTCCCTGGGGCTGTCGATCGTGGCGGACCTCGTCCACTACGGGACGCCGAAGTGGCTCGACGGATCCTTCGCCGACCCCGACTATCCCGAGGCCGTCGCCGACTTCGCCGCCGCCTACGCGGCCCACTTCGCGGGAGTCGCAGACCACATCACACCCTTCAACGAACCCCTCACCACGGCCTCGTTCTGCGGGATGCGGGGAGTCTGGCCCCCGGGGCTGTCCGGCTGGGAGGGCTGGGCGAAGGTCGTCGTCAACATCTGCGACGGCATCCAGCGCTCGGTGCGCCGGATCCGGGCAGCCAACCCTGACGCCGTCATCGTCCACGTCGAGGCGTCGAGCCTGTACTCGGCCGGATCACCCGACCTTGCGGCCGAGGCCAGCTGGCTCAATCGTCTCGGCATGCTCCCCACCGACCTGGTGCTGGGGCGGGTGAGACCGGGCTCGAGCAACTATCGCTGGCTGTGCGAGCACGGGGCGGACGCCGCGCAGCTCCATCGGCTCGCCGACGGCGGCGTCGACCTGGACATGATGGGGGTCAACTACTACCCCGACCTCCCCCCGCGCCTGCTGCAACCCGCCGAGGACGGCTCCCGGCAGATCGCGACCAATGCCTGGGCCGACGGGCTCGAGGAGTCGTTGCACCGATTCGCCGGCCGGTACGGGCTACCGATCGTGATCACCGAGACCAGCATCGAGGGCTCCGACGAGCTGCGGTCCTCCTGGATCGCGGCGTCGATCGAGCGGATCCGCTCCCTCGTCGACCAGGGCATGGATATCCGAGGATGGACGTGGTGGCCGCTCACCGACTTCGTCGACTGGTCCTATGCCTCCGGCGGACGTAACGTCGAGGAGTTCGCGATCCCCGACGACCTCGTCGACCGGCGGACCGCCGCCGACGGCCTGGACCCCTATCTGAGGCGCATGGGCCTGGTCCGTCTGGAGGAGGGCCCCGACCATCGGATGGCACGGGTCCCCACGCCGGCCGCCGACCGCTACCACGACGTCGCCTCCACCTCCGACCCTCACGACGACGCCGCCGCTCTCCCCCAAGGATCCTGATGATGACCGACGCACCGATCGCCAGCCGGCAGGACGGCAGCTACCCGCGGCCCCAACTGATGCGCGGGCGCTGGGCCGATCTGTCCGGCCCCTGGCAGTTCCTGTTCGATGACGGAGACGTCGGGGAGCATCGCCGGTGGCAGGCCCGCTGGCCCGACGATTCGGACCAGATCGTGGTGCCCCTCCCGCCGGAATCCCCGGCGTCGGGGATCGGCGAGACCGGCTACCACCGCGTCGTCTGGTACCGCCGCGTGGTCACAGCCGAGGAACGGCGTCGGGGAGGATCCACCGGAGACGGCCGCACCCTGCTGCACTTCGGAGCGGTCGACTACCGGGCCACCGTGTGGATCGACGGGCAGCCGGCGGGCCGCCACGAGGGCGGCCACGCCCCCTTCACCCTCGACATCACGGACCTGGTGAGCGACGAGGGCGACCTGTCGGTCGTCGTGCGGGCCGAGGACGACCCGCTCGACGCCGCCCAGCCGCGCGGCAAGCAGGACTGGCAAGCCGATCCCCATGTGGTGTGGTACCACCGCACCACCGGGATCTGGCAGCCGGTGTGGCTGGAGGGCGTACCCGACCTGCACATCGAGCAGGTCCACTGGACCACCGACGCGGCCAGCCCGCTCGTCACGGCATCCGTGCGGCTCTCGCACCGCCCGGCCGCACCGGTCCCGGTGAGCGTGGAGCTGTTCTTCGACGGCAGGCCGCTGGCGGAGATCCGCACCACCGCCGTCGAACGCGAGACCACGATCGCCGTCGAGATCCCCCTGCTGCGCAACGGGCAGGCCGTCCAGGACCTCACCTGGTCCCCGGATCACCCGCGGCTCCTCGACGCGAGGGTGCACGCGGGTACCGACCTCGTCTCGTCATACTTCGGGATCACCAGCACCCGGGCCCGTCACGGGGCCTTCCTGCTCAACGGCCTCCCCTGCTACCTGCGGTCCGTCCTCGACCAGGGCTACTGGCCGCAGAGTCATCTGGCGGCCCCCTCCGCCGAGGCCCTGCGAACCGATGTGGAGCTCATGAGGTCGATGGGCTTCAACGCCGTCCGACTCCACCAGGAGTACGAGGATCCGCGGTTCCTCTACTGGGCCGACAGGCTGGGCCTCATGGTGTGGGCCGAGGCGCCGGCCGCCTACGCCTTCACGCCGCTCGCCGTGATGCGCACCGTCGCCGAGTGGCAGGAGGCGGTCGACCGCGACTACTCCCACCCGTCGATCATCACCTGGGTGCCCGTCAACGAGAGCTGGGGCGTGCAGTCCATCGCCTCCGACCCCGCCCAGCGGCACTTCGTCGACGCGCTGGTGCACCTCACCAAGGCCCTGGACCCGACCCGACCGGTGATCGGCAACGACGGCTGGGAGCAGGTGGACACCGACATCGTCACGATCCACGACTACGACGCGGATCCCGACCGCCTGGCCGACCGGTACAGCGAACCCGAACTGCTGCGAGCGGCCGTCGCCGGGATCGGGCCGGCGGGCAGGGTGTCGGTGCTCGCCGGGGACACCGACGGGCTGCCGGTGATGCTCACCGAGTTCGGAGGGATCTCCTTCGATCCCGAGAACCAGGGCTGGGGGTACACCTCCGCATCGGATCCCGAGGAGTACTGGCGGCTGCTGTCAGGGATCCTGGCGGCGGTGACGGGCGCCTCCGGGCTCGCCGGGTTCTGCTACACGCAGTTCGCCGACACCCGTCAGGAGACCAACGGCCTCCTGACCCCCGACCGCACCCCGAAGTTGCCCGTCGAGGAGATCCGGGCCATGGTCACCGGCCACTGAACCCGTCGGCCCGGGAGAGCGTGTAGGAAGTGTGGGCGTCTTGAGCCTGTTGCTACACGCTCTGTCGGATCAGGGCTCCGACAGCCTCAGGACTGCTTGAGAGCCGGAGCCAGGGCGTCCTTCAGCGAGGTGGTGGGGTGCCCGATGAGCTTCGAGAGTGTGCCGGGGTGCTCGTCGAAGAGCTCGCCCTCCTTGATGGCCAGATCGGTGGATGTGGCGAAGCCGATCCCGAACTCCGGGACCCCGGCGGCCTTGAGGATCTGCTCGTGCTCCTCGGCGCTCACGTTCTTCAGCGCCACCGGCTTACCGGTGAGCTCGGCGATGACGTTCGCGAGGTCTCCGTAGGTGAAGGACTCGTCGCCGCTCAGCTCGTAAACGGCGTCATCGGCGGACTCAGCGCTGATCACAGCCGCCGCGGCCTCGGCGAAGTCCTTGCGGGTGGCCGAGGAGATCCGGCCCGCGCCGGCGCTGGTCAGCAGCGTCCCGGTCTCGGCGGCCTGCTGCGCCTGGGGGATGAAGTTCTCGGTGTACCAGCCGTTGCGCAGCAGACCGACCTTGATCGGGGCGGCGGCCAGCAGCTTCTCGGTCTCCTTGTGCTCGGGAGCGACGGCGATGATCGAGGCCTCATCCGTGTGCAGGAAGCTCGTGTAGGCGATGAACTCGACGCCGGCGGCCACCGCGGCGTCGATGACGGCCTTGTGCTGGGGGATTCGCTGACCGACGGCGTTGCCCGAGATGAACAGGAGCCGATCGACGCCCTTGAGAGACGGCTCGAGAGTCTCCGGCTTGTCGTAGTCGAAGAGGCGCACATCGATACCGCGGGCGGCCAGGCCGGCCGCCTTCTGGGTGTCGCGGGCCAGGGCGACGATCTCGCCGGCCGGGACGCCGCGCCCCAGCAGTGAGTCGATGACGAGGCCGCCGAGCTGGCCGGTGGCGCCTGCGATGGCGATGGTCATGGGTGAGTCCTTTCCCGGCTGGCGATCAGCCGTTTTCCCAGTCCTACACGTGACGCGTCACCTATTTCAACGATTCGGTCCACACGTTCGCCGTCAGCGCCGTGCGGGAATGCCCGTCTCAGCCCCGACCACAACCCGGACAACCCTCGATACCACCGGTATCGACGTCTGATACCATCGGTATCCGTTCGGCCCGGAACCGGTCCGGACGGATGATCGAGGAGCAGCCATGCAGATCGCCACCCACCCCGACTCGGCGGAGTCGACGGCCGGCCCCGTCCGGGACGACGCCCCGGGGGCAGCCTCCCCCGCCGACGCCCCGGACGCGCCCCTCCCCGGGCGCCGAAGCCACGACAGCGTCCGGGCGAAGATCCTGGAGGCCGCGGCCGCCAATTTCGAGGAGTTCGGCTACGCCGGCACCAACCTGCGCAAGATCGCCTCGGACGCCGGATTCACCAAGGGCGCGGTCTACTCGAACTTCGGCTCCAAGCCCGACCTGTTCTGCCAGGTCGCCACAGAGCGGATGAGCGGTGCCGGCGCCGACGTCTTCGCCTCCCTCACACCGGTCCTGGCCTCGGCGGCCGACCGCCATGAACTCGTCGTGGGCCTGGGCCGCGCGCTCACCCAGTCGCTGCTCGGCTACACCGCATGGGAGCTCATCATCGCCGAGTTCCGCGGCCTGGCGCGCACCGACCCGCAGGTCGCCGCCGGCTACACGGCCCTGAGCCGGGAACGGATCGACAGGCTCATCGAGCTGCTGGCCACCAGCCCGCTGCTCGCCGAACTGGCCGATCCCGATCTGCGCAGCCTCGCCGCCGGTGCGCTGGGCCTGCTCAACGTCATGGCCGTCGACCACATCGCGGCCCCCGAGGTCTACACCGAGGCCTTCATCACCGAGATCGTCACCCACGCCGTCGAAGGCCTCATCCGGTGAGCCCCCGCCATGCAGCCGCCGCACCGGCAACCCTCAGCCCCTCCGACCTGAACGCCCCTGACGCCTCCAGATCCGGCCTCGTTCTCCACGCCCGCGGCCTCACGGCGTCCGGATCCCACGGGGTGATCTTCGGGCCCGTCGATCTGGACCTCTCCCCCCGCCAGCTCACCGTCATCCACGGCCCCAAGGGCACCGGGAAGTCCGCCCTGCTGCTGGCCCTGACCGGCCGCTTCCGCAAGACCCGCGGCACCCTGATCATCGACGGGGTCGACGCCATCGCCGACCCCTACCACGCCATCCGGCGCACCAGCGTCGCCACCATCGGCAACTACGTCCAGCCGGAGGACCGCCTCACCCTGGCCGAGTCGATCGCAGAGCGCGGCTACCTCGACTCGGTCCCCCTGACCCACGCCGAGGACCGGATGCGCCGGATCGAGGAGCTCGTCGGCTACACCATCGAGCGCTCCACCGAGCTGGAGCAGCTCACCGCCATGGAACACGCCATCGCGTCGGTGGCCCTGGCCATGATCCGGCCCTCGAAGCTCATCGTCATCGACGACGCCGACGTCATGGTGCCCCACGCCGAGCAGAAGGAGCTCTTCGAGATCTTCCTGCGCATGACCGAACTCGACGACTCGGCCATCGTGGCCACCACCGTCGACGACGACATGGCCCCGCCCGGTTCCATCGACATCGCTCTGCCCGCACGCCACAGGGCCAAGGTGCACCCCATCAGCGGAGAGCAGGTGGCGGCCTCCCCCGCCACCCCCGACGCTTCCGCAGGCGGCGACCCGGCCCACGAACCCACCACCCAGGCCACAGAGGTGACCGATTCATGACTTCATTCCTGAGGCTCATCCAGTTCGAGTTCCGCCGATTCAAAGGCAAGTCGAAACTGGCGCTCATCTTCATTCTCGTCATCCCGCTGCTCTACGGCGGGGTCTACCTGCATGCCAACTGGGACCTGTACAACAACACCGACCAGGTGAAGATCGCCGTGGTGAACCACGACAGGCCGGCCTCCTACGCCGGAGCCACCGTCGACGGCGGGGCGGCATTCGAGCAGGCCCTGAAGAAGCAGGGCACCTTCGACTGGCAGTTCCTGGGCACCGACGACGACAAGGCTGATGAGGGGCTGCGCAAGGGCGACTACTACATGGTCATCGAGGTGCCCTCGAATTTCTCGAAGAACATCGTCAGCGCCGGCAACTTCAAACCGGCGCGGGCCAGCCTGCGGCTGCACCGCGACGACGCCAACGGGTTCATCATCGGCCTGCTCACCTCCCAGGTGGACAACGCCGTCGGCAAGACCCTGGACGCCACCGTCTCCCAGACCTACTTCGACGCCCTCTTCGTCAACCTCGGCACCATCAAGTCGAGCCTGGGGACGGCCTCCTCCGGCGCCAAGACCCTCGACACGAACCTGGCCACCGCCACCAAGGGCGTCAAGACGATGAACAACTCGGTGCTCGGAGCCACCAAGAGCCTGTCGGGGCTGTCCACCGCCACCACCAAGAACGCCGACGCCCTGGCCAACATCGACGCCGCCTCGACGAAACTCTCGACCGCGATGACCCAGGCCAAGGGCGGCGTCAACACCATCTCCTCGGGCGCCGGCGATCTCACCGGCGACGCGAAGAAGATGACGTCGTCGACCGCCGCGCTGGCCGACAAGGCCGCCAAGGACTACCCGACCATCAAGGCCAAGGCCGCCAACCTCGTCACCGCTACCGGGAGGATGCAGAACTCCGGGACGATCCAGACCCAGACCGACATCAACGCCTCGCTCACCTCCCTGGCGTCCCTGGAGGCCTCCCATCCCGACCTGGCCAAGGACTCCGACTACGTCGCACTGCGCAAGCAGCTCAACGCCGCAGCCACCGCCAACACGACGGTGACCGCCAACGTCAACACCGTCGTCAACGCCTCCGCGGGGCTCAACCTCCAGCTCAACCAGTCCGACCTCGACACGCTGGCCGCCGACGCGAAGAAGGACGCCACCAACCTCAACGCCGACGCCGACAAGGTGAACAAGGGCGTCCAGCAGCTCAACAGCGCGATGAAGACGGCCGACGACGGCGTCCAGAACATCGACAAGGGGGTCAAACAGGCCACCAGCGCCGGACGCGACCTGCTGGCCGTCGCCCCCAAGGCCATCGACGGCGTCATGCAGCTGTCCAACGCGCTGGGGAGCCTCAACACCGCCATGCCGCAGCTGTCCAATGGCATGCACACCCTGGCGACCGGCCTGGACAAGGGCAACAAGCAGATCCCCGACCTGTCCGACAGACAGCGCACCAACCTGGCCGACGTCATGAGCTCGCCGGTCGACATCACCCAGACCGTCGACCACTCCGCGAAGTACTACGGACGCGGGCTGGCGCCGATGTTCCTGTCCATCGCGATGTGGATCGCCTGCATCTCGACCTTCCTGGTGGTGCGCACCGCCTCGGGGCGGTCACTGACCGGGCGGGCGAACTCGCTGAAGATCGCGATGATGGGATTCGGGCCGCTGGCCACCATCGGCCTGGCGGGCTCCTTCCTCATGGTCGCCGGGGTGTGGCTGCTGCTCGGCCTGGACCCCGTCCATCCCTGGCTGTTCATCGGCTTCGTCACCGTGACGTCCCTGGCGTGGATGGCGCTGGCGTACTGGATACGGCTGATCCTGGGATCCCCGCAGACGGCGGTCTTCCTCATTCTGCTGGTGCTCCAGTTACCGACCTGCGGCGGCACCTTCCCGGTGACGATGCTGCCGCCCTTCTACCAGAAGCTGTCGGTCATCATGCCGATGAAGTACTCCGTCGACACCTTCCGGGCGCTCATCTCGGGCGGTCAGATGTCGACGGTGGGGCTCGGGTTCGGCGTGCAGGCCGGGATCCTGGCCACCTCGATCGGGTTGATCGTCTGGCTGATCCGGCGGCACAAGATCTTCCGGATGCGTGACCTGCACCCGCCGATGGTGACCTCGACGACCACCGCCGACTACGCCTTCTCGGTGCGGCCGCGCTGAGCCGGGCGGCCGGGCCTGATGACCGTCGGGGCCGGGGACGGGGGAACGTGTCTGCGGCTCCGGCGGCCGTCGCACCCGGCCGACCGGCATGCCGGTGCCCGGCCTCCTCGAGGGGGGACCGGGCACCGGATCGTTCTGTTGTGCGATTCAGTTGTGATGTTCAGGTTCGGATGGGCCCATGGGCTCAGTCGGCGGCCTTCGCGTCAGTGCTCGTCTCGGCCTTCTGCTCCGAGGCGTCGGACTCGTCGGTGCCGACGGTCACGGCGCGGTGCTGGCCCTGGGTCACCTGGATCTTCTGCGGCTTGGCCTCCTCGGCCACCGGAATGGTGAGGACGAGCTCGCCGTCGGTGTAGTCGGCGGTGATCCTCGAGGCGTCGAGGCTGGAGTCCAGGCTCAACTGGCGGGCGAAGGAGCCGTAGCTGCGCTCGCGGGACACCCAGCCGGAGTGCTCGTCGTGCTTGACGTCGTTGGCCTTGCGCTCGGCGCGCACGGTGAGGACGTTGTCGTGGACGTCGATGTCGATGCTGCTGGGATCGACACCCGGCAGATCCATCCTGGCCACGAAGTCGTCGCCGTCGCGGTAGAGATCCATGGGCATCAGACGCGAGTCACCAGAAGCCATCTGAGCGAACTGGTCGAAGAAGCGATCCAGACCACGGAACGGGTTGTACTCAACAAGAGCCATCGTTGTTCCCCCTTCTCAGGCAGGCACCCGGAGTCTCCGGGTCACCACGAATGTTGACTTGTCGCAGCGATCGGGGCTCGGGAGGTTGCCCTCCCGGCGGCCCCTCTCGCCGTCACATACAGCACAACCACGTAGCCGGGGTGGTTATTCCAGACTTGAGCGAGAAAGACTCAACTTTTTTCGATCCACGCCCTCAACTTGACTGGACCTCGCTCATACCCCGTCCCACCGAGTCCCGGACCTCGCAGGTCACAAGGCCACGATGGGCCGGGAGATGAGGCCCGTCCCACCGTGTCCCGGACCTCACCCGCCCGCCCCGGCGGGGGATGTGTAGGAAGTGTGGGCGTCATTTCCCACACGTCCTACACACTCTCGGCAGTACTCCCGGTGATGTGAGCTCTCCGGTGGAGACGCAGGTCATCGTGGCACCGGACAGGACGGACAGAGCTGCATCTGGCCATCCCAGCCGCGGACCTGGAGCACCCAGGCGACCATGGCGGCCACCTCGCACGGCCTCACCGTGACATCGGCCCAGCCGAATCGCATGCTCTCGATACCTCGCAGAAGCAGTTCGGAGTCCCGCCAGGTGTCGTGATTCTCGCCCTCGCCGAAGTGGCCCACCAGCCCGTCGAGTTCCATTACCAGCTTGTACTGCTCGTAGATGACGTCGGTGAACTTGTGGGCCACCACTGACTTCTGCCGCACCCCCCGCGGCAGCCCGTGCGCCTTCTCCACGTCACGCAGGTATCGCACCTCCATCGAACTCTGCGCCCCGATCGACACCGCATCGATGCCCTCGAGGATGAGCCTCCGGTTCGGCAGGGTGGGTGCCCGGACGATCGCTGCTCGTAGCCGGTCGGGAGTCGTGCGGTAGTCACTGAGCGCCTTCGCCAGCCACCCGTTGATGTTGTCGGCCCCACCGGCCGCTGTGGACCATCCCGCGCACCCCGTCGCGGGTCATCCCGCCCTCCAGGGCCTGGAGCATCGTCACCACGTCGCACTGCTCCCCCGCGAAGATCAGCAGTGACCGGGGAGGTACCGTTCTGGCTTTCATGCCGGAGAGCCTGACCTCCGACACCCTCCGGTGGCCAGAGTCTGTCGGAGACGGGCAACACCCGACCCGGAACGGGCAACACTTTCGGGATCCGGGCAACACCTGGGACAACACCCTGTCTCTGGGCTGTCAGTCTCTTGTGCAAGCCACGTCTTCTGGGACGACCCCCCACAGAGCGTGTAGGAGATGTGGGCGTCATTTCCCACACGTCCTACACGCTCTCAGAGGTCCCCGTCCTCGACCGCCGGCAGCCGCGGCGCCGAAGCGCTACGCCCGTGACCCGGACCGCTACCGGCCGGAGAACACCGCCTCCACCTCGGGGACGGCGGCCCGGTAGCCGGCCAGCAGCTTCTTCGCGGAGGTCACGGAGTCGACCAGCGGGTGGATCGCCAGAGCCCGGATCGCCTCGGCCTCCGAACCGCTCTCGGCCGCGGAGATGATCCCCATCTCGCACTCCTTGACGGTGGCGGCCAGCCCGAGCATGTGGCCGGTGAGCTGCTCGGGTTCCAGCGCCACCGGCCCGGAGCCGTCGACCACGCAGGGCACCTCGACCACCGCGTCGGCGGGGAGCCCGGCCAGTGCCGAACCGTTGCGCACGTTGAGGATGATCGAGGCCCGCTCGCCGGCGCTGATGGCCCTCATGATCGCCACCGCAACGCCCTCGTAGCCGCCGGCGGCCATATCCGCCTCGTCGCGCTCCTCCCCCTCGGCCCGAGCCTCGGCCATGTAGCTCGCGTCGCGTCCGTGATGAGCCTCGACCCACACCCGGTAGGGATCATCTGAAGCTGCCGCGTCGCGGTAGAACTGGGCCTGAGTACGCCGCAGATACTCTCCCCTGGTCTCCGCGGCCCCCCGGATCGCGGCCACGGCGTCACGGTTGAAGTAGTAGTAGTAGAGGTACTCGTTGGGGATCGCACCGAGCATCCCGAGCCACTCGGGCCCGAAGAGACGGCCCTCCTCAGTGCCCTTCAGAAGGTCCGGCCGGGCCAGCAGATCTGGCAGCACGTCGCGGCTCTGGACGGTCAACGACTGCAGCCAGCCCAGATGGTTGAGCCCCGAGTAGCCGAAGCGGGTGGCGGCCGGATCCAGGCCCAGCGCCTGGGCGGCACGGCGCCCCAGGCCGATGGGGGAATCGCAGATCCCGATCACCCGGGGCCCCAGCACCTGCTGCATCGCCTGGGTGATCATGCCGGCCGGGTTGGTGAAGTTGATGACCCACGCACCCGGCGCCTCCTCGGCCACCACCCGGGCGATGCGCATCGCCTCGGGCAGGGTCCGCAGCCCGTAGATGAGTCCCCCGGCCCCGGTGGTCTCCTGGCCCAGCAGACCCATGTCCAGGGCGACCCGCTCGTCGCAGCAGCGCCCCTCCAGCCCGGAGACCCGGATCGCGGAGAAGACGAAATCGGCCCCCGCCACCGCCTCCGGCAGGGAGATCGTGGCGTGCAGGCTGGGAGCGCCGGGCCGCCCGGCCACCTGTCCGCGAAGCACCCGGACCATCGTGTCGAGGCGCTCGGAGCTGACATCATGGAGCCAGATCTCGTCGATGCGCGTGCCGTCCTCCGGGCCCATCTGGTCCAGGACGGCCCCGTGCACCAGCGGCACCCTGAACCCGCCGCCACCAAGGATCGCGAGCTTCATGCGACCACCACCTCAACCTGTCTGTCCGCGAGCATCTCCAGGGCCTCCTGTCCGGTCCGATGGTCGGTGACCACGGCGTCGAACCCCTCGACGCCGGTCACCTCCAGGGCACCCGCCCCGGGAAACTTGTCATGATCGGCCAGCAGCACGTGGCGCCCGGCGGCGCGCAGCATCGCGCGTTTCACCGGCACCTCCACCAGGCTGGTGTCCAGTACCTGGCCGCGCGCATTGACGCCGCTGGTCCCCAGGAAGGCGAGGTCCGCCGAGAGTTTCGACAGCACATCCTCGGCGATCACGCCGACCAGGCTGTGGTACGCCCGTCGCAGCACCCCGCCCACCAGGATCACCTCGGTGGCGGGATCGGGGCGCAGCTCGTCGAGCACCGTGAGGCTCGTCGTGACGACGGTCACCGCCCGGCCGCGCAGATGCCGGGCCAGCAGCCGGGTGGTGGTGCCGATGTCGATGATGACGACGTCGCCGTCGGCGACCATGGAGACCGCCCGCCTGGCGATGGCCTCCTTGGCGAGCCGGTTGTGCTCGGCCACCTCGACGAAGGGGGTGGCCTCGTCGGCATCGGTGCTGTCGGCGGAGCGCGCTCCCCCGCGCTCACGCACCACCTCGCCGCGGACCGCGAGATCGGCCAGGTCGCGTCGGATCGTCGAGGGACTGGCCCCGAGTCCTCGGGCGAGCTCGGCGACAGTGCAGATCTCATGACGGGCCAGCATGGCCTGGATCTGACCCTGCCTGATGGCCTTCATGCCACGCACCATAACATGCAGAATTGCGCAGAATCGCGCATTTCTCCCATACGTTGACTACTCTTGATCGCAGCGGCGTTCAGCCGGGCATCGCCGCCGGAGGTTCTCGCCACGGGTCCCAGGGAGGTCGGACATGACTCAGCAGGACGGCACTCCGTCGCCCCACAGGCCTGCCGACGTCGTGCTGACCGGCACAGTGTTCTGGGACCTCGTGATGACCGGCCTGCCCAGGATCCCCGGCAACGGCGAGGAGATCCGGGTGCGGCGGATGGCCACGGCCCCCGGCGGTGTCGCGAACCTGGCGATCGCCTCCGCCCGGCTGGGGCTGCGCACCGCCCTGGTCACCGAGATGGGCCGCGACATGGCGGGCCGGTTCTGCTGGTCGACCCTGGAGCAGGAGGGCGTCGATCTGTCGGCCTCGCGGATCCACGAGGGATGGACGACGCCGGTCACGGTCTCCATGACCCACGACGGCGACCGCAGGATGGTCACCCATCAGACTCCTCCCCCGGCCGGGCCCTCGACGGACGACGGTCTGACCACGGTCCCCTCTCCCCGCGCCGCCCTCATCGACCTCGACCAGCTCCACGGTGCCGACCAGACCCGCAGCTCCGGCCGCCTCTCGGACTGGGTGCGGCACGCCCACGACGCGGGCACCGTCGTGCTGGCCGACATCGGCTTCGACGAGACCGGGCGCTGGGACCCTGCGGTCCTCGACGGTCTTCGGCACTGCGACCTCTTCACCCCGAACGCCACCGAGGCCACGGGATTCACCCGCACCGCCACCGCCCGCGACGCCGCGCGCGCCCTGGCGGCACGGGTGCCGCTCGTGGTGGTCACCGACGGCCTCGACGGCGCCTGGGCCGTCGACTCGGCGGCCGGCACCGAGATCCATGCCGCCGCCGTGCCGGTTCCTCCCGAGGAGGTGGTCGACGCCACCGGGGCGGGCGACGTCTTCGACGCCGCCCTGGTCTGGGGAACCCTCGCCGGCTGGCCGCTGGACCGCCGGCTCGACCTGGCCTGCCTGTGCTCCAGCCTGGCGGTGCGCGGACTCACCGGATCGATGGGAGCCCCCGGCTGGGCCGAGATCGGAGCCTGGTGGCGCGGCGTCGCCGGCTCCGCGGCCGATCCGGACCTCGCAGATCGATTCGCCTTCCTGGACGAGTGCGAGCTGGACGCCCCGCCCCGCCTGCCCGCCCCGACGTCCATCGGCTGGAACCTGCCCGCCTGAACCCCTGCCCACCAGACACCCACCGGACCCGTACCCACAAGCCCATGCTCACGAGGAGAACGCGATGAAGCGCCGAGATTTCCTGACCATGTCCGCCGGACTCGCCCTGCTGGCCGGCTGCGCCCCCGGATCGGGCCAGTCCACGTCGACCGGCTCCGCCACCGCCCCGAGTGCCGTATCGATCGATCCGGCGAAGATCGGCAAGGCCACGCTGACGGTGTGGGACCAGGAGGTTCGCGGAGGCGGCAACTCCGAGCTGACCAAGCTCATCGCGAGCTTCCAGAAGGCCTACCCGGACATCACCATCAAGCGCGTCTCCCGGTCTTTCGACGATCTCACGAAGACATTGCGCCTGGCCCTGTCGGGAAATGATGCCCCCGACGTCATCCAGGCCAACAACACGCGGTCCCAGATGGGCGAGTTCGTCAAGGCGAAATACATCATCCCGCTGGACTCCTACGCCACCGCGTACAAGTGGAACGACCGCTACTCCGAGTCGCTGCGCGCCACCGCCTCCTACTCCGCCGACGCGAAGACCTTCGGCTCGGGCACCCTCTACGGCCTGCCCCAGATGGGCGAGGTGGTGGCGATCTACACCAACAAGTCCAAGCTCTCCTCGCTCGGCATCAAGAGCCCCTCGACCTGGGAGGAGTTCGAGGCCGCCCTCGCCAGGGCCAAGAGCTCCGGCGAGGTGCCGCTGGCCTTCGGCAATCTCGACAAGTGGCCCGCCATCCACATCCTGGGCGTCCTCCAGGGCCAGTACGAGCAGCCCGCCGCCGCCCGCAAACTCGGCTACGGCGACGCGGGTGCCAGCTGGACGAGCGAGGGCAACAGGAAGGCCCTGACGAAATTCCAGGAATAGGGTGACCAAGGGGTATTTCACCCCCGGTTTCAACGGCCTGGGATACGACCCGGCCTGGCAGCAGTTCAGCAAGGGCAAGGGGGTCTTCCTCATCGCCGGAACGTGGCTCGCCGCCGACCTGACCACCGCCATGAAGGACAACGTCGGATTCATCCTGCCGCCACCGGCCAAGGCAGGGGGCGTCTCCTACACCACGGGCGCGACGAGCCTCCCCTTCGCCATCACCGGCAAGTGCAAGAACCCGGATGCCGCCGCCGCATTCATCAACCACATCACCAGCTCCGAGGCCATGAAGGTCATCGCCGAGACCGGGAACCTGCCCGTCGTCGAGTCCGACAAGCAGAAGGCCCCGGACGCGCTCAGCAAGCAGCTCTTCGACGCCTTCGGAACCACTACGAAGAACGACGCCCTGCTGCCCTATCTCGACTGGGCGACCCCGACGATGAGCGACACCCTGGGAGCGGCCCTCCAGGACCTGCTGGCCAAGCGCGCCTCCGTCGACCAGACGGCTCAGACGATCCAGAAGGACTACGGCGACTTCACATCGAAGTGAGCCCCGGCGACGAGATGGTGAGCAGATGATCAGAGTGGGGACACGGTGAACAGGGTGGCGGATCAGCCCACCGCGCCCCTGAGCGGGCGGGCGCGCCGCGGCCACGGCGCGCCCGGGGAGCCGCGCCGGGTGGCGTGGCTCTACATCCTGCCCGGGTTTCTCATCTACGGGCTGTTCCTGCTGTATCCGTTGATCCGTTCGGTCCAGATCTCGCTCTACGACTGGGACGGGCTGACCCTGGGCACCTGGGCGGGGCTGGGAAATTACGCGAAGGTCTTCACCGATGTGTCGCTGCGCGGCGCCTTCGGCCACGCCCTGGTGCTGATGGTCTTCTTCGCGGTGCTGCCGTTGGTGATCGGGCTCGTCCTGGCCGCCGTCATCAACCACGGGAAGGTGCGGGGACTGTCCTTCTTCCGCACCGTCATCTTCCTGCCCCAGGTGGTCGCGATGGTGGCGATCGGCGTCGCCTGGCGCCACATCTACGAACCCGACGGGCCCCTCAATCAGGCTCTGCAGGGGATCGGGCTGGGTGCCCTGGCACGCGCCTGGCTCGGCGACTACACGTGGTCACTGCCGGCGGTGGGGTTCGTGGGGACGTGGTTCGAGATCGGGCTGGTGACGATCCTCATGCTGGCGGGAATGTCGCGCATCGGCCGCGACCAGTACGAGGCGGCCCGGCTCGACGGTGCCGGGCCGGTGCGCGAGTTCTTCGCGATCACTCTGCCCTCGGTGCGCGGCGAGACGGCGGTCGCGCTCACCATGACGGTCATCGCGGCCCTCAAGACCTTCGATCTGGTCTACATCATGACCAAGGGAGGGCCCGGCAATCAGACCTCGGTGCCCTCCTACGAGGTCTACCACCGGGCCTTCGAACTCGGGAATGTGGGCACCGCCGCGGCCATCGGCGTCGTGCTCACCGCCCTCATCTTCGTCATCTCGGTGGGCATCCAGCGGCTCGGGAGGCAGGACTGATGCGCACCAGTCGCAGCGAGACCCTCGTCAACTACCTCATCCTCGGGATCTTCGCGCTCTTCGCGCTCGCTCCCCTGGCGACACTTCTCTCCTCGGCCCTGGGCCACGACACCGGCGCCCCGGGAGGCGTGGCGAATTTCGCCACCGCCTGGACGCAGGGCCACTTCGGCCGCTCGATGGTCACCAGCATCGTCGTGTCAGTGATCGTGGTCGTGGTGGCGACCACGGCGTCGATCATGACCGGCTACGCCTTCGGGACCATGCGGTTCCGCGGCTCCACGCCGGTCTTCTACCTCTTCCTGCTGGGCATGATGATGCCCTCGGAGGCCATCGTGGTGCCGCTCTACTTCGACCTGCGATCCCTGCACATGACCGACACCATCTGGGCGATCGTGCTGCCCCAGACCGCCCAGTCGATCGCCTTCGGCACCTTCTGGCTGCGCGCCTACTTCCGCACCTCGAGCCGGGAGCTGGTGGAGGCCGCCCGCCTGGACGGCCTCAGCTCCTGGCAGACGCTGTGGCGGATCGTGGCGCCGGTGGGCCAGCCGTCGATCCTCACCCTGGTGGTGCTGGAGTTCATGTGGACGTGGAACGAGTTCCTCATCCCGCTGGTGATGGCCAGCTCGGAGAGCCTGCGCACCGCACCCCTGGGCCTGGCCTTCTTCCAGGGCCAGTACACCCAGGGGTTCACGCTGCTCGCCGCCGGCGCGGTGATCGTGGCGCTGCCGGTGGTGATCGCCTACGTCTTCCTGCAGCGCCACTTCATCGCCGGGATGACGGAGGGTGCGGTCAAGTAGACGGCCGCCGAGGTCGTGTAGGAAATGTGGGCGTCATTTCCCACACTTCCTACACATTCTCAGCGGGCCACCCGCTCAGCCCACCGCAGCCGGGTCGGCGGTCACGATCTCCAGGCCGTCGGAGTTGTCGCTCACGTCGAAGGTGACGACGTCGCCCTCGGCAGTCTGGCCCGACAGCATCCGCCGGGCGAGTTGATCCTCGACGGTCGTCTGGATCAGCCGACGCAGCGGGCGGGCGCCGTAGACCGGGTCGTAGCCGGTCATGGCCAGCCAGTCCTTGGCGGCCTGGGTGAGCTCGACGGTGATGCGGCGCTCTGCGAGCCGGGAGTTGAGCTTGTCCAGGTTGGTGTCGACGATCCGGCTGAGGTCCGCGGTGGTGAGCGGATCGAACAGGACGATGTCGTCGAGCCGGTTGAGGAACTCGGGGCGGAAGGCGTTGCGCACCGCACCCATCACGGCGTCGCGCCTGGCGGCCTCGTCGAGGCTCTGGTCCGAGAGGAACTGGGAGCCCAGATTCGAGGTGAGGATGAGGATGGTGTTGCGGAAGTCCACCGTGCGGCCCTGGCCATCGGTCAGGCGGCCGTCATCGAGCACCTGCAGCAGGATGTTGAAGACGTCGCGATGAGCCTTCTCCACCTCGTCGAGCAGGATCACCGAGTAGGGACGCCGCCGCACCGCCTCGGTGAGCTGGCCGCCCTCCTCGTAGCCGACGTAGCCCGGAGGGGCGCCGACCAGGCGGGATACCGAGTGCTTCTCCATGTACTCGCTCATGTCGATGCGGACCATCGAGGTCTCGTCGTCGAAGAGGAACTCGGCCAGGGACTTCGCCAGCTCGGTCTTGCCGACGCCGGTGGGTCCCAGGAAGAGGAAGGATCCGGTCGGACGGTTCGGGTCCGAGATGCCGGCGCGGGAACGGCGCACGGCGTCGGCGACGGTCGCCACAGCCTTGTCCTGGCCGATGAGGCGGTCGTGGATCCGCGACTCCATCTTGAGCAGCTTCTCCTGCTCGCCCTGCATCATCCGTCCGACCGGGATGCCGGTCCAGGCCGAGACGACCTCGGCGATGTCGGTGGTGCCGACCTCCTCCGAGACCATCCGGGGGGTCTCCTCCTCGGCCTCGGCGGCCGCCTCCATCTCCTTCTCCAGGCCAGGGATCTGGCCGTAGAGGATCTCCGAGGCCTTGCCGAACTCGCCCTCCCGCTGGAACTTGTCGGCGGTGGTGCGCAGGCCGTCGATCTGCGTCTTGAGCTCGCCGACCCGGTTCAGCCCGGCCTTCTCGGCCTGCCAGCGGGCCTCCAGGCCGCGCAGCTGCTCCTGCTTGTCGGCCATCTCTCCCTGCAGGCGGGCCAGCCGCTGCTTGGACGCCGGATCCTCCTCCTTCTCGATGGCGAAGATCTCCATCTTCATCCGGTCCACCTCGCGGCGCAGCGTGTCGATCTCCTCCGGCGACGAGTCGATCTCCATGCGCAGCCTCGAGGCGGCCTCATCGATCAGGTCGATGGCCTTGTCGGGGAGCTGCCGGGCGCTGATGTAGCGGTCGGACAGGGATGCGGCGGCCACCAGGGCGCCGTCGGTGATGCGGACCTTGTGGTGGGCCTCGTAGCGTTCGCGCAGCCCGCGCAGGATGGCGATGGTGTCCTCCACCGAGGGCTCGCCGACCAGCACCTGCTGGAAGCGGCGCTCGAAGGCCGGGTCCTTCTCGATGTGCTCGCGGTACTCGTCCAGCGTGGTGGCGCCGATCATCCGCAGCTCGCCGCGGGCCAGCATCGGCTTGAGCATATTGCCGGCGTCCATCGATCCCTCACCGGTCGCACCGGCACCGACCACGGTGTGCAGCTCGTCGATGAAGGTGATGATCTGCCCCTCGGCATCCTTGATCTCGCCCAGCACGGCCTTGAGGCGTTCCTCGAACTCGCCGCGGTACTTGGCGCCGGCGACCATCGAGGACAGGTCCAGGGAGACGACGCGGCGTCCCTTGAGGGAGTCGGGGACGTCTCCGGCGACCACGCGCTGGGCCAGACCCTCGACGACGGCGGTCTTGCCGACGCCGGGCTCGCCGATCAGCACGGGGTTGTTCTTGGTGCGCCTGGCCAGGACCTGCACCACCCTGCGGATCTCGGCGTCGCGTCCGATGACCGGATCGAGCTTGCCGGCGCGTGCCCGCTCGGTGAGATCGACGGAGTACTTGGCCAGGGCGGACTCGCCGCCCTCGGACTCCTCGGAGGTGACCCGGCGGTCGCCACGGGCCTCGTTGAAGGCGCGGGTCAGCGCATCGGCCTTGAGACCGAGCGCGGACAGGCCGGGCTGGACGTCGCTGGGGACGGTGGTCAGCGAGATGAGCAGGTGCTCGGTGGCGACGAAGGAGTCGCCCAGCTGCTGGGCGCGGTTCTGGGCGTCGGCGATGACCCGGGCGAAGGAACCGGAGAGCTGGGGCTGGGAGACCGATGCTCCCGAGGACGACGGCAGTTTGCGCATCGCCTCGGTGGCCACCCGGTCGATCTTCTCGGGCTCCACTCCAAGGCCCTTGACCAGAGGCCCGACGGTGTTGTCGGGAATGGTGAACAGGGCGTGGAGAAGGTGTGACGGCTCAACGGACGGGTTGCCGTGAGCCAGTGCATGGCGCGAGGCGGCTGAGACCGCGTCGCGACTCATCGTGGTGAGATTCGTGTCCATGTATGCCTCGCAAGGTTGAGTTCTACTGACTCAAGTATGGTTGCTTGACTCAGAACGTCAAGCCAAACTTGAGTGACATAGACTCAACTGCAGGAGGGCCGGCGATATTCCGCTTGGAGGCCGCAGCTGCGCCTCAGGCCACCGGATCGGCGCTGAGCATCTCCTCCAGGCGCTCCACGGTGTCGTGCCAGTCGCGCACCGCCACGCAGGGGATGCCCATCGCCTTGACCGGGTAGTCGTTGCCGTGGATGTCGAGACGGTCGCCGTAGAACAGCACATCCTGCTTGGAAAGCCCGGTGGCCACCAGCAGCTTCTTCATCCCGAAGGACTTGTCGCGGCCGATCCGGGTGATGTCCACCGACGTCGACCCTCCGGCGCGCACCTCCAGGTCGGGCAGCTCGGCCGCGACCGCCTCGCGCAGCGCCAGCTTCTTCTCACCGGTCGGGTCCCAGGATCGCTTGGCCTTGACGGGGGCCTCCTGGCCCAGCGCGGAGAAGGTGATCTGGGAGTCCCGGTCCTCGATCGGGGGTCCCCAGGTGTGGGACTCCCACAACCCCAGACGTCGTGCGCACCGTTCCACGGCCGCCTCGGCCCGCTGCTTCTCGTCGTCGGTGAGGGCCTCGAAATAGACCCGGGACCACTGGCCGTCGATGTGCCGGTAGTACTGGGTGCCGCAGGCAGGCATCAGGTGCAGCCGGTCCAGGCCGCTCACCTCCAGCTCCTCGAGGGGCTCGACGACCTGCTTGCGGAACTGGCCGAACTGGCCGCCCGAGATGATGCACACCTGGGTGCGGCTCAGCAGACGGCCGAGCACACGGGCGATGGCTTCGGGCAGCCTCGTCTTCGAGGGGGCCAGGGTGTCGTCGAGGTCGAAGACCACGATCGGAGAAAGTTGAGCGGTCACGTGGCAAAACCTACCCGAGCGACACCCCGGCCGCCTGTCCCCCGCCCGGCTGACTCAGCTGATCGATGCCTGGTAGATCTCGGCGATCGAGCTCGCCAGGGTGGCGTCGAAGTCCTCGTCCGACTGGTCGACGCTCAGTCCCTCGCTCAGCGCCCGGGAGAAGCTGGCGATCAGCCCGTGGTTGCGCATCAGGATCTCATCGGCGTCGTGTCTGGAGTACCCGCCCGACAGTGCGGCCACTCTCACCACCTTCGGGTCGGCGATGAAGTCGGCATAGAAATCGTCGGTCGTCGGCGGGGTCAGCTTGAGCATGATCCGCGCGTCATCGGGCAGGGCATCGATGTTGCGGCGCAACCGTGAATGGAGGATGTCCTCGGCCTGCTGCTTGTTCGGG
This sequence comes from Acidipropionibacterium virtanenii, assembly GCF_003325455.1. Classification (NCBI taxonomy): domain Bacteria; kingdom Bacillati; phylum Actinomycetota; class Actinomycetes; order Propionibacteriales; family Propionibacteriaceae; genus Acidipropionibacterium; species Acidipropionibacterium virtanenii. Next base: position 2,794,121 of record NZ_CP025198.1, read on the forward strand.
GCGTGGATGTCCACCTCCGGTTCCAGAATCGGCACCAGGCCGGCGGCCCGGACGTGGTCCCCGATCTCGAACTGCTGATCGACGTTGCGGGCGATACCGGCCTCGTCGGCGTCCAGAATGACCGAGCGGGCCTTCGTGCCGAAGATGTGCTTCTCGTCGCGAGCCCTGGCCAGGGTCTCGTCCAGGCCCGGGATGGGCTTCATGACGCGGACGTGATCGGCGGCGTCCTCCAGACCCTTGTCGATCTTGAGGATGGGGACGATCCCCTTGCGCTCCCACAGATAATCGGCCGTGGGGACGCCCTCGATCTCGCGGTCCATGGTCTGCTCGAACAGGATGCCGGCCAGGATGTGCGCCGCGGTGAACGACGGACTGGTGATGATGCGGGTCCTCATCTCATGGACGAGGTCGAACATCTTGTCCTTGTCGTCGCCGTAGGCATCCTCCTCGATTCCGTAGGCCCTGAGCGCCTTGGGAGTGCTGCCTCCGGACTGGTCCAGTGCCGCGATGAATCCAGGGGCCGAGTGCATCCGATCCAACTGTTGTGTGTTCATGACGTTCTCCTTCCACCTGAGTACCCCGGCGAAAGGCTGCGCGCCCGTCGTCAAGGCACACTGCCAGCCTACGCGAGCTTGCCGGCCGACAAGCCGAGTGCGCGCAACCCGACCGTCCCCTTCGGCCCAGCCGCCCCCGGCAGTCCACCTTTGAATTTGCTTTGCGTCTCTAACTCGGCGTTGGCCCTCTAGCAGGAGGGCCAACGCCGAGTTAGAGACGCAAAGCAACCACACAGGAATTTAGAAGGGGCGCCGGGATTGGAAAGGGCATCGGGCGACGAAAAGGACGCCGAGGACACGGGTTCAGCGCGGCACCGAGTACCAGCCCCGGCCCATCCTCACCAGGGCCGCAGCGCCGCGCCTCCCGACCTCGATCCTCTCCACGGTCAGCACCACGACGGTGGCCGTGCCGACGTCGACCATCCGAGTGACCACCGCGTGCAGCCGGGGCGTCTCGACGTCGAGCTGAGGGGCGTTCTCGGCCGACCTCTGCCATTGGATGCCGGTGGCCGAGACGCCGTGGCGGGCGAAGCTGTCGGCCAGATCCTGCTGACCGGTGTCGAGCGGGTGGATGACGGCCCGGTCCCCCTCATGGAGGGCCGCCAGAGTCGTCGAGGAGTTGGCCATCGACACGCTGACCATCGGGGGAACCACCGAGACCGACGTCAGCGAGGAGACCGTCATCCCGACCGGCCGGGTGGGCCCATCGGCGGTGAGCACCGCGACTCCCGCGGGATGCCAGCGAAAGACGTCGGCCAGCCGGATACCGACGTCGGAGACCTGGGGAACGGGATTCGCACTCACCCCCAGACACTCGCACACCTGATCGCCACGGCGCCAGAGCGCGAACCTCCCGGTTCGCGAGCGGCTGAGAACCGCGCGCTCAGCCGGCGCCGGTCAGCGTGAGCCAGATCAGCGCCAGATTGAGCACCGTGATGAGACCGGTGACAGCCCACGAGATGACCCGCATCGGGGCGCCGTTGACGAACCGGCCCATCAGGTTGCGGTCGTTGGTGAGCCTGGTGAGCGGTGCGATCGCGAAGGGCAGTCCCATGCTCAGCAGCACCTGGGAGAGCACCAGCGCCCAGGTGGGCGAGATCGGGGTGGCCAGCAGGACCAGAGCCGGGATGAGGGTGACGAGGCGGCGGGTGAGCAGCGGCACCCGGATGTGCAGCAGTCCCTTCATGATCTCGGCCCCGGCATAGGCGCCCACCGATGTGGAGGCCAGCCCGGATGCCAGCAGGCCGATCGCGAAGATCAGCGCGACGACCGGTCCCAGGGCGTGCCCGATGGCCGCATGGGCGGCCTGGATGCCGTCGATCCCGTGGACGCCGAAGAGGCTGGAGGCGGCCAGCAGGAGCATGGCGATGTTGACCGACCCGGCGATCGCCAGGGACAGCCCGACATCCCACCGGGTGACCGACAGCAGCCTGCGGGTCCGCGCGGGATCCTCGGAGGAGCCGTGGCGGTCGCGGACCAGGGCCGAGTGCATGTAGATGGCGTGCGGCATGATCGTGGCGCCGAGCATCGAGGTGGCCAGGACCAGCGTCCGTTGCCCCTCGAAGCGCGGGACGAGCCCGTCCAGGGCGTCCCCCCAGGACACCCCGGAGACGAACAGGCCGGCGGTGAATCCGATCGTCACCACCAGCAGCATGCCGATGATGACCAGCTCGAAGGCGTGCTGGCTGTGCCGCGACGGGATGGCCAGCAGGCCCATGGACACGGCGCCGATGATGACGCCCCCGGCCAGCAGCGGCAGATCGAACAGCAGGTTGAGGGCGATCGCCCCGCCGATCACCTCGGCCAGATCGGTGGCAGCGGCGACCAGCTCGGCCTGGACCCAGAACGCGATCCGGGCCCATCGATGCTCGATCCGTTCGCCGATGATCTGCGGCAGGCTCTGGCCGGTGACCAGGCCGAGCTTGGCGGAGAGATACTGCACGAGCATGGCCATGACGTTGGAGGCCACCAGCACCCAGACCAGCAGGTAGCCGAACTCGGCGCCGGCCGACAGGTTGGCGGCCACGTTGCCGGGATCGACGTATGCCACCGCGGCTACGAAGCCGGGCCCCAGAAGCCTCCAGAGATGACGGCGGCCGCCGCCATCCCTGTGCAGGGCGCGGTCCACCGCTCCGACATCGCCGAGGTCGCTCACGCACCGCAAACTACCGCATCGCCCCGGGCCGAGGCCCCGCCACGTGCGACAACACGAGTGCGAGCGCTCCGCCCGGAGCACTCCCGGCGGCAGCCGCTCGGCCGATCCGCGGCACTGACCGCCTGTAGGGGCCGTCCGTAGAAGTCGAAATATCAGACCATTGCCGAACTAGTCCATTGTGGTCTGCACGTGCCGGCCCCAAAGAAACCACACCAGTGGCCCCAGGAATGGGAAGCAGAACACGACCACGATCCATACCAGCTTTCCACCCGCCATCAGCCGTGGGCTCTTTGCCACACTCACCAGCGCGGCGATGAACAGCGTGACAAGTCCCACGACCGCGAGAACTGCGAGTAGTAGCATGCCGGCGGACGCCCATGCGGACAGGTCACCGGTCTCCAAGATCTGCATATCCATTCACGTCTCCTTTCTCCACTGAAGCTCAATCGATATGCGTCAACGCTAGTGACCGCTTTCTGCCCGGGAAACCTACCCGGGTAGGACTTCCCAGACCGCGGCCGCCCCGGCCCGAGGATCAGGACGGCACCCTCGGTGGTACTGCGGGATGAGGCCGGACCGGTGTGCCGGCGTCGTGATGAGACCGTGAGTCCCGCAGAAGGGTTCACTATCCGATTGACACCTCCAGAGAACAATTGTCCGGACAATCCGTGCGCTGCGGGCGAAGACTCCCGCCCCGTCCCGCGGGAATAATTCCGCCGGTCCTCGGCTAGGCATCGGACGTCCCTGCATCATCCCTTGTCACAGGGCCCACGTTGAGGCCTCTGCAGAGGCCGTGCCGCACCTTCGGCCAGTCATCTACCCGCACCGCTGCACAGATTCGCACGCCTCCCGTGCCGCGTTTCACCCGGCGCCCGGAAGGTGCGTATAGTTCTTCATGTCAGGTCAAACGGCCTGATACCTCCGGGGAACCGGGGGACGCACGAAGCCGTGCCGGGCGCGGCCGCTTCGTCGTGTCTGGCACCAGTTCATGGAAGCAGGCACTCACATGACCGCCATCTCTCTCAACACCCCGATCCTGGCCACCAACCGCGCCGAGGTCTCCAGCTTCAACGTCAAGGCCGTCGCCGTCATCCTGATGGCTGTCTCCCTGGTGCTGGCCATCACCGGCATCGCGACCTCCTCCCCCGTCATCGTCATCGCCGCCGGGCTCATGACCGCCGGCGCCGGCATCACCCTGGCCTGGAGGTCGATGCTCTCCGAGCTCAACTGACCCGCGGCGGCGCACGGCCGTCGATCCATGCTGAGACGCAACGGTGAGTCTCACGCCTGCGGCTCTTTGAGCCGAGACGCATCCGTATCCCAGTATCGCGAAGGGGCCCGTCACACCGACGGGCCCCTTCGCCGTCCCCAGAGAATCCCCCGCTACTTCCCCATGACGCTCCGACCGGGGGAGGATGCCCGAACCGTCCGGGCTCCGTAGGCTCGGCATGTGAGCATTCGAGGGATACACGGCTGGTTCACCCGGCACCCCATGGTGTGGGACGCCGTCCTCGCGTGCATCCTGTGGCCTCCGGCAGCTGCCGGGACGATGGCTACCGCGACGACCCTGCCACACTTCCTCTGGTCCCTCCTGTTCACCATGCCGTTGATCTGGCGACGCACCCGACCAGATGTTGCAGCCGGCGGTGTGGCCCTGGCCTGTTTGATTCAGCTGGCGGTCTGGCCAGGCCCCATCAGCGGGGATCTCTGCGTCCCCATCGTCATCTATGCCGTCGTCGCCTACGGACAGCCCAGACGCGCCAAGTGGTGGTTGTGGCTCGCCCTGGCCGGCAGCGTCGCGGCCGGACTGTTCTGGACCCTCGATGACGGGTTTCTCACTCGTCACAGCATGCGGACCGCGATCTTCAGCATCATGACTGAGACCATCGTCTGCGCGGTCATCGTGCTGATGGCCTGGTACGCCGGCCGCTTCGCCCGGGAGCGCCGCCTCAACATCGACCAGCTCCGCCGTCGCGCCGAGGACCTGGAACGCGAGCGCGACCAGCGGGTGCGCCTGGCCACCCAGGAGGAGCGCACCCGGATCGCCCGCGAGATGCACGACATCGTCGCCCACTCCCTGTCGGTGATCGTGGTGCAGGCCGACGGCGGGGCCTACCTGGCCCACCATGAGGAGGCCGGCGACGCCGCCACCCGCCTGGAAGCCTCCGGCAGGGCTCTGGACACCGTCGCCGAGACCGCGCGGCGGGCCCTCACCGAGACCCGCCGACTGGTCGGGGTGCTGCGCGACGACTCCGACGAACCGGCCGAGCTGGCCCCCTCGCAGGGGCTGGCGGAACTGCCCGAGCTCATCGCCGAGACCCGCCGGGCGCTCCCCGTGACCCTGGAGGTCGTCGGTGACCCGGACTCCCACCCGCCGCTGCCCGAAGGGGCGGACCTGGCCGCGTACCGCGTCGTCCAGGAATCGCTGACCAACACCCTCAAGCACGCCGGGCCGGCAGCCACGGCCGCAGTGACCATCACCCACGGCCCGGAATCCGTGGAGATCCTGGTGGTCGACGACGGCCGCGGCACAGAGGGCGCCGCCGACGACGGGGCCGGGCACGGGCTCGTGGGGATGCGTGAGAGGGTGGCCGCATGGGGCGGCACCCTGGAGGCCAGGGACCGTCTCGACGGCGGCTTCCAGGTGCGTGCGGTGATTCCCGTCGAGCACTGATCCCCACCACTGGCCGCCGGGCCTCAACCCGACGAACCCATGACCACCACCGAGGAGACGACACCGTGACCGCCGACCACCCCATCCGCCTGCTGCTCGCCGACGACCAGGAGATGGTGCGCGTCGGCTTCCGGATGGTGCTGGACGCCCAGCCCGACATGACGGTGGTCGGCGAGGCCGGCGACGGCGCTGAAGCCGTGCGGCTGACCGCCGAGCTGCACCCCGACATCGTCCTGATGGACATCCGGATGCCGCGGATGGACGGCCTGGAGGCCACCCGCACCATCATCGAGGCCGACCCCGCGGTCCGGGTGCTGGTGCTCACCACCTTCGATCTGGACGAGTACGTCCATGCCGCGCTTCGCGCCGGGGCGGGCGGCTTCCTGCTGAAGGACGCCGGGCCGGCCGAACTGCTGGCCGGCATCCGCGCAGTGAGCTCCGGGGACGCCGTGGTCGCCCCGTCGGCCACCCGCCGGCTGCTGGAACGGTTCCTCCCACACGACTCGGCTGCCCAAGCACCCACCGACCCGAAACTCATCGCCGCGCTATCCGACCGGGAGCGCGAGGTGCTGGTGTGCGTGGGCCAAGGGCTCACCAACACTGAGATCGCCGGGAAGCTCTTCCTGGCCGAGACCACCGTCAAGACCCACATCGGCCACATCCTCACCAAACTGGGGCTGCGCGACCGGGTGCAGATGGTCATCACCGCCTACGACGCCGGCCTGGTGAGGCCCGGCCGGTGAGACGCCTGGCGGCCCGCGTCGCGGACTGGCGGGCATGGCGCAGCAGGGGGCTCCGGCTGGCCTGCACATGCGCGCTGGCGGCGGTGATCGGCGTCATCGTCTTCACCCCGGATCCGGGGGCCGGGCCCGGCCTGGCGCCGCCGCTGGAGTTCACCGCCAACATCGTCATGTTCGTACCGGTCGGGGCCGTGGCCTGGTGGTGGCGCCGGTCGGTGCCGCGCAATGTGGTGGTGGGGCTGGTGGCCACCGTGTTCATCGAGACGATTCAGGGACTCTTCCTGCCCCACCGGGTCGCCGATCCGCGCGACGTCGTCGCGAACACCGCCGGGGCCCTCATCGGATCTCTCGTGTGCTGGTGGACAAGCGCCGCTCTCAGGCGGCGAGATACGCCCTGACCGCTCGCTCGATCAGTTCGGCGTCGGTCAACCCTTCGTCGAGCGCCCTCCGATGCAAAGCCTGCCGGACGTCGTCAGGAAGAACATGCGCGAACCCCGGGCCCCACCGGACCTCGGCGGCGTCCAGACGGTGCTCGGACCATCCGGCCTCGAAGTCCGCTGTGATCTCGTCGAGTTGTTCCGGCGTCAGATCGCTCATCCGTCTCTCCACCTCAACCTTCGCGTGTACCGAGGCCGTGCCCGCATGGCACGAATGATCAGTACCTCTCCAGTGTCCTTCACAACACCACCGATCTTCAGCATCCGACACGAACGATCCATTCCCAGACGGATCGACTTCGGCGGATCCTCCCGCGGGAGGAGGCCCGGAACCGTCCGTCGGCATGATCCGCGACGACGTGGCGGCTTCGTAGCGTCGAGGACGTTGATTCCAGTCCTCAGGAGGCATCCGATGTCACAGACCCGCACCCTTCCCGCCGACCCGGCGGCCCCGCCCGCCGGGGAGATGTCACGGAACGCGGCCGTGCGCGCCGCCGACCTCACCAAGACCTATGGCGCCGACGCCACGCTCGTCCGGGCGCTGGACTCGGTGAGCCTGGAGCTGCCGGCCGGCCATTTCACCGCCATCATGGGAGCCTCGGGCTCCGGGAAATCCACCCTGCTGCACTGCATCACCGGACTCGACGCCCCCACCTCGGGGCAGGTGTGGATCGGCGGCACCGAGATCACCGCGCTGAGCGACGACGACCTCACCCGGCTGCGCCGCGATCACGTCGGCTTCATCTTCCAGTCCTTCAATCTGATGCCGACCCTGGACGCCGAGAAGAACATCCTGCTGCCGCTGAAGCTGTCGAGGCGCAGGGTCGACCGCCAGTGGTTCGACCGGGTCGCCCACCTGCTCGGCATCGACGACCGCCTGGACCACCGCCCCTCCGAATTGTCGGGCGGTCAGCAGCAGCGCGTCGCGGTGGCACGGGCTCTCATCACCCGACCCGACGTCATCGTCGCCGACGAACCCACCGGCGCCCTGGACTCGGAGGCCAGCGACGACCTGCTCGGTTTCCTGCGCAACTGCGTCGACGATCTGGGCCAGACCGTGGTGATGGTCACCCACGATCACCACGCCGCCGGCTACGCCGATCGTGTCGTCACGTTGAAAGACGGCCGAATCGACGAGGACCGCTGGCGCTCGGTGCGCGCTGGCATCCCCGCCCGCGCCGCCACCCACTCCGATCAGGAGGCCTGAGATGATTCACGAACGCCGCAGACTCGTCCCCACCCTGCTGGCCGTCATCCTGGGTATCGCCTTCCTTGCCGCCACCCTCATCATGTCGGCCACCATCAAGAGCTCCATAGTCGCCCAGACCTCCGCCTCGGTCGACGGGGCCGACGCCGTGGTCAGCGCGGACGACTCCACCACCATCCCGACCTCGGCGCTCTCCCGGATCAAGGCTCGTTCCGGTGTCGACGCCGTCGAACCGGCCATCTCCACCACCCTGCAGCGCACCGACCGGGCCTCGACGATCGAGGCGCACCTCACCCCGCCCCTGAGCCACGGCACGAGTCTCGCCTCGGGCCGGCTGCCCAACAACGCCGGCGAGGTGGCCATCAACCCGCTGACCACCGACTCCGGGGTGAAGATCGGTCAGAAGATCAACCTGTCGGGATTCAGTGATGACGCCCCGGCCCGCCGGGTCACGGTCGTCGGGGTGATCTCCCCCGGCCCGCGCGTCTCCACGAACAACGACCAGCAGGTCTATCTGGACGCCGCAACCCTCATGACACTGCGCGGCGAGCAGGGCTACGACACCATCTACGTCTCCGGTTCAGGCGGGCAGGACGCCGTCGCGGCCTCCGTGCGCGCCGTCCCCGGCCTGGACCACAAGGGCATCACCGTACGCACCGCCGACGCCCAGCGCGACGTCCTCACCGACCGGGCAATGGCCGGATCGGGGGCGATGACCGGGTTCATGACGGCCTTCGCCGTCATCGCGCTGGCCGTCGGGGCGATCGTCATCGTCAACACCTTCGGCATCCTGGTGGCCCAGCGCACCCGCACCATGGCGCTGGCCCGCTGCGTGGGCGCCACCCGCGCCCAGGTGCGCCGCTCGGTGATGGGAGACGCACTGGAGGTCGGCCTGACAGGATCGGTGCTCGGCGTGATCGCCGGCGCCGGACTGGCCCAACTCATCATCTCAGTGGCCGGTGACTCGACGAACATCCCGCTCGCCAACTGGATCTCGGTGTCGGCGGCCTCGATCATCGTCCCGCTGGCGGCCGGCACGCTCGTCACCCTGCTAGCGGCCCTTCCCCCGGCCCGGCGCGCCACCCGGGTGCCGCCCGTCGCCGCCCTGTCCCCGGTGATCGCCGAACCGACCCGGCGGATCGGTCGAGTCCGGCTGGTGATCGGCCTGGTGCTCTTCGCCGCCGGGGCGGCGCTGCTGGCCTGGGCGGCCGTAGGCGCCGACTCGATGACGCCGGCCCTTCTGGCCGGGATCGCCGGCGGACTGATGAACTTCGCCGGTGTCCTGGTGCTCGCCGTGATCCTCATCCCCAGGCTGGCCCGCGTCATCGGCCGGGCTGCCGGGCGGGTCGGAGGGGTGCCCGCCGACCTGGCGGCCGAGAACGCCCGGCGCAATCCGGGCCGTGCCGCAGCCACGGTCTCGGCCCTGCTGGTCGGCGTCACCCTCATCGTGATGACCGCCGTGGGCGCGGCCTGCGGCCAGTCGACCATCAACGCGGCCCTGGACAAGGAGTTCCCCTTCGACGCCTCGGTGACCAGCTCGCAGCCCGTGACCCCCGCCATGGTCAAGGCGATCTCCCGCACCGAGGGGGTCGCCTCCGCCGGCGCCGTCCCGCAGGCGGCGCTCACCCTGGGCGTCGAGGGCCACGACGACCGCAGCACCGAGGTGACCGGGCTGGGCTACGGCCCCCAGGCCCGCAGCACCTTCCGCGACACCGCCCCGCTGAAGGGTCTGGACGACCGCCACGCGCTGGTCCAGGCCTCCGGGGTGAGGTCCAGTGACCGCGTCACGCTGAAGTCCGGCGGGCGCACCCTCACCCTCACCGCGGTGGTGCCGGAGGGGGCGGACGCGTCGCTCGGCCAGGTGATGCTGACCTCCACCACGCTGGAGAAGGTGTCCCCCGGTGCGCAGCCCCATCAGGCGCTGGTGCGCTACGCGCAGGGCACCGAGGCCTCCGACGTCACCTCGGCGCTGACCACCGCGCTGGCCCCCTACCCGGGCGCCAGCATCAACTCGGCCGCAGACGAGCGGGCGCAGGTGCAGCAGATCGTCACCATCATGATGGTGCTGGTGATCGGGCTGCTGGCGATCTCGGTGGTCATCGCCCTGGTGGGAGTGGCCAACACCCTGGGGCTGTCGGTGCTGGAACGTACCCGCGAGATCGGCCTGCTGAGGGCGCTGGGACTGACCCGGCGTCAGATCCGCGCGATGTTCGGCCACGAGGCCGTCCAGGAATCGGTGGCCGCCGTCATCGTCGGACTGGTACTCGGCTCGGCCTACGGCATCGCCGGCGCCTACGCCCTGCTGGGCAGCGAGGGAACCGCGACGATGCACATCTCCATTCCCTGGGCCCAGCTGGCCGCGGTGACCGTCGTCGCACTGGCGGCCGGCTGGCTGGCCTCGGTGATTCCGGGACGCCATGCCGCCCGCATCAGCCCGGCGGTCGCCCTGGCCGGGGAGTGATCCCCACGATCCTCCAGGGTTCGCACGCCGCTCCTTGTAATACCTGGAGCGGCGTGCGAACCCTGGAGCGTCGTCGCACGGACCGCTGGATGAGCAGGACAGATGGAGCAGGTGAACCCGGGGGAGCACATCTTCGGCGCACCTCACCATCATGGCCACTCCCCGACCACCCGAGTCGTCCCGCTCGCCGGTATCTAGGATGCGGGGAGTGAGTCAACCCCAGCCCCCCACCGATACAGCGCCCCGAACAGACGGGGCGCCTACCGAGAATCCGAAGGACGAGTCTCCGATCGCCCTGCGCCGGGGCCTGCACAACCGCCACATCCAGCTCATCGCGTTGGGCGGGGCGATCGGCACCGGGCTGTTCTACGGCGCCTCCGACTCCATCTCGGCCGCCGGACCGGCCGTCATCGTCAGCTACCTGATCGGCGGCATCGTCATCTACCTGGTGATGCGGGCCCTGGGCGAGATGAGCGTCCACAACCCGACCTCCGGCGCCTTCTCCGAGTACGCCCACGACTACTGGGGAGATCTCGCGGGCTTCGTGTCGGGCTGGAACTACTGGTTCAACTACATCGCCGTGTCGATGGCCGAGCTGTCGGTGGTGGGCATCTACATCAACTACTGGTTCCCGGACGTTCCCCAGTGGGTCACCGCGGCCGTGGTCCTGATCCTCATCACTGCCATCAACCTGCTCCACGTGCGCGCATACGGGGAGTTCGAGTTCTGGTTCGCCATCATCAAGGTGGTCGCCATCCTCGCGATGATCGCCCTCGGCCTGTGGATCATGTTCTTCGGCGCCGGCGGGCATCCGGCCACCGGCCTCACCAACCTGTGGGCCCACGGCGGATTCATGCCCAACGGACTGCACGGAGTGATGACCGGCCTGGTCGTCGTGATGTTCTCCTTCGGCGGGGTCGAGCTCATCGGCATCACCGCCGGCGAGGCAGAGGATCCGCAGCGCTCCATCCCCAGGGCCATCAACCAGGTGGTCTATCGGATCCTCATCTTCTACGTCGGCGCGATCCTCGTCATCGTCTCGCTGACGCCGTGGACGAGGATCGACGGCAAGGCGAGCCCCTTCGTCCAGATCTTCGACCAGGTCGGGATCCCCGGAGCCGCCGCCATCCTCAACGTCGTCGTCCTCACCGCCGCCGCGTCGACCTACAACTCGGGCCTGTACTCCAACGGCCGGATGCTCTTCTCCCTGGCTCACCAGGGCAACGCCCCGAAGATCCTCGGCAGGGTGAGCCGGCACGGCTCCCCATGGGTCGGCATCATCGCCTCCAGCGTCGTCACCGCCATCGCCGTGGTGCTCACCGCCGTGCTGCCTTCCCAGGCCTTCTCCTACGTCATGTCGATCGCACTGATCGCCGCTTTCATCAACTGGGGGATGGTCGTCATCACCCAGCTGCTGTTCCGCCGGAGGATGGACGCCGACGCCGCGGCGGCGCTGCGCTTCCGGATGCCCGGCGCGCCCGTGACGAACTGGCTCGTCCTGGCATTCATGGCCGTTATCGTCGTGCTGATGATCCTGTCGGGAAACCCGGCCTACCAGATCGCGGTGGGCGTCGGACCGGTCTGGCTCATCATCCTCATCGCCGGCTGGGCGCTGTCTCGGCTCCCCCGGCGCCGACGTGAAGCCGCAACGGACCGGAAGGACTGAGATCGCGATGAGCATTGTGCTGGACTTCCTGGCAGCTCACCAACTCGTCACCATCCTGGTGGTGCTCGCTCTGGGAGCGCTGCTGGGCCAGATCAGATTCGGACCCCTGCGGTTCGGAGCCGCCGGCGCCCTGTTCATGGGCCTGGTGGTGGGGGCACTCGACCCGAGGCTGGGCCAGGGACTCGGCAGCATCAAGGCCCTGGGCGTCGTGCTCTTCTGCTACACGGTGGGCCTCGCGGCGGGCGCGACCTTCATCTCCGACCTCAAACGGCAGTGGTCGCTCATGGTCGCAGGGGTCGTCGGGCTGGCCGCGATGGCCGCCGCCGCCCTGGGACTCGGCCGCCTCTTCGGCCTCACCTCCCCCCACGTCGCCGGGCTCTACGCCGGCGTTCTCACCTCCCCGGCCATCGACGCCGCCCAGGAGGCCACCCAGGGGGCCGGCGACACGCTGGTGGGCTACGCCATCTCCTACCCGGTCGGCGTCATCGTGGCGATGATCATGGTGTCCTTCGTGGCCGGCAGGAAGTGGCCGGCCACCAAGGACAACACCTCGATGGCCGAGGCCGGCCTCACGGCGGTGTCCACCGTCGTCGACCGGGAGACGTCGATCCGCGCCACCCCCGGGTTCACCGACGACCAGATCCGCATCTCCTATCTGCTGCGCGAGGGCGAGATGCAGCTGGCCACCCCCGACGACGACCTCCACGTCGGCGATCAGGTGCTGGTGGTCGGCAATCCCGACGACGTCGAACGCGCCGTCGAACACCTGGGCCACCGCTCCAAGAAGCGCCTCACCGACGATCGCAACACGGTGGACTTCCGACGCTTCCTGGTCTCCAACCCGGCGCTCATCGGGCGGCGGCTCGGAGACATCGACGTGCGCGGACGCACCAACGGCAAGGTCACCCGGGTACGCCGCGGCGATCTGGACATGCTGGCCAATGACGACATCATCCTCCAGCCCGGCGACCGGGTGCTGGCCGTGGTGCCCGCCAACCGGCTGTCGGACGCCGCCGACCTCTTCGGCGACTCCGAGGCCCGCGTCTCCCAGGTCGACGCCCTGTCCCTGGGACTGGGGGCCGCCATGGGACTGGTCCTCGGCGCGATTCTGGTGGCGCTGCCCGGCGGCCTGAAGTTCGAGCTCGGTGCCGCCGCCGGACCGTTGGTGATGGGCATGATCCTCGGGGCGGTACACCGCACCGGGCCGCTGCGCTGGGACCTGCCCCACGCCACCAACAACATCCTGCGCCAGCTCGGCCTGATGATCTTCCTGGCTTGCGTCGGCCTGGCCTCGGGCCCGGCATTCACCTCCCAGGCCCTCAGCTGGCACGGGTTGGGGATCGTCGTGGTCTCCACCGTGTCCCTGATCCTCGGCGGACTCATCCTGCTGGTGGCGGCCCGGCGTCTGGGGCTCTCGGCGCAGCGGGCGGCCGGCGGCTTCGCCGGGTTCGTCGGTCAGCCGGCCATCCTCGGCTACGCCAACTCCCTGGCCAACGACGAGCGGATCGATTCGGCCTACGGGGCGCTGTTCGCCCTGGGAACAGTGGTCAAGATCATGCTCGTCCAGGTCATCGCGTTGCTTTGACAGAGGGGGAGACGACTCCCCCACGCTCGCGCAGGCGCTCGCTGCCCCCTCGACGGACGGCTCTGGTGGAACTTGAGATTGCCACCGTGGCCGGCCGCTGCGGTCCGGATCCGCGACCGCGTCCGGCCGCTGCCTTCCCGAGCGACGATCTGCGGTCGTCAGCTCCGGGCGTGCTCGGTCCGCGCCACCTGATCGGCCAAGTCCTCGGGGGCCAGGTCGGCCCGTTCGAACTCGGTGGTCAGCGGCAACCTCAACTGCAGGTCCGTGCCCACGCACACCTCGACCGACCCCGAGCTGATCTCGAAATCGACGACGTGACCGCCGTGGGTCCGGCCCTCGTCGATGAAGTGGACGTGGCAGCCGGGCACCGAGATGCCCTGCTGGTACACCGGGGTGCGGAACCCCACGAAGGTGCCGTCGACCTCCTCGAGACGCACCACCTCCTCCCCGTCGGTGGCCTGGACCATCGGACGGAAGGGCTTGGCCTGTTCGACGACGGTTCGCGTCGTGACCCACTCGACATGCCCCCGGATCCGCAGCGCATACATGTAGTTGGCGCTGGGAAGCAGCCCGTCGATGAGTTTCGACAGGTCGGGACGGTGCAGCGGGCGGGTGATCTCCAACCGGTGCGAGGGGACGAAGTTCGTCACCGTGGCATAGGGCGTGAACTGGCTCATCGCCGCCGGCCGGGTGGTGCCGTCGGAGCGCAGCTGGAAGCACCTCCCGTCGAGGATGATCATCTCCCCGTCCAGGGCGTTGAAGGTCCCGATGCCGAAGGAGCCGTGGGAGAGCAGCTCGCCGATGGACATCTCATCCTCGTAGACGCCGTCCATGAGCGAGGAGATGAGGCTGGTCTGGAAGAACTCGTGCCGGTTCACACATCCAGCTTAAGCACGCCGCCATGCTGGATGACATCCGTCGAGGCCCGCGGGGCTCATGGCCGGACCAGGATGCGGATCGGATTGTTCCGGTGCTGCTCCAGATCCTCGATACCGCGCTGCACCTCGTCCAGGGGCACCACCTCCGAGATCGACTCCGACAGGTCGAGGCGATGGTAGGAGAGCATCTCGGCGAGCATGGCGATGTCCTGGCCGTGGTAGCCCAGATGCCCCAT